>NZ_JBJZOH010000110.1:0-421 GCF_047200595.1 Streptomyces sp. MS19 | reverse complement strand
TTGTGGCGGCAGCAGACTTGTGGCGGAGTCCCCTGGAACCGAGTCCAGTGAAGTGCCGACACGGTCATCCCCGAGCGGCGGGGGATACGCCCACGGCATCGGCCCCGTCGCTCCCGAGTTGTAGGAAGGAAGAACAGGGTTGGCCCCGGGACGCGTGACAGTCTCAGTGAAGCTACCGGTACCCGCCTGGCCGACACTGCTTACGCCACCCAGCGCGCCCCGGGACCCGCTCGGGTCGTCACCGGTCGTACCGCGCGGAATCTGGGTTTCAGCCGGCAAGGACTTGACGTTACCGAAGCCATCGACGTTGACGTAGGGCAGTGTGAACTCTGGTTCCCAGGCTCGCTGGAGTCTCTCGGCTGCCACCCGGTAGTTGGAGGCGAGGCGTTCCATGACGCCGATGGCTTCCTGGCGGTTGAGT
>NZ_JBJZOH010000109.1:0-442 GCF_047200595.1 Streptomyces sp. MS19 | reverse complement strand
CGGTGGTTCCCCAGTGGACTGCGGCGGCAGCAGACCGGTGGCGGAGTCCCCTGGAACCGAGTCCAGTGAAGTACCGATTCGGTCGTCCCCGAGTGGTGGGTAGTACGTCGGTGGGATCGGCTCGGTCGCCCCCGGGCCGTAGGGCGGGAGGAAAGAGTTCATCCCCGGCCGCGTACCGGACTGCGTGAACCTTCCCGTATCCGCCTGGCCAGCGCCATTGACACCGCCCGGCGCCGTTCCGGACTCTCCGCTCGTGTCGTAGCCGGAGGCGTCGTACAGGCCTGTGGTCGTGGGCGGTGCGGGGTCGTAATCAGCGACACCTTTGAGGTTGACGTAGGGCAGTGTGAACTCTGGTTCCCAGGCTCGCTGGAGTCTCTCGGCTGCCACCCGGTAGTTGGAGGCGAGGCGTTCCATGACGCCGATGGCTTCCTGGCGGTTGAGC
>NZ_JBJZOH010000108.1:0-428 GCF_047200595.1 Streptomyces sp. MS19 | reverse complement strand
GGGGAACTCGGCGTCAGGCAGGTCCTCGTCACCGACTACGGCTACCCCACGGCGCACACCTCGGGCCCGGATCTGCACACCACCGCCCAGCGCGCAACCGGCGACGCGGTCACCGTGGTCTACCTGGAACCCGACCCGATCGCCGCCGCCCACCTGCGGGCGGGCGCGTACCCGGGGACCGTGCTCCGGGCAGACATCGCCGCCGATCCGGTGCGCGCGCTCGCACTCGCGGCCGACGAAGGCGGGTACGACCGGGCGCTGCCGGTCTGTGTCCTGCTGCCCGAGGCACTGTCCCGCGCCGGGGACCCGGCCCGCATCCTCCGCACCCTCGCCCGCGTACTCACCCCCGGCTCACTGCTGCTCGCCGCCGCACCACCCGACCTGGCCCCCGTACGCCACGCCGCCACACTCGCCACCCACCACCACAT
>NZ_JBJZOH010000107.1:0-433 GCF_047200595.1 Streptomyces sp. MS19 | reverse complement strand
AGTTGAGCAGGCTGCCCTGGAGTTCGGCACGGAGATCGGGCGTGAGAACGCTACCGGCACGATCCACCAGCAACGCCATCTCATACCCCACCAGACCGATGTCCGCCTCAGGATGCGCCAGCACCGCCAACGACGAACCGTCCGAGATCGACATGATGAAGAGGAAACCACGCTCCATCTCCACCACCGTCTGATTCACCGCACCACCCTCGAAGATCCGCGACGCACCCGCGGTCAACGACGTCAGCCCCGAAGCCACCGCCGCCAACTGATCCGCACGATCCCGCGGAAACCCCTCGGACAACGCCAGAAGAAGACCATCGGCAGACACCACCACCGTGTGCGACACCCCCGGGGTGTTCTCCACGAAACTGGTGATCAACCAGTTCAGGTTCTGCGCCGCCTGGCTCATCGGCCTCACACTAACGCTCCT
>NZ_JBJZOH010000106.1:0-448 GCF_047200595.1 Streptomyces sp. MS19 | reverse complement strand
TCGCCCAGGGGCGTTCCGTCGAGCGGGTCGTTCACCACGACCGCCGGAGGTGCCTCCGGCATCGCCGCACGGGCCTCCCACACCGCCTGGCCGGCGTGTTCCATGCTCTGACCCATGGTTTCGACGTACTGGCCCAGTGCCTGAGACTGCTTGTGGAAGTGCTTGCCCCAGGCGCGGAAGACGTCCGCCGTCTCGCCCTGCCATGCGACGTTGGTCATCTGGAGGGCGATCGACGCACCGGTCTCGGAAAGCTCGGGAGCCAACCACCGCAGCCGCTTGCCGAGATACGCAAGCCCCAGTGGATCGGCGCTTTCCAGCGCCGCGGCGAGTTCTCTGTGCGAGTAGTACTCGTAGTTCGGCATGTCCCCCCCAGGTCCGCTTACACCTTCATGTCCCGGCCACCGCCGCCTCCGGCATGCGGATCTTCGGCGGCCCGTTCCTGCCAGCC
>NZ_JBJZOH010000105.1:0-456 GCF_047200595.1 Streptomyces sp. MS19 | reverse complement strand
CCGCACGAACACCCACACCAGCCCCAGCCCGGCGGCCATCCACACCAGCCCGAGCCCGGCCAGTACCCCGGCCGTCCACCCGCCCACAGCCCACCAACGCCCCGGTCCCGTCACCGCCCCGCCCCTCCCTGCCGCACCGTCGCCCGGTACAGCGCCTCCAACTCCCCCACACACCGCTCCCGGCAGATCCACAACGGCACCGCCCCCGCCTCCCCGACAAGCTCGCCGTGCACCGCCAACTCCCCACCCCCGTCACCACACCGCCAGCACTGCCGCCCCGCGACCAGCGCCACCGCAACCTCCCGGACAACACCGACGCCCGACACCCACCGCCCGCTCACGACACCACCGCCGGAAGCAACGCCCACACCGACTTGCTCTCCGCACCCACATCCACACCCCACGCCAGACACAGCCCGGCGATCAGCCCAAGCCCCCGCCCGCCCTCCGCACCCG
>NZ_JBJZOH010000104.1:0-482 GCF_047200595.1 Streptomyces sp. MS19 | reverse complement strand
GCCTCGGCGCGGTGGCGTGCGTCGGTGGTGATGATCGGCGCGTCCGGACCGATCTGCAACGCCTCGCGGACCTCTTCCGGCGAGTAGGGCTGGTGCCCGTCGAAACCGTTGAGGGCGATGACGAACGGCAGGCCACTGTTCTCGAAGTAGTCCACCGCCGGGAAACAGTCCGCGAGACGGCGGGTGTCCACCAGCACCACCGCACCGATCGCACCACGCACCAGGTCGTCCCACATGAACCAGAAACGGTCCTGACCCGGCGTACCGAACAGGTACAGGATCAAGTCCTGGTCCAGCGTGATACGGCCGAAGTCCATCGCGACCGTCGTGGTCGTCTTCCCACCCGTGTGCGTCAGATCGTCGATCCCCGCGGACGCCGACGTCATCACGGCCTCGGTCCGCAGCGGATTGATCTCCGACACCGACCCCACAAACGTGGTCTTCCCCACACCGAACCCACCCGCGATCACGATCTTCGCGGA
>NZ_JBJZOH010000103.1:0-519 GCF_047200595.1 Streptomyces sp. MS19 | reverse complement strand
CGTGGTGTTCCGGGCCGAGGGCGGGCTCGCCGCGCCGTCAGAGCTTGCGAAGTCCACTGAGCACCCTTTCGAGCAGTGTCACATCTGGCTGGCCACCCTCGCCCTCGTTACCCGGCTGGTGGATCGCCACGAGCCCGGCCTCGGCCAGGTCGGCCACCAGAATCCGGGCCACCCCCAGAGGGATGGAGAGCAACGCGGAAACCTCCGCGACGGACTTCACCTCAAGGCACAGGTGGCAGATCCGCTGGTGCTCGGGAAGGAGTCCCTGGAGCTGCACCGGGTCGGCGCTGGTGCTCACCAGCGCCTCGATCGCCAGCTGGTACCGCGGCCTGGTCCGGCCACCGGTCATCGCGTAGGGACGCACCAGGGGCTGGTCGCCCTCGTCGTCGAACGAGCCGTAATGATGCGACGCACCGTACGAGCCCTGGGAAGGGGGCGGGGTGATCATGGCTCCTCCGAGCTGATGGCAAGTGATCGGCGAGGCGGTCAATGGTGCTCATGTGGGGGGAGCTTTCGATC
>NZ_JBJZOH010000102.1:0-583 GCF_047200595.1 Streptomyces sp. MS19 | reverse complement strand
GGGCTGAAGGACAAGCGGCTCACCAGGCTGCGGCGGGACCGGATCGGGTTCATCTTCCAGGCGTTCAACCTGCTGCCGACGCTGAACGCGCTGGAGAACATCACGCTGCCCATGGACATCGCCGGCCGCAAACCCGACAGGGAGTGGCTGGACCGGGTCATCGACACGGTCGGCCTGGCCGGGCGGCTCAAGCACCGCCCCGCGCAGCTCTCCGGCGGGCAGCAGCAGCGCGTCGCCGTCGCCCGCGCCCTCGCCGCACGCCCCGACATCATCTTCGGCGACGAGCCCACCGGCAACCTCGACTCCCGCGCCGGCTCCGAAGTCCTCCAGTTCCTGCGCCGCTCCGTCGACGAACTCGGCCAGACCATCGTCATGGTCACCCACGACCCCGCCGCCGCCGCGTACGCCGACCGCATCGTCTTCCTCGCCGACGGCCGCATCGTCGACGAGATGCACCAGCCCACCGCCGACCGCGTCCTCGACCGCATGCGCCACTTCGACGCCAAGGGACGCACCTCATGACCGTCCTCAAGACCTCCCTGCGCAACTTCCTCGCCCACAAAGGCCGCATGGCCCTGTCGGG
>NZ_JBJZOH010000101.1:0-584 GCF_047200595.1 Streptomyces sp. MS19 | reverse complement strand
GCCGTGCGGACCGATGACCAGATCAGGGACGACTACACCGGCCACGGGATGATCCGCCCGGACCGGGTGATCCTCGACGGCGAGGGCGACCCGGGCGATCCCGACGTCAACCCGTTGTTCGCCCAGTACGAACGGTCCCTCGACCCGCCCCCCAGCGCGGAGCCCACCGCGCCGGAGGACGACGCCGAGGGGAGCGGCGAGAACGAGGGCGGCGCCGCCGGTGAGGAGCCGGAGGACCAGACCCGCGAGGACGCGGACGCCCTGCCCCGGATCTTCGAACAGGCTTCGGACGGCGGGGGAGGGTCGGGGCCGGTCGTGCTGTTCGGCCTCGCCGGCGCCGTCCTGGTCGGCGGTGTCACCACCGCCGCCGTACTACGGCGGCGAGCTGCCGCCGATGTCCGCAGCAAGTGACCGACAAGAGGAGGGGTTCGACATGACGGATGCCGCAGGCGCCGGCCAGGACGTCGTCGTCAGTGAGGAGAGCATCACCACTCTCACCACCACGATGGACGAGGTGCTGATCCAGCTCGACAACACCCGGCGCGGCGTCGCCAACTCGGCGGGGGACGCCATCGCCGGCTGGC
>NZ_JBJZOH010000100.1:0-793 GCF_047200595.1 Streptomyces sp. MS19 | reverse complement strand
GTCTGCTGCCGCCGCAGTCCACTGGGGAACGAGCCCAGATGCCGCCCGTCGGCAGGACTGCGGTACCCGGCGACACGTTCGTTCCGTTTCCGCCTCCCGCCCAGGGAACGCAGGGGCGGTGGAACGGTCAGACCGGCCGCTACGGACCACAGACACCTGGCGGGCCCGGAGGGCCGTACCCCCGCGACCACTCCGCAGGACAGGGGGCGAGGAACGCACCCTCCTCGCTGCCCCGGACTGCCAATGACCCGGTAGCCGGGCGGTCGGCTCCCGTGGGCCGCCCGATGGGCCCGGGGCAGGGCGCTGGGCGGTACGCGTCCGCCTCGCCGCCGCGCAGTGGCATCGTCGGGGGCATCCCCCGCCCGGCGGAAAGACTGACCAAGGGAATTCCCCGAGGTGGTTCTCTGGGCGTCGGGACGGTCCCTGCCCAACGCGACCCGGGGACGGGCGCCGTGCGCGGACCTGGTGGCGGACTCGTCGGGCGCTCTCCGGTGGCCGGTTCGACCGGCTACCGCGCGGACGCCTTCCGCGACGCCCGAGTGTCCGGCACTGCCGGGAAGGAAACCACTTCCGGCCGTCCGACAGTGCGCGACGCGGGCCGTGCCGGTGGGATCACCGGGCGGGGACGCCGGCCCAAGCGAAGGCGCCGCCGCGACTCCGGCCAGGAGGACAGGACTCAGAGGGAGAGGGACACCCCATCGTGACGTTACGCCTGAGGTCCGCGTCGCGGAGGCACAGCCGACGGCTTCTCGTCGCGCTGTCCACCACAGTGCTCCTTTGCGGGGTCGCCCTT
>NZ_JBJZOH010000099.1:0-800 GCF_047200595.1 Streptomyces sp. MS19 | reverse complement strand
GCGCGTGAGTGACGGCAACGAGTGGGTCGTCGGGGCGTGTTGGCTGTGGTGTGGGCACCGGATCGGGTTGGTGATGCGCCTGGGGGTCGTGTCCACGGCTGATCCGCCCGCTGAGGCGCCGCTGTTCGGGTGTGGGCGGTGTGTGGAGCGGCTGCGCGGGATGGTTGCCGACTACCGGGAGTTGGCTGCGCCGGGTTGGGGTGAGGACGGGCTGTATGTGGCGCCGGGGGAGGTGCCGCGTCGCCGTAAGGGGTGGTGCAGGGCGCCGCGTTCGCTGTTGGGGCGGCGGTGGCGCGGGGTGGTGGAGCAGGGTGAGGAGCCCGTCATACCGGCGGGCGGACAACGGACGTGGAGGCGGCGTGGTGCGTGGGCTGGTGGTGGCCGGGGTGTTGGGGGCGGCGGCGGGTGCGGTGGCCGGGCTCGGTCCGGCCGGTGCCGCGCGGCGGCTGCTCGTCGGGGCGGACCGGCGCTGGTGGGCGTTCTACCGGCGCGCGTTGATCGCCCTCGGTGAGCCGCCCGAGGACTTCGACCTGGCGGCGCCCGATCCGGCGGACGTCGCCACAGGCCTGGGTGTGTTCGCCACGCTCGACCAGGCCGCCGCCCGCCGCGCCGCCCTCCCCGGCGAGGCCGAACTCGCCTTCCGTATCTTCACCGATCCCGATGACTGATACGGAGTCCCCCGTGGACCGGACCTGGCCAGGGCGGCCGACCCTGCTCGCCCTGCTCATAGCACTCGCGTTAGCGGTCCTGCTCCGCGTCCTGTGGCCCCTGCCCGACACCACCGAACCCGCCCCCGAACG
>NZ_JBJZOH010000098.1:0-820 GCF_047200595.1 Streptomyces sp. MS19 | reverse complement strand
TGTCTTCGGTCCGCACGGCTGTCTCGACCATGACGCGGAGCACCTGGTTCTTCGTCCAGTCAGGATGCGCCGACCAGATCAGCGCAGCCGACGCCGACGCGATCGCGGTGGCACTACTGGTACCGCCGAGCGGGTCGATGCAGACCGGCCCGTCGAGATCGGGACAACGCCACGGCACGTCGTTCCCTGGCGCGGCGAACGCCACTTGCGGCCCGTAGGTCGAGTACCCGGCCCGCTCCCCATTCCTGTCGACAGCGCCGACCCCGACGACACCCTCCCGGTCGGCGGGCGGCAAAGGCTCGTTGTCCGCCTCACCATCATTGCCGGCACCGGCGAAGATCAGGACTCCTGCGCGAGCAGCCAACTCCAGGGACTCTCCGAGCTCGTCACCCACACCGAACCCGGAGTTCACAAGGGAGATGTTGATGACCTGCGCGCCTTCTTCGACCGCGTAACGGATTCCTTCAGCGATGGGATCGAACGTGCGAACGGTCAGCCCGTCTTGGCCGTCATCGGCGCGGACAGGCAGGATTCTGACACCAGGAGCGAGCCCTCGGACACCTCCTTGAGCGCCGGTACCGGCGATGAGTGACGCCATACCGGTGCCGTGAAAGGTGGCGTCGTTGTCCGGATCCTCGCCCTCGGAGACCAGATCGGTACCGTCGAGAACCTGCCCTTCCAGCTCAGGCATGGAGTCGTCCACTCTGCCGTCGATGACGGCGACGGTGATGCCTTCTCCCCGCGTGTGCTCCCAGATCTCTTCGAGGCGGAATGTGGAGGCGTACCAGGGGTTGTCGGGGCTGTCCGCATGTGACGGAGG
>NZ_JBJZOH010000097.1:0-804 GCF_047200595.1 Streptomyces sp. MS19 | reverse complement strand
TCTCCGTCACATGCGGACAGCCCCGACAACCCCTGGTACGCCTCCACATTCCGCCTCGAAGAGATCTGGGAGCACACGCGGGGAGAAGGCATCACCGTCGCCGTCATCGACAGCTGGGTGGACGACTCGCTGCCTGAGTTGGAAGGGCAGGTTCTCGACGGTACGGATCTGGTCCCGGGAGGTGAGGAGCCGAGCGCCGACGGGGTCGACCACGGCACTGCCATGGCCTCGCTCATCGCGGGCACCGGCGCGGGAGGCGGCGTCCGAGGGCTCGCTCCCGGTGTCAGAATCCTGCCTGTCCGCGCCGATGACGGCCAAGACGGAGTGACTGTCCGGGTGCTCGACCCGATAGCCGAGGGCATCCGTTACGCGGTTGAAGAAGGCGCGCAGATCATCAGCCTTTCCATCGGGGCGGACGGGATCGCCACGCATGACCAACTCGGAGACGCCCTGGAAATCGCGGCCCGCGCGGGCGTCCTGATCTTTGCCGCTACCGGTAATGCGGGCGAGGCTGACAACGAACCCGTGGAGCCCTCGAATCGCCAGGGCGTCGTCGGTATCGGTGCCGTGGACAGGAACGGCGAGCGGGCCGGGTACTCGACGTACGGTCCCCAGGTCGCGCTCGCCTCCCCAGGCGATGAGGTGCCCCGGCGAGGGTGCACGGGTGTCGGCGAGGCGGTCTGCATCAAGGAACGCGGCGGTACCAGTAGTGCCACCGCGATCGCGTCGGCGTCGGCCGCGCTGATCTGGTCGGCGCATCCTGACTGGACGAAGAACCAGGTGCTCCGCGTCATGGTCGAGACG
>NZ_JBJZOH010000096.1:0-840 GCF_047200595.1 Streptomyces sp. MS19 | reverse complement strand
GGTCGTGGACCGGGACGGCGCGGTGAGACCGGCGTCGTTAGAGCTTGCGAAGTCCACTGAGCACCCTTTCGAGCAGTGTCACATCTGGCTGGCCACCCGGATCGCCTTCATGACCCGGCTGGTGAATGGCGACGAGCCCGGCCTCGGCCAGGTCGGCCACCAGAATCCGGGCCACCCCCAGAGGGATGGAGAGCAGCGCGGAAACCTCCGCGACGGACTTGACCTCGTAGCAGAGCTGGCAGATCCGCTGGTGCTCGGGGAGCTGGCCCTGGAGCTGCACCGGGTCGGCGGTGGTGCTCACCAGCGCCTCGATCGCCAGCTGGTACCGCGGCCTGGTCCGGCCACCGGTCATCGCGTACGGGCGGACGAGCGGCTGCTGCGGCTCGACGTCCGCGGGACGCCGGCCCGAGGGCGGGTTCTGCCGGGCGGTGGGCGGGGTCCAGTCCCGCGTGCCCCCGCCGCCGTGGCCGTCCGCCGCGGGGACGGGGCGTTCGGGGCGTGCGGGCTCGGCGTGGGGGCGGCGCTGCGGCGGCTGCCCGTGCGGGGGCGTGCCGTCGCGCCGGTTCCGCGGGTCCTGCGGGCCGTCCTGGGGAACGTCCTGCTGGTCCTGCGCGGGCCGACGCCGCGAGCCGCTGGGGGCCGAGGGGAAGTTGAAACGCCCCGGGCGCCCTCCGCCGTGCGGCGGCTGCGCCGGGTACTCGTTGCCGTATGGTCCGCCTGGGGGCGTTGTCACTGTTCCTCCTCCGACTGCCTTCGCTCGTGAGCGGAAGCCGCGCTCATCTCGTCGCCACGCCTGGCACCTTATGGCGCCGGGGCCTCAATCCGCACATGTGGTCTGCT
>NZ_JBJZOH010000095.1:0-861 GCF_047200595.1 Streptomyces sp. MS19 | reverse complement strand
TGGGTGCGTTCGGTGTTGGTGGTGTAGGGCCGTTGGTAGGCCCATTCGTCGAGGAGGGTGCGGTTGAAGCGTTCGACCTTGCCGTTGGTCTGGGGGCGGTAGGGGCGGGTGAGTTTGCCGGTGGCGCCGAGGTCGGCCAGGGCCTGCTTGAACAGGGTGCTTTTGCGGTAGGACCAGGCGTTGTCGGTCAGGACACGTTCGATGCGGGTGATGCCCAGGGTGGCGAAGTGGGCGGCTGCTCTGCGCAGGAACGCGGCGCAGGTGGCGGCTTTCTCGTCGGGGTGGACTTCGCTGTAGGCCAGGCGGGTGTGGTCGTCGACGGCGGAGTGGATGTAGTCGAAGCCGACGCCCGGTTTCCCGGCCCGGGTGGCCTGGCGGCCGTGGGTGCGCCAGCCGCCGCCGTCGGGGATCCGGCCGAGTTTCTTGACGTCGACGTGGATCAGTTCGCCGGGCCGTTCGCGTTCGTAGCGGCGGATGACCTGGCCGGTGGGCCGGTCCATGAAGGCCAGGCGGTTCAGGCCGTGCCGGGTCAGGATCCGGTGGACGGTCGAGGCCGGGATGTCCAGGACCGGGCCGATCCGGGCGGGGCCGAGTTTGCGGTCCTGGCGCAGCTCGCACACCCGGGCCTCGATGTCAGCCGGGGTGCGGTGCGGTGTCGACAGTGGCCGGCTGGGACGATCGTGCAGTCCCGGCTCGCCCTCGGCGGCGAAGCGGCGGACCCACTTGTGGGCCGTGGTGCGTGAGATGCCCATTTCGGCGGCCACGTGGGCGACCGGGCGGCCCGAGCGGACACGCTCGATAAGGATCCGTCTGCCGTGGACGGTCAGCCGGGCATTACGGTGGGACACGAAGACCTCCGTG
>NZ_JBJZOH010000094.1:0-883 GCF_047200595.1 Streptomyces sp. MS19 | reverse complement strand
GTGGTGCCCCGGGAGCGGTTCACGCCTGGGTTCTACCTTCCGTCCGGGCAGGCCGACAGTGATGGTCTGCCCGTCTGGGAGCCGGTCACCGCCGCGCTCGACCGCACGCACTGGCTGACAGCCGCGTACGAGGACACCACGCTCCTCACGCAGTTCGACGGCGAGGAGCCCGACTGGGCGGCGCCCGCGACGCGGCACGGTGGCGTACCGACCTCCTCGGCCACGCTTCCCTCCCTCGTGCTGCGCATGTGGGGGGACGCCGACATCGAAGACGGGCACACGGTCCTGGAGATCGGCACCGGCACCGGCTACTCCACCGCGCTCGCCTGCGAACGCTTCGGCTCCACCCACCTGACCAGCATCGACGTGGACGACCACCGCCTCGCCCAGGCGGCCGACGCCCTCTTCGCCTGCGGTTACTCCCCCACGCTCGCCGTGGCGGACGGGCTCTACGGGTACTGGCCGGAAGCGCCTTTCGACCGGGTGGTCGCCGCATGCTCCTTCCGCACCGTGCCGCCCGCGCTCGTCGCCCAGACCCGGCCGGGGGGCAAGATCCTGCTGACACTGGGCGGTTGGCTGTACGGCTACGCGCGGGTGCTGCTCACCGTCGCCGAGGACGGCAGTGCGGCGGGGCCGCTGCTCCCCGGAACGGTCTCGTTCATGCCGGCCCGCGTCCACGCCGCGCCGGCCTTCGGCAACCCCGCCCACTGGGCGGCAGCCGTCCCCCCGGCCCGCCGGGACGCGCGGCACGGCCCGGCCCGGATCAGCGACCCGACGGAGGAGGCGTTCCTCCTCCGCTTCCTCGCGCAATCGGCCGTGCCGAACGCGCAGTTGACGACGATCGGGGAGACCGTCCACCTCATCGACGTCATGACCGGCTCGG
>NZ_JBJZOH010000093.1:0-1006 GCF_047200595.1 Streptomyces sp. MS19 | reverse complement strand
GCGCCGATGCCGCCGCGGATGCCGCGGGCGAGACCACCCAGCGTCGTCAGCCCCCGCATCCCCGGAATACAGTCCAGCGCCGCGAACGCCACATCGAGCAGGGACCCCTCACCCCGCGCGAACTTGATCAACGTGTCCGCCAGCACCACCACCGCCGCCGCCAGCACCACCCACGCCAACGGCCCCCCGATGATCAGAACGATCACCCCCAGCACCGCCACGATCACCTTGCAGATCGCCACCAGCGTGTCCCACGCCTCAGTGACCCACCGCACCAGGTTCTCCCACCAACTACGGTTCTGAATCCCCGCGTCCGACGCCTCGTCGATATCCCGCGCCGCCTCCCGTGCCGCCTCCTCCCGCATCGCCCGCGCCTGCTCCGCCAACTCCCGCGCAGCAGCCAGCGACGACTCCGCCGCATCCACCCGCCCCTGCGCCGCACCCCGCGCCTCATCCGCCGCCCGCCGATCCCGCGCCGCCGCACGCACCTCCCCCTCATCCGGCGCAGGCGCACCCGCCCGCTCCCCCTCCCGCTGAAGACGCTCCGCCTCCTCCCCCGCACGCGACACCCACCCCTGCGCATCCCCCAACGCACCCCGCGCCGACACCAGATCAGCCTGCGCCACGACCGCCCGCTCCAACGCACGATCCGCCTGACCCTGCGCCGTCTCCAGCTTCGGCCAATACCCCTGCAACGCCCGCGCACACAAATCGTACGAAGCCTGCAACTTCGTCAGATTCCCCGGCACACCATCAAACTCGCTGCGGAACGCCTCCGCCGACAACCCCGCCCAGTCCAGCACCGCACGATCCGACGCCATCGACCGGATCTTCCCCAGCGCCTCCCCCACATCGTCCGCGAACTCCTGGAGCTCGTCCGCCAGACGCCGCACCTCACCCGGATCACCCGGCGTCGGGTCCCCCTCCAGATCCAACGGACTCCAGTCCGACGCACGCCCCACGAACCCCACCCCCTGTACCCAGGCGATCACGTTCAGCCAGAGAA
>NZ_JBJZOH010000092.1:0-1231 GCF_047200595.1 Streptomyces sp. MS19 | reverse complement strand
GCTAGACCGTGGCGAAATCGATGCTGTGTTCGCGGCCGGAGCGCCGGAGTCCGATGGAGGCGTACCGCGTGGCGAGATGCGCCCGGCGCCGCTCGGTCTCCTCGTGGGAGATCCAGTACCGCTCGGGCGGTTCGCCCCACGCGGCGATGTACGCGGCGTGCGTGTAGTCGCCGTGCCTGTAGTCGGTGTGTTCCTGGTCGGTCTGGTGGATGACGCTGACGCCGACGCGCGCGGTGATGCGGGCCAAGAGCTGCGGCTGAGCGATCATCGCGTGTGACATTTCGTCCACGGGCACGGCGACGGGGATTTCCGCCGCGTGCTCGTCGCCCGTCATCTCGTAGACGGCCGCCTTGAGAACCAGCGCGCGCAGCCCCTCTTCCAACAGGGCGGGGGCGTCCTTCTCAAGGTGCCACTGGGAGATCACCGGAAACCCGGTGAAGCACTCCCAGTCGGAGGAGTACTCCAAGGTGGCGGTCTCGAACGCCCGGTACTCCGGGTCCGCCTTGATGGCGGTCAGGATCTCGGTCGCTCGCCGCGCCACCGTGCCGGCGGGCGGGCGAAGGGTGTCTGTGGTCACTGTGCAACTCCACTTCTGGCTGGTGGATGTGCCGTGAACTGCTGCCGCTTACTCCGCGGCGGGGGGCTTACCGCTACCGAACCTCTTGTACGGGGGTTCAGTCGTCGCGTCGGTACCGTCCGATCCGAACCGGAGGTACGGGGGCGCGACGGGCGGGTTCGGGGGCACCGGCGGGTTCTTGTCCGGCGCGGTCGGCCCCGGCGGACGCCCTCCGGGCGGGGGCGAGGACGGGCCGCGCGGCGGCTTCTTCGCCTCGGGCGCGTCCTGGCGGTTCTTCTTGAGGGCGTTCAGGATGCGATCCGGGAGAACACCGCCGCATACAGCGTGCGTCCACAGTTCGCAGTCGGTCGCACTGCCGCTTCGACCGGGGGCGCGTCCGCCCCGTCCTACCGGCTTGCGCCACATGGTGCCCCCTGCCGCCGTTGCACAGTCAGTGCCAATGGCACTACTGGCAGTGTGCCCGCTGGGAGTGCCCGTACGGGGGCGGTTCGCGAAGTCCGGGGGGTGTCCCCGAACGAGAGTGCTGATCACTGGTCCACCTTTCGCCGTTGCATCGGGTGGTGCAGGGACCGCCCCGGACGGCACCACGACATCGGGATGCCGTCCGGGACGGGTCGAGCGGCGCACACCCCCCGCCCCGCACGCGGGACACGG
>NZ_JBJZOH010000091.1:0-1352 GCF_047200595.1 Streptomyces sp. MS19 | reverse complement strand
CTGGGCGCGCCGGGCGGATGACGGCGCCCGCTCAGACTGCCGGGGGGCGGGATGGGCAGGGCGAGCACACGCAGGGGGACAGCGCCGAGCCGCGTGAAGGCGAGGAAAGCACGGAAAGCGAAACGATGAGGAACCTTCGCGAAAGAGTCAGGCAAACCAACCTTGAGTCCAAAATGGGTGCGGCCATGAAAGGCGGCAGGTAGTGTCCATCCACCGCTCTCGCGCCCGGCCCGTCTCCTACTGGTGCGATTCCCGTGTCACGGTCGAATCGGCGGATTGGGCGTGGCGGTTCGGCTGTTTCCATGCCAGATCCCCGCGCCTCGCGCTTCGCTGGCTCACCGCGCAGGCGCTTCGTATCGCGGGGGCGATCGACCCACAGCCTTTCGGATCGCCGTTCCCGCTTGAATGCCTCTCCCTCATGCCCGCTGACCACCCCAACCCGGGCGCGCGGCTCAGGGGGTGGGCGTCCAGTGGCGATGCCACTGCCGCCGGTATGGCACTTCTGGCCGAAGCCCAGCCGCTTGTGGTCACGGCCGAAGGGCCGGACCGGGTGATGGGACGCGGCGACGTGCACATGACGTACACCCTGTCCGCCGTCCCCGTCTTCGCCACGCCACCTACCGGCCCCAGGTGGCGCCCCGCGCCCACTACCCGCACATACATGACGAAAGTGAAGGTGACCCCGTGAGCAAACCATCGGCCTTCAGAAAGCCGACCGGCGGCAGGCTGCCCCAGCACAGCTACGAGCGGGCCGAAGAGCGGAGCATCGACCGCCAGAACGCCGACCGCCACGACCTGATCGCCCGCATGCGGCGCCGCATCGAGTCCAAGGCCAAGTAGACAGCTCCGCCCCCGCTGGGTGTCCGAACCCCCGGCGGGGGCGGTCCCACCGAAGGATGATTCGAATGAACGACTCCGCAAGAAAACCCGCTCGCCTTTCAGATGGTGAACTCCTTCACATGGCAACAGCGGGCGCAAGTCTCCGATGCATGATCGCGCGTACTCACATGTCACAAGAAGCCTTGCGGCGACGGCTGGAACTGCTCGAAGTGGAAGTCGGCTACATTCCCTTCCCCCATTACTCCCGCGAGAGAAGCGCGTTGATGACCGCACTTCGCGAGTGGTACGAAGCCGGCGCCAGCATCGCCCATCTCATGGGTGCGACGAAGATGACCTACCCCGTAGTCCGCCGCATGCTCGAAGAAGCCGGAACAAGATTCCGCACGGAAAACCGCGCCTCCCGCTCCCCTCTCCCAGGAAGCGGCGGCCCGTGCCCCACGTAATCGCACTCATTCTCCTGCCCCTCGTCGGCGTCGCCCTGCTGGTCGTCCTCGCCGGATGCGCGTTCGTGG
>NZ_JBJZOH010000090.1:0-1381 GCF_047200595.1 Streptomyces sp. MS19 | reverse complement strand
GGTGGATTCAACAAATCGTCGCAACGCGGGGGTTGTTGGGGTCGTCGTTCAGCAGGTTGGTGAAGCGCTCGGCTGGGGATTCCCAGCCGAGCGTCTTCCTGGGTCTGGCGTTCAGCTCGGCGGCTGCGGCGGCCAGGTCTTCCTTCGTGTACCTCGACAGGTCGGTGCCCTTGGGGAAGTACTGCCGTAGCAGTCCGTTCGTGTTCTCGTTCGAGCCCCGCTGCCACGGACTGTGCGGCTCACAGAAGTACACGGGCACGCCGGATGCCTCGGAGAAGGCGTAATGATGCGCCATCTCCGCTCCCTGGTCCCAGGTCAGGGAGCGCTTCAGGTGCGGAGGGAGGTCCTTGACGGTCTCCAAGAGCGCTTCTTGGACGAGCCGGGGATTATGGCCGTCGGGGAGGTGGACCAGCAGCGTGAAGCGGGTGCTGCGCTCAACCAGTGTCCCGATGGAGGAGCCGTGTTTCGCTCCGATGATCAGGTCGCCTTCCCAGTGACCGGGGGTGGATCGGTCGGCGGGCTCGAAAGGGCGCTGGCTGATCATGACCATGGGGTGGGTGAAGCGTGGCTGCCGCTGGTCAGGATGCCGACGCCGCTTTCGCATGGAACGACCGGTGCGGAGTCGCCGGCTGATCTCGCGCGACAGCCCGCTCCTGGCCTGGGCGTACAGGGCGCGATAGATCGTCTCGTGCGTCACGTGCATCTCCGGGTGCTCCGGGAACTGCCGGCGGAGGACGCTCGCGATCTGCTCGGGGCTCCATTTCTCGTCCAGACGCATCTGGACGAAGTCCCGCAGGTCAGGGCAGGTGTCGATCCGCCGCGGCTTGGGCCGCGCCCGCCTCGTCGCAGCGCGCTGGTGCGCGGCGAAGGGCCGGTAGTACCCCGGGTGGCTGGGCTTGAGATTCGTATTGCTGTTGCGGCGGATCTCCCGGCTGATGGTTGACGGGCTACGCCCCAGCTCGGCCGCGATCGACCTGATGGATCTCTTTTCCCGCCGCAGGTCAGCGATCCTAATGCGCTCCTCCTCGGACAGGTAACGTCGGGAGATCGACCGTCCTCGCGCCGACACCCCGGCCTCCCCAAGGGGGTGGGGGAAGAAGGTCAGCGTCTCGCCCGTGATGGGCTGGATCGCGGGCCGTGTCCGCTTGCCGGGCCGCATCGTGGACTTGATCCGGGCGCTGCGTCCGTTCCGCCACTCTCGCCCGGTCCTGGGGTTGATACCCACGATGCGGCTGGCCTCTGCGTTGCTCACCCCCTGGCCAACGAGCTCAAGGAACTTCTGTCGCTCCTCGGCCAGGGGGCGGCCTGGCCCGCCCTTGTAGATCCCTTGCTTCATCGCATTCCCGTAGCTCGGGCGTTGCGACGTTCATTAGAACCCAAG
>NZ_JBJZOH010000089.1:0-1424 GCF_047200595.1 Streptomyces sp. MS19 | reverse complement strand
CCAAGCCGCTACTAGTACTGCAACGGTGCTTACGGTGACGAGGCTTCAGCCCTTGGGCTGTGGCCTCGTCTCTTGTAGTGGCTGGTCCGAGCCTGGTGCTGGCGCCGTCGCCGCCAACGGGACCAGTGCAGGACGTGGGCGACGCTGCGGCGGACAGGCCGGGTGAGGCCGGTGACCAACCGGCGGATCTCGGGGACGGTGAGTGGAATCAGGTCTGGAGTTCGAGCAGGTCCGGCCCCTTTTGAAGCTGCTGGGCCCGCATGACGGTCAGGTAGGCGTGGACGGCCATCGCGAGGGTGATGTGCCGGTGCCAGCCCAGGTAACGGCGGACCTGGTAGTCGTCCAGGCCGCACTGCCCCTTCGCGGTTTGAAAACACTCCTCGATCGCCCAGCGGGCACCCGCGACGGTGATCAGCTCGTTGAGCGTGGCCCCGGCGGGCGCGTAGGCAATGTAGTAGGCGACCTTCGTCGGGTCGGTGATGCTGCGGCGGGCCAGGACCCAGTGCCTGCGGTCGGGGCGGTGCCAGGGCCGGACTTCGACACGCGCCCAGTCGTGGATCCGCGGGCCGTGGGCACCCTCGCCGCAGGAGCGGCGCTTCCACTTCTGCCGGGGCAGATCAGCCATCAGGTCGTGGAGCGGATGGTCCAATGCCTGCCGAGTGACGACGGTGTCGTGCCTGGTGGTGGCCACGACGTGGAAGACATCGGCCTGCTCGAGTTCGTAACGCCAGCCCTTGCTGTGGCCGTAGCCCGCGTCCGCGGTCATCCAGCGGAAGGGGACCTCGTCGTCGATCGCACGGCGGACCATCTGCCGGGCGAGTTGGACCTTCGTGGCGAACCCGACCTCGTCATCGACGCCCGCGTCCCGGCAACGCACGCGGTCGTCCGTCCATGACTTCGGCAGGTAGAGCGCCCGGTCGATCAACGTCCGGCCCCGCTCGCCCGAGTAGGCGAGGAACACTCCCACCTGGCAGTTCTCGGTGCGGCCGGCGGTGCCGGAGTACTGGCGCTGGACGCCGGCCGACCGCAAGCCCTTCTTCAGGAACCCGGTGTCGTCCACGATCAGCACGCCGCCCGGATCCGCCAGGTGCTCGACGACGTACTCGCGCACGTCGTCGAGCACCCCGTCCGCGTCCCAGTCGATCCGGTTCAGCAGCCGCTGGATCCGGTCCGGGCCGCAATGGCCGGCTTCCTCGGCCACCGTCCAGCCGTTCTTGCGTTCCAGCGGCGACAGCAGACCCCTCATGTAGGCCAGCGCCGACTCCCGCGACTCGCTCCGCGCGAACCGATGAGCAAACCGCTCGTGCAACCCCGCCAGCCCGTCCGACCAGTGACGAGCATCGATCTCGGATATGTCCCCACCCATGAACAGCCCAACGAGCGAACCCGACAAACCGTCACGGTAAGCACCGTTGCAGTACTAG
>NZ_JBJZOH010000088.1:0-1436 GCF_047200595.1 Streptomyces sp. MS19 | reverse complement strand
TCATGTTGGTGCGGGGTCTGGCATGTCGTGGTGGCAGGTGGGGCAGGCGCCGGTCCAGGTCGCGAGGAGTCGTTGTAGCTCGCGAACGACTCGGTAGAGGCTCAGGCCGACGCCGTCTCTTTTGGGGATCGGCTCAGTCGCTGCAGGGTGCAGAAGGCGTGGGCGACCGAGACGAGGGTGACGTGGTGGTGCCAGCCTGGCCAGGTTCGGCCTTCGAAGTGGGCCAGACCGAGGGCCTGTTTCATCTCGCGGTAGTCGTTCCCGATACGCCAGCGGAGTTTCGCGGTGCGCACGAGGACGGGCAGCGGGGTGGTCTCGGGCAGGTTGGAGAGCCAGAACTGCACGGGCTCGTCCCTGTCGGCAGGCCATTCGGCCAGCAGCCAGCGGACCGGGAGCTCGGCGGTGGCGGTGGCCTTGCGGATCTCGCGTCCGGCGGGCCGGATCCGCAGGGCCACGAAGCGTGAGTACATGCCTTTGTGTCCGCTGCGGCCGCTGCCGGGCCGCGATCCCTCCCTCCACTGCACCGGCCGAGCGGCGCGTTTCCCGGCCGTGATGACCAGGTCTTTCACGGTCTGCGCTGGCTCGGGGTAGGCAGACACCGGCCGCTGGCCCAGACCGGAGTAGGCCGGGGTGCGGGGCTGCGCGTCCTCGGGCTGCGCGGTCGTCGTGGTCGAGATGCCCACCACGTAGTCGAGACCGCGTTCCTCCAGGCCGAGCCGGAAGGCGGCGGTGTCCCCGTAGCCGCCGTCGGCGATGACCCGGGGCACTTCGATGCCCCAGGACCGCGTCTCGTCGATCATGTCGAGGGCCAGCTGCCACTTCTCGACATGGCCCACCCCGGCGGGGATGGCGCATCTGGCACGGCGGGCCACTTTGGCCGGATCGGCTTTCGGAGAGGCGGGATCCCAGCTCCCGGGCAGGAACAGATGCCAGTTGACCGCCGCCGAGGCACCGTTGGAAGCCATGTGCAGCGAGACACCGGCCTGGCAGTTGGTGACCTTGCCCGCGGTGCCGGTGTACTGCCGGGTCACACACGCGGACGCGTCCCCGTCCTTGAGGAACCCGGTGTCATCGATCACCAGCGCGGTGGGCTTGACGACCGGCTGCATGCGCCAGGCCAGACGGGCCCGCACATGCGCCGCATCCCACGGGCTGGAGGTCACGAAGTGGGCCAGGGCCTGCCGGTTCCCGTCCTTGCCCAGGCGGGCGGCCATCGGCTCCACCGACTTACGCCCACCGTCCAGCAGCAGACCCCGCAGATAGACCCCACCCCACCGACGCTGATCCGCCCGCGCGAACGGCTCGAACATCTCCGCCGCGAAGTCCTCCAGATCACACCGGACCGCAGCCAACTCCTCACTCAGCACACCCGGCCAACGACACACCCGATCAAGAAGACACGCCACCACAGACCACACATGACCAAGCACTACTAG
>NZ_JBJZOH010000087.1:0-1443 GCF_047200595.1 Streptomyces sp. MS19 | reverse complement strand
CGCGAGTCGGTGCGCCTGAACAGCACGGGCCAGTACGTCGAGTTCACGTCCACCAGCCCGGCCAACTCGATCGTCGTGCGCAACTCCATCCCGGACGCGCCGGGCGGCGGCGGCCAGGAGGCGACGATCAGCCTCTACGCGGACGGCACCTTCGTCCGCAAGATCACGCTCTCGTCCAAGCACAGCTGGCTGTACGGCAACACCGACAGCCCCGAGGGGCTCACCAACACGCCGGGCGGCGACGCGCGGCGCCTGTTCGACGAGTCCAACGCGCTGCTGTCGCAGAGCTACCCGGCGGGCACCGTCTTCCGGCTCCAGCGGGACGCGAACGACACCGCGGCGTTCTACATCATCGACCTCATCGACCTGGAGCAGGTCGCTCCCCCGGCCGCCAAGCCCGCCGAGTGCACCTCGATCACCGAGTACGGCGCCGTCGCGAACGACGGGATCGACGACACGGCCGCGATCCAGCGCGCCGTGACGGCGGACCAGAACGGCGAGATCGACTGCGTCTGGATTCCGGCGGGCCAGTGGCGGCAGGAGCAGAAGATCCTGACCGACGACCCGCTCAACCGCGGCCAGTTCAACCAGGTCGGCATCAGCGACGTCACGATCCGCGGCGCGGGCATGTGGCACTCGCAGCTCTACACGCTGACCCCGCCGCACGAGGCCGGTGGCATCAACCACCCGCACGAGGGCAACTTCGGCTTCGACATCGACGACAACACGCAGATCTCCGACATCGCCATCTTCGGCTCAGGCACCATCCGCGGCGGCGACGGCAACCACGAGGGCGGCGTCGGCCTCAACGGCCGCTTCGGCGAGAACACGGCCATCCGCAACGTGTGGATCGAGCACGCCAACGTGGGCGTGTGGGTCGGCCGCGACTTCGACAACATCCCCGACCTCTGGGGCCCCGGCGACGGCGTCGAGTTCAGCGGCATGCGCATCCGCAACACCTACGCCGACGGCATCAACTTCACCAACGGCACCCGCAACTCCACCGTGTTCAACTCGTCGTTCCGCAACACCGGCGACGACTCACTCGCCGTCTGGGCCAGCCGCTACGTGCGCGACACGTCCGTGGACGTCGGCCACGACAACGCGTTCCGCAACAACACCATCCAGCTGCCCTGGCGCGCCAACGGCATCGCGATCTACGGCGGCTACGACAACTCGATCGAGAACAACATCATCTCCGACACCATGAACTACCCGGGCATCATGCTCGCGACCGACCACGACCCGCTGCCCTTCTCGGGCCAGACCCTGATCGCGAACAACGTGCTGCACCGCACCGGCGGCGCCTTCTGGGGCGAGGCACAGGAGTTCGGCGCCATCACCATCTTCCCGGCGAGCCAGAACATCCCGGGCGTGGTGATCCGCGACACGGAGATCCACGACTCGACGTACGACGGCATCCAGTTCAAGCAGGGTGGCGGC
>NZ_JBJZOH010000086.1:0-1450 GCF_047200595.1 Streptomyces sp. MS19 | reverse complement strand
CTGCCCTACTTTCTTGATCGTGGGTTCGAACTGGTCACTCGTAAGATCAGCGGGACCCAGGGGCTCTGGGTATGGCTGTCATGGCTGCGCCGTGAGATGGCTGGAGAGGCTTGGCCGCCCGGAGCCCCGCGACGACTCGACCGCCAATTGGGAGATGCGACTCGATCGCTGTGTAGGGCAACGTCGGCGAGGTCGTCTGCTGGGCTGTGAACGTGCGACGAGCTGGCGGAGGTGACCGTGCCCCGGATATGGGCCGGAGTGGACATCGGCAAGGAACACCACCACTGCGTGGTGATCAACCCGGACGGCGAACGACTGCTGTCCCGCCGGGTCCTGAACGACGAGTCGGCTCTGCTGGAACTGATCGGGGACGTCCTGGCCCTCGACGAGGAGGTGCTGTGGGCCGTCGACCTCAACCACGGCGGAGCCGCCCTGCTGATCGGATTGCTGCTCAGCCACGACCAGCCCATGGTCTACATCACCGGCTTGACCGTGCACCGCGCTTCGGCCTCCTACCGGGGCGAGGGCAAGACGGACGCCAAGGACGCCTTCGTCATCGCCGACCAGGCCCGTATGCGCCGCGACCTGGGCCTGCTGCGGCCCGGCGATGAGATCGCCGTCGACCTGCGTACCCTGACCGGCCGCCGCACCGACCTGATGTGTGACCGCACGCGCCAGATCAACCGTCTGAGGGCTCAGCTGCTGGAGATCTTCCCGGCGTTGGAACGCGAACTGGAGCTGACCAACAAGGGCCCCGTCATTCTGCTGACGGGCTACCAGACCCCGGCGGCGATCCGCCGCAGCGGCGTGAAGCGCATCGAGACGTGGCTGCGCAACCGCAAGGTCCGCAGTGCCGCGGCCCTCGCACAGACGGCCGTGGAGGCCGCTCAAGCACAGCACACCGCGCTGCCCGGCGAGAAGCTGGCCGCCGCCATGGTGGTCCGCCTCGCGAAGGGGGTGATGGCCCTTGACGAGGAGATCGCAGAAATCGACGCCCTGATCGAGGCCCGGTTTCGCGAGCACCCGCACGCCGAGGTGATTGTCAGCCTGCCCGGCATGGGCAAGCAGCTGGGGGCCGTGTTCCTCGCTGCCACCGGCGGCGACATGGACGCCTTCGGCAGTGCCGACCGACTCGCAGGCTTCGCCGGCCTGGCACCGGCCCCGCGAGACTCCGGGCGCGTCAGCGGGAACCTCCGCAGACCACGGCGCTTCCACCGCGCACTGCTCAACGCGATGTATCTCTCCGCGCTGTCGAGCCTGAAGAGCTGTCCGGCCTCGAAGACGTACTACGCGCGCAAACGCGCCGAGGGCAAGGGGCACAAGCAGGCACTGCTGGCACTCGCGCGCCGCCGCATCAATGTCCTGTGGGCCATGATCCGTGACGGCGCGTGCTACCAAGCCGTACCCGTTGTCACAGCAGCGGCTTGACATCAGCATTGGGAAGCCTCTC
>NZ_JBJZOH010000085.1:0-1775 GCF_047200595.1 Streptomyces sp. MS19 | reverse complement strand
ACTAGACGCCGCCGACCGTGACCAGGCGGGCCCAGGCGCGTGCCAGGATCTCGTGGCCGTACGGCGTCGGGTGCACGCCGTCCGCCGCGACGCGCGCCGCTCCCCCGGCCGTGCGCGCCGCCTGGTTGAGCAGCCCGTCCGCCGCGAGCAGGCCCGCGCCGAACTCCTCGGCGAGCCGCCTGACGGCCTGGATACGCGGATCGAGGTCCTCGCGCCACGTCCACTGCGCCGGCGTGACGGGCACGAGGAACGGTTCGACGAGCAGCAGGCGGGCGCCGGTCTCGTCGGCCGTCCTGGTGAGCAGGTGGCGGTAGTCGGCCTCGTACGCGGCGATGTCCGTGGTGAGGCCCGAGTCGTAGCGGCGCCATGTGTCGTTGACGCCGACGAGGACCGAGACGAGGGCGGGCTTGAGGGCGACGGCGTCGTCGGTCCAGCGTGCCCGCAGGTCGGCCACCCGGTCGCCGCCGACGCCGCGGTTGAGGAAGACGAGGCGGCTGCCGGGGTGGCGGTCGGCCAGCAGGCGGGCGGCGAGGGCGGCGTACCCGTCGCCGAGGCCGTCGCCCAGGCCGGTGCGGCGCCCCGCGTCGGTGATGCTGTCGCCCTGGAAGAGGACCGTGGAGCCGGGGGGAATGCTGAGCGTGCTGGCGCTGTGCGGGCTCTGCGGCATCGTGTGCTCCGGGGTTCGGTGGTCGTGTGCCGTCACATTGTGCGCCCGGTGCGCGCGCCCCCGGCTCCCGGCCGTCATATCGCGGTGCCGGTGCCTATGCGGTGGTAGGTGCGGTCGTGGAAGACGAGGGGCATGGCGCCGTCCGGGCGGGTGCGGGTCTCCAGGACGCGCAGCGAGACGAGGTAGCTGCTGCCGACCGCCGTCCGCTGCTCGACGGCGCCGCGCAGCCAGGAGACGGCGCCGTCGATGACCGGCTCGCCGGTCGGCAGCGGCGTCCAGCCGCCCGCGGCGAAGCGGTCGATGCCGCTGGTGGCGAAGCGGGCGGAGACATCGTCCTGGTGGTCGGCGAGGAAGCTGACGGCGACGGTGGGCGCGGCGGCGAGCGCGGGCCAGGACGAGGACGACGCGGCGATGGAGAACGCGAGGAGCGGCGGGTCGGCCGAGACGGAGATGACCGACGTGGCGGTGAAGCCCGTGTGGCCGCTCTCGTGGGCGAACGCGACGACGGCCACCCCGGCGGGGTGCCGGCGGAACACCGCCTTGTACGCCTCGGCGGTGACGGCCTGGCGGGCCGTCGCCTCCCGGGTCACCGGGCGGCTCCGGCGGGGCGGGGCGAGGCGGTGCGCGGGCTGTGCGCGGGTGTGGGTCTCGGTGCGGTGGTGGGCATGGGCTCCTTCTTCCTGGCGGTTCATCCGTTTCCTGTGCGTTCTACCGTGTTCCGGTGCGCGCCCGATGGGCGGGGCACGGGAGGAGGATGCCCAGCGGAGGGGACCCGGCATTCGCGCGGCAGGGATCCGTTGTGTGCGCGGGGGGACGGGGGCGTCCGGCGCGGGGGCGGCGCACGCGCGGAGGGGGCCCGCCGGACGGCGGGCCCCCTCGTGCGGTGCTGTGTGCCGGGCGGGTGCGGTCAGCGTGCCTGCTGCCGCGCCGGTCCGCCCGTGATGACGAACTGGGAGCCGGGCTCGACCACCACGTCCCCGTCGGCGGTGCCGCTGATGGTGACGTCGGTCAGCGTCGCGCTGCCGCGCGCCCCCGCCATCGCGAGGATGCCCGCGCCGTTCAGCGAGCCGTCGATGGTGACGTCGCTGATCTGCGCACCGGGCACGGC
>NZ_JBJZOH010000084.1:0-3185 GCF_047200595.1 Streptomyces sp. MS19 | reverse complement strand
GAAGAGCGCCCTGATCACCCTCGTCGAGCACGCGCTGCTCGCCCGTCTTCACTGAGCGGAACCCGCCCGGCCGCGCACGACGCGCGCGGCCCTGTGTCGTTCGACACGTCAAGGGCGGGTTCTTTCGCGTCCGCGGCCCCCGTTCACCCGGGCTTCACGAACAGCGCGCACACGGCTCCGACCCCTCCGCGTACAACAATCACCTGTTTCACGCCAGTTGCAGCCAAACGTCCGTTTTCTCCTCGTCAAGTTCGTCCGAACTTGTGCGTTTCCAGGGATTGGAAACTCCCCGCGCGGCGTGCTGGAATCCACCCGACCCCCGCAGACGTCACGGCTCCGTCCGCGACCGCGTGCCGGTGCCGGGAGGTGGAAGCCAGTGAGCCGCAAGCGCAGGACCCCCGACACACCGGACCGGCCGGTGCCCCCGCATCCGGACGGCCCACGCCCCGCCGCACCGGCCGGCACCCGCCTGGCACTCCGCAACTGGCGCGTCGCCACCAAGCTCAACGCCATCCTGCTGATCCCCGTCCTCGTCGCCCTCGTCCTGGGCGGCATACGGGTCTACGGCTCGTACGA
The DNA here is from genome assembly GCF_047200595.1 of Streptomyces sp. MS19. Lineage (NCBI taxonomy): Bacteria > Bacillati > Actinomycetota > Actinomycetes > Kitasatosporales > Streptomycetaceae > Streptomyces > Streptomyces sp. MS19. The sequence continues at coordinate 2,609 of NZ_JBJZOH010000084.1, read as the reverse complement.
CCGCTGGCAGGAGGCCGAGGACGCCGAGCGCACGGCCGGACTCGTCCGCGCCGCCACCGCCTACGCCCACGCCCTCGTCGACGAACGCGACGTCACGGCCAGGCCGCTCCTCGAAGGCCGCCGCGACGACCCGGGCATCGCCGACGCGCGGCAGCGCACCGACGAGGCGCGCGAGGAGTTCGCCGCCCGCGCCGCCGCTGCCCCCGACACCCCGAACATCCGCCGCCGCGTCGCCGCCGTCGGGGACGCCGAGACGCGCCTGGACACACTGCGGCGGCAGGCGTACACCGAGGCCCTGCCCGGCGCCGCCACCGAGGAGGCGTACGTCCGCGTCCAGCGGCCCCTCATGTCCTTCTCCAACGAACTGGGCCTCGGCACCGGCAATCTCGCTGCCTACGGGCGCGGCGTCTACGCCCTCTCCCTCGCCAAGGCCGCCAGTTCGCTCCAGCGCGCCCTCGGCGTCCACCTCCTCGTCGCCCCGGGACCCGGCCAGGAGGACACGGACGAGCAGCGCGCCGCCTTCCTCTCCTACGTACGCCTTGAGGAGATCGCCCGCGGCGAGTACACCGCGGCCGGGACCGAGGAGGATGCGCGGCGCCTGGAGAGCGCGATGGCGGACGCCGCCGAGGGCGCCGCCGCGAGCGCGCCCCCCTCCGCGCCCGACCTGGACGCGATGACCGCCCTCCTCGCGGGCGGCGCGACGGCCGGGGGCGGCATGCCGGACGGCGTGGACGCGGGCACCTGGTTCCAGGCGGCCACCGCCGAGTTCGACGCCTACCACGACATCGAGACCGATCTGGTGGACGCCGCCGTGCGCGAGGCGGGCGACATCGCCGGCACGGCCCGCCGCGACATGGCGCTCAACGCCGCCGCCGTCCTCGCCGCCGTCCTCCTCGCGTTCCTGGTCGCCGGGCTCGTCGCGCGGTCGATGAGCCGCAGCATGCACCGCCTGCGTGCCGCCGCGCTCGGCGTCGCGGGCGAACGTCTCCCGGCCGTCGTGGACCGGCTCGCCAAGGGCGGCCCGGCGGGGGCCGACACCCGCGTGGAGCCCATCGGCATCACGACCAGGGACGAGATCGGCCAGATCGCCCGCGCGTTCGACCAGATCCACCGCGAGGCCGTCCGCCTCGCGGGCGAACAGGCCGTGCTGCGCGGCAACGTGAGCACGCTCTTCAGCAACCTCTCCGGCCGCAACCAAGGGCTGATCGAGCGGCAGCTCACCCTGATCAGCGCCATGGAGAGCCAGGAGGCCGACCCCGACCAGCTCTCCTCCCTCTTCCAGCTCGACCACCTCGCGACCCGCATGCGCCGCAACGGCGAGAACCTCCTCGTCCTCGCGGGCCAGGAGCCGGCGCACCGCTGGGACCGGCCCATCTCCCTCGTGGACGTCCTGCGCGCCGCGGCGTCCGAGGTCGAGGACTACGCCCGCATCGAACTGCGCGGCGTCGCCGCCACGGTGGTCCACGCCGAGGTCGTCAACGACCTCGTGCACCTGCTCGCCGAGCTGCTGGAGAACGCCACGGTGTTCTCCTCCCCGCAGACCGCCGTACGCGTCACCGCGACCCGCCTGCCCGACGGCCGGGTCCTCGCCGAGATCCACGACCAGGGCATCGGGCTCGCCCCGGCCGACTTCGCGGACATCAACGCGCGCCTCGCCGACCCGCCCAGGCTCGACGCCGCCGTAGCGGGCCGCATGGGCCTGTTCGTGGTCAGCCGCCTCGCCGAACGGCACGGCATACGCGTCCAGTTGCGCCCGGCCGAGGGCACCGGCACCACCTCGGTCGTCATGCTCCCCCCGACCGCGTGCTCGCCCGCCCCCGGGAACGCCGGGACGCGCGACGAGGAGGCCGGACCGGGGAGCGCGGCGGACCGCATCACCCCGGCGCGTACGCCCCGTACGCCCGCGCAGGGCGGCGCGGCATACGACCGGGGTTACGCCGGGCTTCCCCCGGTCCACGCCCCCGCGGGCCGCCCCGCGATCACCCACACGGACGACGCCGCGGCCCCCGTCCCCCCGGCGGCACCCCGCCAGGGACCACGCCACGCACGCCGCCCGGCGCTCGGACCGGCGGACGCGCCCCCGCGCTCCACCGGCACCACCGAGCCCCCGCCGGGCGAACATCCCACGACACAGCGGGGTTTCGAGCCGGTCACACCCGCTGCGGAATCGCACCGCGGTGGTCCCACCGGGGCCGCGCAGCGCGTAGGCTTCACTGGCACAGAACAGGTCGCGGCGGATGACCGCGCCACGACCGGCGCGGGACTACCCCGCCGTGAACGAGCCAGGCAGCAGCCCGAGGAGGACCCGGCACAGCGACTGCGGGACGATTCCCGTGACCCGGCGGAACCGCCGGGACCCGGGGAGGCGTGGCGGGATCGCGGGCCGCGCCGCGAGGAACGCTCCGGCGGCACCACATCCGCCGGACTCCCACGACGAGTGCCGCAAGCACATCTGACCGAGCACTCCCCACAGGAATCCGCCCCGGACCGACCCCAGGTCTCCCGTGACCCGAAGGACGTCCGCGGCCGGCTGAGCAGTCTGCGCCGCGGTGTGCAGCAGGGCCGCGGCGTCCGGGACGACCGCGGCGCGCAGAACGACGAATACGATC
>NZ_JBJZOH010000083.1:0-3208 GCF_047200595.1 Streptomyces sp. MS19 | reverse complement strand
CCACGCTCGATTTCTCGAACTTCCGCTTCGTCGGGAGCAGTTGCTTACACCGTAGAGCATTCTCCCGGCCGATCCAAATCGGCCTCCCGGGCAAGCTCGAAGGACCTTACGGACCGGTCAGGGCAGTGTCAAATCGAGACCTGGGACCGCCCGATGAGCCCTGGCAGGGGCAACTCGGCGGTCCTAGGCTGGGTTGCTTTGGCGCCGTGCGCCGCAACGGAGTTGGCGTGCGGCCGGCCGCGCGGTCACGGGGAGGTCGGGGTGCGCGTGCGGGGATCGGGGATCTATCCGGCGGTGGCGGTGAGCAGCTTCCGCCGCTATGCCACCTATCGCGCGGCGACGTTCGCCGGTGTGGTGGCCAACACAGTGTTCGGTTTCATCCTGAGCTACACGTTCATCGCCCTGTGGGACCTGCGCCCGCAGCTCGGCGGATACGACCGGTCGCAGGCGCTGACGTTCGTCTGGGTCGGGCAGGCGCTGCTGGCCTGTGTGTCGCTGATGGGCAGCGGTGTCGGCGACGAGTTGCAGGAACGGGTGCGGCGGGGCGATGTCGTGATCGACCTCTACCGTCCGGCGGACTTCCAGCTGTGGTGGTTCGCCTCGGACCTCGGGCGCGCGTCCTTCCACCTGCTCGGCCGTGGCGTCGTGCCGATGCTGCTGGGCGCGCTGGCCTTCGACCTGGCGCTGCCGTCCGACCCGCTGCGGTGGGCGTTCTTCCTGCTCGCCGTGTTCGTCGCCGTCCTGGTGAGCTTCAGCATCCGCTTCCTCGTCGGCCTCTCCGCCTTCTGGCTGATGGACGCGGCGGGGGTCTCGGCGGTCTACACGCTCACGTCGATGTTCTTCTCCGGAATGCTGATGCCGCTCACGGTCTTCCCCGGGGATTTCGCCGATATCGCGCAGTGGTTGCCCTGGGCCGCGACCCTCCAGGTGCCGGCCGACGTCCTGCTCGGGCGGTACTCGGGGGCCGGGCTGGCGGGGGTGCTCGCGCTGTCGGTGGGCTGGGGTGTGGCGCTGTTCCTCGTGGCGCGCGCCGTGCAGGCGGCGGCGACGCGGCGGGTGGTGGTCCAGGGTGGGTGAGGCGCTGCGGTCGTACGCGCTGATCGCCGCGATGTGGATGCGATCGTCGATGACCTACCGGTTCTCGTTCGTGCTGACTTTCGTCGGCAATGTGATGCTCACGGGGCTCGACTTCATCGCGATCCTGATCATGTTCGCCCATGTCGACGCGCTCGGCGGGTTCTCGGTCGCCGAGGTCGGGCTGCTGTACGGGACGACGAGCTTCGCGCTGTCGGTCGCCAACCTGCTGACGGGTGAGCTGTTCCGCGTCGGGACCCGGATCAGGGACGGGTCGCTGGACGTGCTGTTCGTACGGCCCGTGCCCGTGTTCGTGCAGCTCGCGGCCGACCGGTTCGCGCTGCGGCGGCTCGGGCGGGCGGTGCAGGGGCTCGTCGTCCTGGCGTGGGCGCTGCCGCGCGTGGACGTGGAGTGGACGGCGGGGCGGGTCGGGCTGCTGGTGATGATGCTGCTCGCCGGTGGGGCCATCTTCGTGGCGGTCTACGTCTTCGGCGCGGTCTTCCAGTTCTACGCGCAGGACGCGGCGGAGGTGCAGAACTCGTTCACGTACGGCGGCAGCACGCTGCTCCAGTACCCGCCGACGATCTTCGCGCGGGAGCTGGTGCAGGGGGTGACGTTCGTCGTGCCGCTGGCGTTCGTGAACTGGATTCCGGCGATGCGGCTGCTGGGCAGGGACGATCCGCTGGGGCTGCCGGGGTTTGTGGACTTCCTCTCGCCCGTGGTGGCGGGGGTGCTGCTGCTGGGGGCGGGGCTGGCCTGGCGGCGGGCGCTGGGGACGTACCGGAGCACGGGGAGTTGAGGGGATGGCGATGGGTGAGGCGCTGATAGAGGTGGCGGACCTGGAGAAGGTGTTCCAGGTGCGGCGGCGGGCCGGGCGGTGGCGGCGTGCGCGGGAGGAGGTGCGGGCGGTGGACGGCATCTCGTTCACCGTCGAGCGCGGGGCGATGGTGGGGTACATCGGGCCGAACGGGGCGGGGAAGTCCACGACGATCAAGATGCTGACGGGCATCCTCACGCCGAGCGGCGGGCGGCTGCGGGTCGCCGGGGTCGATCCGGCGCGGGAGCGCACGCGGCTGGCGCGGCGGATCGGGGTGGTCTTCGGGCAGCGCACGACGCTGTGGTGGGACCTGCCGCTGCGCGACTCGTACGCGCTGGTGCGGCGGCTGTACCGGGTGGAGGAGGCGCGTTTCCGGGCGAACCTGGAGCGGTGCGTCGAGCTGCTCGACCTGGCGGAGCTGCTGCCGGTGCCGGTGCGGCAGCTGTCGCTGGGGCAGCGGATGCGGGGCGACATCGCGGCGGCGCTGCTGCACGACCCCGAGGTGCTGTACCTGGACGAGCCGACGATCGGACTCGATGTGATCAGCAAGGCGAAGGTGCGCACGTTCTTGCGCGATCTGAATGCGGAACGGGGCACGACTGTGTTGCTGACGACGCACGATCTGTCCGACATCGAGCAGTTGTGTTCGCGGGTGATGGTGATCGACCACGGCCGGCTGATGTACGACGGCGCGCTCGCCGGGCTGCGGGAGACGGGGGACGGGGAGCGGACGCTCGTGGTGGAGCTGGAGCGCGAGCTGCCGCCGATCGCGGTGCCCGGGGCGCGGACGGTGCGGGTGGAGGGGCCGCGACAGTGGCTGGCGTTCCCCGCGGCGGCGAGCGCGGCGCCCCTGGTGGCGGCGGTCGCGGCGGGGTATCCCGTGGCGGATCTGTCGCTGCGGGAGCCGGACATCGAGGACGTGATCGCGCGGATGTACGCCCAGGGGGCAGTGGGGAAGGTGGGGTAAACCGCAGGGCGGATACGGCCACCTGCACCATCGTGCCGGACCCCGCGTGGACGGCACCGTTTCCTCCGTACAGGAAAGAACGGGCAGGACCGTCCGCGGAGGAGACGAACGTGACAACGGCTGTGGCGACCGGGGTGGTGAGCACGCGGGCCAGGGGCGTCGTGAAGGCGTACGGCGCGGGTGAGACCCGGGTGGTGGCTCTCGACCATGTGGACATCGACATGGAACGGGGGCGGTTCACGGCGATCATGGGCCCGTCGGGGTCGGGGAAGTCGACACTGATGCACTGCCTGGCGGGTCTCGACACCGTCAGCAGCGGGCGGATCTGGCTGGGCCAGACGGAGATCACC
>NZ_JBJZOH010000082.1:0-4658 GCF_047200595.1 Streptomyces sp. MS19 | reverse complement strand
ACTAGGATCGGTGACAAGGCATCAGCTGTGACCGGGGGGTCCCGATGAGTCAGGTCGTGGTCAAGCGTCCGCCGCGGGCGTTGCCCGAGCGGGCTGCCGAGGAGGCGGTGACGCTGCTGCCGCCGCCCGAGCTGCCGAGGGGGCAGCAGGAGGGCGTGCTGATGCAGCTCGTGCCGATGCTGGGCATGGGTTCCTCGGTCGTCTTCTTCTTCATGCCGAACGCCGCGCCGTTCATGCGCATCATGGGCCTGCTGATGCTGGTCTCGACGTGCGCGATGGTCGTGGCGATGATCGTGCGCTTCCGGCGGGGGACGCAGGGGGAGATGGCGCAGCTGCGGCGTGACTACCTGCGGTACCTGTCGCGGACGCGCGAGACGGTGCGGGAGACGGCGCGGGAGCAGCGGGACACGCAGCTGTACCTGCATCCGGCGCCCGACCAGCTGTGGGCGCTGGTGGCGGACGGCAGCCGGGTGTGGGAACGCCGGGCGGGCGACGGGGACTTCGGACAGGTGCGGCTGGGGCTCGGTGAGCACCAGCTCGTCACGCCGCTGGTGGCCGCCGAGTCCGCGCCGGTGGACGAGCTGGAGCCGCTGACGGCGGGAGCGCGGCGGCGGTTCCTCGACACGCACGGCACGGTGCACGGGCTTCCGATGGCGGTGTCCCTGCGCGCGTTCCACCGGATCACGGTGGGCGGGGAGGCAGGGGCGGTGTACGGGACGGTCCGTGCGCTGGTGGCCTCGCTGGTGGCGCTGCACTCCCCCGAGGACGTGCGGGTCGTCGTCGTGGCTGCGGGGGACGAGGCCGTGCGGCGCTGGGAGTGGACGAAGTGGCTGCCGCACGTCCAGGGGGCGGCGCAGGACGGGGCCGGGTCGCGCAGGCTCTTCGCGCGGAGCCTGGCGGACGTGGAACCCGAGCTGGTGCCGCTGCTGGAAGGGCGGGGACGCTTCTCGCCCGGCGGCAAGCCGGTGCTCGACCAGCCGCACGTGCTGGTGCTGCTGGACGGGGCGCGGGTGCCGCCGCACTCGGCGTTCGCGGCGGCCGAGGGGCTCCAGGGCGTCACCCTCGTGGAGGTGTCGCCCGGCGGGGACGTGCCGACGGCGCGGGACGGGCTGGCCGTGCGGTGCCGGCCGGGGCTGCTGCGCCTGGAGTCGCCCGACGGGTCGGTGTTCGACGGCGAGCCCGACGTCCTGCCGCTCGCGGCGGCGGAGGCGCTGGCCAGGCAGCTCGCGCCGCTGCGCCTGGGGACGGCGGCCGACGAGGACGAACCGCTGCTGGCCGACCTGGACTTCGCCGACCTCCTCGGGCTCGGCGACCCGGCGACGGTGGACGTCGCCAGGACCTGGCGGCCCCGGTCGGCGGGCGAGCGGCTGCGGGTGCCGATCGGCGTCGACGAGGAGGGCCGGCCGGTGATGCTGGACCTCAAGGAGGCGGCGCAGGAGGGCATGGGCCCGCACGGGCTGTGCGTGGGCGCGACCGGGTCGGGGAAGTCCGAGCTGCTGCGCACGCTCGTGCTCGGCCTGGCGGTCACGCACACGTCCGAGACGCTGAACTTCGTGCTGGCCGACTTCAAGGGCGGCGCGACGTTCACGGGGATGGCCGGGCTGCCGCACGTGTCGGCCGTGATCACGAACCTGGCGGACGACCTGACGCTGGTCGACCGCATGGGGGACTCGATCCGCGGCGAGTTGCAGCGGCGGCAGGAGCTGCTGCGCGCGGCGGGGAACTACGCCAACCTGCACGACTACGAGAAGGCGCGGGCGGCGGGCGCGCCGCTGGAGCCGCTGCCGTCGCTGGTGCTGGTGATCGACGAGTTCAGCGAACTGCTCACCGCGAAGCCCGACTTCATCGACATGTTCATCCAGATCGGCCGGATCGGCCGGTCGCTGGGCGTGCACCTGCTGCTGGCGTCGCAGCGGCTGGAGGAGGGGCGGCTGCGCGGCCTCGACACGTACCTGTCCTACCGGATCGGTCTGCGGACGTTCTCGGCGGCGGAGTCGCGTACGGCGATCGGCACGCCGGACGCGTACCACCTGCCGCAGATCCCGGGCTCCGGCATCATCAAGTTCGGCACGGAGGAGATGACGCGGTTCAAGGCGGCGTACGTCTCAGGGCCGTACCGCGAGCCGGCCGCGCCCGCGGCGCCGAGCGGGCCGCGTCCGGTGCGGCGCCATCCGGTGCTGTTCTCGGCGGAGCCGGTGGCGGTGCGGTACGCGGAGCCCGACCCGCGGACGGCGCTGGCGGCCGCGCCCGCCGCGCCGCCGCAGGACGACGCGCTGGCGGAGACGGTGCTCGACGTGATCGTGCGGCGTCTCGAAGGGCGCGGGCCGGCGGCCCACCAGGTGTGGCTGCCGCCGCTCGACTCGTCGCCGACCATGGACGAGCTGCTGCCGGGGCTGCGGGTCGTGGAGGGGCGCGGGCTCCAGGCGCCCGGCCGGTCGGGGGCGCTCGCGGTGCCGCTCGGCCTGGTGGACAAGCCGTTCGAGCAGCGCAGGGAGGTGCTGTTCCGGGACTTCTCGGGTGCCGGGGGGCACATGCTGGTCGTCGGCGGCCCGCAGTCGGGGAAGTCGACGCTGCTGCGGACGCTCGTCGCGTCGTTCGCGCTGACCCACACGCCCGCGGAGGCGCAGTTCTACGCCCTGGACTTCGGCGGGGGCGGCCTGGTGACGATGGCGGGGCTGCCGCACGTCGGCGGCGTGGCGTCCCGGCTCGACCCGGACCGGGTGCGGCGGGCGGTCGCGGAGGTCGGCGGGGTCCTGGCGCGGCGGGAGGAACTGTTCCGCAGGCGGGGTATCGACTCGATGGCGACGTTCCGGCGTATGCGCGCCGCGGGGCAGCTGCCGGACGAGCCGTGGGGCGACGTGTTCCTGCTGATCGACGGCTGGGCGGCGTTCAAGCAGGAGTACGACATGGCACTGGAGCCGGTCGTGACGGACATCGCGGCGCGGGGGCTCGGCTTCGGCGTCCACCTGGTGGTCACGGCGTCCCGGTACATGGAGCTGCGTCCCGCGCTCAAGGACCAGCTGACCAACCGGCTGGAGATGCGGCTCGGCGACCGGCTCGACTCGGAGTTCGACCGGAAGGTGGCCGGCGCGGTCCCGGCCGATGTGCCGGGCCGGGGGCAGACGCCCGAGAAGCTGCACTGGATATCGGCGCTGCCGAGGCTGGACGGCGTGGCGCGGGCGGCGGACCTGGCGGACGGCACCGCGGGGCTGGTCGCGGCGGTGCGGGACGCGTGGGCGGGCGGGGACGCACCGTCCGTGCGGATGCTGCCGCGCCGGTTCGCGGCGGCCGACCTGCCGAAGGGCTTCGAGCGGCCGGAGCGCGGGGTGCCGATCGGGATCGGCGAGACCGATCTGGAGCCGGTGTACGTCGACTTCGACCGCGACCCGTTCCTCTTCGTCATCGGCGAGAGCGAGTCGGGGAAGACGGCGGCGCTGCGGCTGGTCATGCAGAAGCTGACCGAGCGGTTCTCCCCGGCCGAGGCGCGGTTCGCCGTCACGGACTTCCGGCGTTCGCTGATGGCGGCGGTGCCGGAGGGCTATGTGGCCGGGTACGCCACGTCGGAGCAGAAGCTGCACACGGACGTGATGTCGTTGCACAGCCTGTTCCAGAAGCGCGCGCCGAAGGACAACATCACGATCCAGGAGCTGCGGGCGCGTGACTGGTGGAGCGGGCCGCGCATGTTCGTGATCGTGGACGACCACGATCTGACGGCGGCCGGTGGCAAGAACCCGCTGGCGATGCTGGCGGAGCACCTGCCGTACGCGCGGGACACGGGGATCTGCTTCGTCATCGCGCGGGGGGCGGCGGGGGCGTCCCGGGGGCTGTTCGACCCGTTCCTCGGGCGGATGCGGGACCTGGGGGCGCAGGGGCTGCTGCTGTCGGGCGATCCGAAGGAGGGCGAGCTGCTGCACGGGGCGCGGATGCGGACGCTGCCGCCCGGCAGGGCGCAGCTTGTGTCGCGGAAGCGGAACGGCGGCCTGGTGCAGCTGGGCTGGCTGCCGGAGGAGTAGCGGGCCCGGCCCCGTGCGGGAGCCTTCACGAAGGACCGGGGTGGTACCGGCGGCTGATCCGCCGGTACCACCCCGGTCCGCGTCGGGCGGGCGGTCAGCCGCCTTCGATCGCCCCGCGCAGGCGGAGGTCGGTGGCCCGGTAGGCGGCCCCGGCCTCGGCGACCTGGTTGCCGGTGCGGCCCAGCAGGGTGCCGAGCCGGAGCGTCTCCTCGGCGAGGACGGCGATGTTCACGTCGAACGCCGCCTTGGCCTCACCGGTCCACCCCGCGGCGACGCGGGTGAGCCCGGCCCTGAGGTCGTCCAGCTTGGCGAGGAGCTGGCGCTCCTCGTGGGTGAGGCCCTCCGCGCCCGCGGAGAGGGCGGCGTAGCTGACACCGATGTTGGTCATGGACGTGCCTTCCTGTGGTCGGTGGTGCCGGTGCGAGCAGTCGGGTCAGAGGTCGGCGATGCCGCTGTTGAGCCGGAGGTCCTGGTAACCGGCGTTGACCGACCGCAGCTGGGAGGCCTGCTCCTGCTCCTCGGCGGTGAACGAGTCACGGCTCATCTGGACCAGTTCCTTGAGGTTGCCGACCGAGTTGATCAGCCGGTTGAGCGTGTTGCGGGCCTCCTCGGCACCCGAGCCGAACTGCGACGCGGCCTCGCCGT
>NZ_JBJZOH010000081.1:0-5077 GCF_047200595.1 Streptomyces sp. MS19 | reverse complement strand
AGGGTCTTGAAGGAAGCGTCCGTTCCTTGAGAACTCAACAGCGTGCCAAAAGTCAATGCCAATTGTTTGATTGATGATGCACCCCTTTGATTCCTGGGGTGCTGCGAGAATCGACTCGCGTGAAGACATTCACGGAGAGTTTGATCCTGGCTCAGGACGAACGCTGGCGGCGTGCTTAACACATGCAAGTCGAACGATGATCCGGTTTCGGCCGGTGATTAGTGGCGAACGGGTGAGTAACACGTGGGTAATCTGCCCTGCACTCTGGGATAAGCTCGGGAAACTGGGTCTAATACCGGATATGACCAGAAGTCGCATGGTTTCTGGTGGAAAGCTTTTGCGGTGTGGGATGGGCCCGCGGCCTATCAGCTTGTTGGTGGGGTGATGGCCTACCAAGGCGACGACGGGTAGCCGGCCTGAGAGGGTGACCGGCCACACTGGGACTGAGACACGGCCCAGACTCCTACGGGAGGCAGCAGTGGGGAATATTGCACAATGGGCGGAAGCCTGATGCAGCGACGCCGCGTGAGGGATGACGGCCTTCGGGTTGTAAACCTCTTTCAGCAGGGAAGAAGCGCAAGTGACGGTACCTGCAGAAGAAGCACCGGCTAACTACGTGCCAGCAGCCGCGGTAATACGTAGGGTGCGAGCGTTGTCCGGAATTATTGGGCGTAAAGAGCTCGTAGGCGGCTTGTCGCGTCGATTGTGAAAGCCCAGGGCTTAACCCTGGGTCTGCAGTCGATACGGGCAGGCTAGAGTTCGGCAGGGGAGACTGGAATTCCTGGTGTAGCGGTGGAATGCGCAGATATCAGGAGGAACACCGGTGGCGAAGGCGGGTCTCTGGGCCGATACTGACGCTGAGGAGCGAAAGCGTGGGGAGCGAACAGGATTAGATACCCTGGTAGTCCACGCTGTAAACGGTGGGCACTAGGTGTGGGCGGCATTCCACGTCGTCCGTGCCGTAGCTAACGCATTAAGTGCCCCGCCTGGGGAGTACGGCCGCAAGGCTAAAACTCAAAGGAATTGACGGGGGCCCGCACAAGCGGCGGAGCATGTGGCTTAATTCGACGCAACGCGAAGAACCTTACCAAGGCTTGACATGCATCGGAAACCACTGGAGACAGTGGCCCTCTTTGAGTCGGTGTACAGGTGGTGCATGGCTGTCGTCAGCTCGTGTCGTGAGATGTTGGGTTAAGTCCCGCAACGAGCGCAACCCTTGTCCTGTGTTGCCAGCAACCTCTTCGGAGGGTTGGGGACTCACGGGAGACTGCCGGGGTCAACTCGGAGGAAGGTGGGGACGACGTCAAGTCATCATGCCCCTTATGTCTTGGGCTGCACACGTGCTACAATGGCCGGTACAATGAGCTGCGATGCCGTAAGGTGGAGCGAATCTCAAAAAGCCGGTCTCAGTTCGGATTGGGGTCTGCAACTCGACCCCATGAAGTCGGAGTCGCTAGTAATCGCAGATCAGCATTGCTGCGGTGAATACGTTCCCGGGCCTTGTACACACCGCCCGTCACGTCACGAAAGTCGGTAACACCCGAAGCCGGTGGCCTAACCCCTTGTGGGAGGGAGCTGTCGAAGGTGGGACTGGCGATTGGGACGAAGTCGTAACAAGGTAGCCGTACCGGAAGGTGCGGCTGGATCACCTCCTTTCTAAGGAGCATATGGCCAGCCCTGGGCGAGTGTTCTGGGGTGGTTGCTCATGGGTGGAACATTGACTATTCGGGTCTGCTGGTTCATGGAACCGGGCTAGTACCGCTTCTCTTCGGAGAGTGGGGAACGCCGGGCGAGTGAAGAGACAGGTTCGGGCGCGCTGTTGGGTGTCTGAGGGCACGGCCGTGTAAGCGGTTTTGTCTTCGGGTGTGCCAGGGCGCTGATCCTCTGAGAGGGGGGTTGGTGCGGACTGGTTGTTGGTTGAGAATTGCACAGTGGACGCGAGCATCTGTGGCCAAGTTGTTAAGGGCGCACGGTGGATGCCTTGGTACCAGGAACCGATGAAGGACGTGGGAGGCCGCGATAGTCCCCGGGGAGTTGTCAACCTAGCTGTGATCCGGGGGTTTCCGAATGGGGAAACCCGGCAGTCGTTATGGGCTGTCACCTGCCGCTGAATGTATAGGCGGTGTGGAGGGAACGCGGGGAAGTGAAACATCTCAGTACCCGCAGGAAGAGAAAACAACCGTGATTCCGGGAGTAGTGGTGAGCGAAACCGGAGGAGGCTAAACCGTTTGTGTGTGATACCCGGCAGGGGTTGCGCGAGCGGGGTTGTGGGAGTGCACTTCAGTTGTCTGCCGGCGGCTGGGGGAGTGAGAAACCGTTGTGGTAGTCGAAGGGCATGCGAAAGGCCTGGCGTAGAGGGTAAGACCCCCGTAGACGAAACTGTGACGGCTCCTTTGTGTGTTTCCCAAGTAGCACGGGGCCCGAGAAATCCTGTGTGAATCTGGCGGGACCACCCGTTAAGCCTAAATATTCCCTGGTGACCGATAGTGGATAGTACCGTGAGGGAATGGTGAAAAGTACCGCGGGAGCGGAGTGAAATAGTACCTGAAACCGTGTGCCTACAAGCCGTGGGAGCGTCGCAGTGTGTGCTTGCACATGCTGTCGTGACTGCGTGCCTTTTGAAGAATGAGCCTGCGAGTTTGCGGTGTGTTGCGAGGTTAACCTGTTGGTGGGGAGCCGTAGCGAAAGCGAGTCCGAAGAGGGCGTCGAAGTAGCATGCCCTAGACCCGAAGCGGGGTGATCTAGCCATGGGCAGGGTGAAGCGTGGGTAAGACTGCGTGGAGGCCCGAACCCACCAGAGTTGAAAATCTGGGGGATGACCTGTGGTTAGGGGTGAAAGGCCAATCAGACTCCGTGATAGCTGGTTCTCCCCGAAATGCATTTAGGTGCAGCGTCGTTTGTTTCTTGTCGGAGGTAGAGCACTGGATAGGTGATGGGCCTTACCGGGTTACTGACCTTAGCCAAACTCCGAATGCCGGCAAGTGAAGAGCGGCAGTGAGACTGTGGGGGATAAGCTCCATGGTCGAGAGGGAAACAGCCCAGAGCATCGACTAAGGCCCCTAAGCGTGTGCTAAGTGGGAAAGGATGTGGAGTCGCAGAGACAGCCAGGAGGTTGGCTTAGAAGCAGCCATCCTTGAAAGAGTGCGTAATAGCTCACTGGTCGAGTGATTCTGCGCCGATAATGTAGCGGGGCTCAAGTACACCGCCGAAGTCGTGTCATCCGCCTGTAAGGGCTGGATGGGTAGGGGAGCGTCGTGTGCTGGGTGAAGCGGCCTTGTAAGGGGTTGTGGACGGTACGCGAGTGAGAATGCAGGCATGAGTAGCGTGACGCACGTGAGAAACGTGTGCGCCGATTGACTAAGGGTTCCTGGGTCAAGCTGATCTGCCCAGGGTAAGTCGGGGCCTAAGGCGAGGCCGACAGGCGTAGTCGATGGATAACCGGTTGATATTCCGGTACCCGCCGTGGAGCGCCAGCGCTGAATCTCCTGATGCTAAGCCCGTGAAGCCCTTGGTGATCCCTTCGGGGTGAGTTTTGTGGTGGAGCCGGTGGTCCGAGGGGGTAGTAGGTGAGTGATGGGGTGACGCAGGAAGGTAGTCCATCCCGGGCGGTGGTTGTCCCGGGGTAAGGGTGTGGCCCGTTGTGCAGGTAAATCCGTGCAACATGTGGGTGAGGCCTGATGCGGAGCCGATTGTGGTGAAGTGGATGATCCTATGCTGTCGAGAAAAGCCTCTAGCGATGTTTCATGGTGGCCCGTACCCTAAACCGACTCTGGTGGTCAGGTAGAGTATACCGAGGCGTTCGGGTGAACTATGGTTAAGGAACTCGGCAAATTGCCCCCGTAACTTCGGGAGAAGGGGGGCCGCTTCTGGTGATGGCCTTTTACGGTTGGAGCTGGGGGTGGCCGCAGAGACCAGCGAGAAGCGACTGTTTACTAAAAACACAGGTCCGTGCGAAGCTGTAAGGCGATGTATACGGACTGACGCCTGCCCGGTGCTGGAACGTTAAGGGGACCGGTTAGCTGTTTCGATGGCGAGGCTGGGAACTTAAGCGCCAGTAAACGGCGGTGGTAACTATAACCATCCTAAGGTAGCGAAATTCCTTGTCGGGTAAGTTCCGACCTGCACGAATGGCGTAACGACTTCTCGACTGTCTCAACCATAGGCCCGGTGAAATTGCATTACGAGTAAAGATGCTCGTTTCGCGCAGCAGGACGGAAAGACCCCGGGACCTTTACTATAGCTTGATATTGGTGTTCGGTTCGGCTTGTGTAGGATAGGTGGGAGACTGTGAAGTCCAAGCGCCAGCTTGGGTGGAGTCGTTGTTGAAATACCACTCTGGTCGTGCTGGATGTCTAACCTGGGTCCGTGATCCGGATCGGGGACAGTGTCTGGTGGGTAGTTTAACTGGGGCGGTTGCCTCCTAAAGGGTAACGGAGGCGCCCAAAGGTTCCCTCAGCCTGGTTGGTTATCAGGTGGTGAGTGTAAGTGCACAAGGGAGCTTGACTGTGAGACTGGCGGGTCGAGCAGGTGCGAAAGCAGGGACTAGTGATCCGGCGGTGGCTTGTGGGAGCGCCGTCGCTCAACGGATAAAAGGTACCCCGGGGATAACAGGCTGATCTTCCCCAAGAGTCCGTATCGACGGGATGGTTTGGCACCTCGATGTCGGCTCGTCGCATCCTGGGGCTGGAGTTGGTCCCAAGGGTTGGGCTGTTCGCCCATTAAAGCGGTACGCGAGCTGGGTTTAGAACGTCGTGAGACAGTTCGGTCCCTATCCGCTGTGCGCGTTGGAGTCTTGAGAAGGGCTGTCCCTAGTACGAGAGGACCGGGACGGACGAACCTCTGGTGTGCCAGTTGTTCTGCCAAGGGCATGGCTGGTTGGCTACGTTCGGGAGGGATAACCGCTGAAAGCATCTAAGCGGGAAGCCTGCTTCGAGATGAGGACTCCCACCCACTTGATGGGGTAAGGCCCCCGTGAGACCAGCGGGTTGATAGGCCGGAGATGGAAGCCTTGTGAGAGGTGGAGTTGACCGGTACTAATAGGCCGAGGGCTTGTCCATAGATGCTCGCGTCCACTGTG
>NZ_JBJZOH010000080.1:0-6503 GCF_047200595.1 Streptomyces sp. MS19 | reverse complement strand
CCCCCCCCCCCCCCCCCCCCCCCCCCCCCCCCCCCCCCGCCGCCGCGCTGCTGTGCTCCACCGGCATCGACCGGCTCACCGGGGAGTCCACGGTCCTGCCGCTGCGGCCCGGCAGCGTCCGCCTGGCGGGGCAGCGTTTCCTGCTCACCAACCGGCTCCGCTACGGGCCGCCGACCCCGCTGAGCCGCCGCCTCGTCCACCGCATCACCCTCGGTCCGGGGGCGACGCGTACGCAGCGGGCGGCGGTGACGCGCATGGTGTCCGCGTGCGCGCCCCGGCCGCGCGCCGAGTGGGGGCGCGTGCTCTCGGCGCTCGACCTGACCGAGCGCGCCGCCGCGCTCGACCTGCCGGTGACGCTGCTCCAGGGGACGGCCGACCGCCTCACGCCGCCCGTGCACGCGCACCGGCTCGCGGCGCTGCTGCCGCGCCGCCCGGAGTTCGCCGAGCTGCCCGGCATCGGGCACATGACGCCGTTCGAGGCGCCTGGCCGGGTCGCGGACGTGGTGCGCGGCCTGGTGAAGGAGCACCTGTGAGGCGGGCGGGTGTGCGCGGCAGGGTCGTCGTGGTGACGGGCGGCGCGCGGGGTGTGGGGGCGGCGCTGGCCCGTACGCTCGCGGCGCGTGGCGCGCGGGTCGCGCTGGTCGGGCTGGAGCCGGAGGAACTGGCGGCCGTCGCCGGGAGCCTGCCGGTGGAGGGCGGCTGGTGGGAGGCGGACGTGACGGACGCGGACGCGATGGAGGCCGTGGCGGGCGAGGTGCGGGAACGTTTCGGGACGGTGGACGCCGTGGTGGCGAACGCCGGGGTGGCGGCCGGGGGCCCGTTCGCCGACGCGGACGCCGCGACATGGCGGCGCGTGGTCGAGGTGAACCTCGTCGGCTCCGCCGCGACCTGCCGCGCGTTCCTGCCCGCCCTGCGCGCGAGCCGGGGCTACTACCTCCAGGTCGCGTCGCTGGCCGCGCTCGCCCCGGCGCCGCTGATGACGGCGTACTGCGCGTCGAAGGCGGGCGTGGAGGCGTTCGCCCACTGCCTGCGGGCCGAGGTCGCGCCCGACGGGGTGGACGTGGGGGTCGCGTACCTGAGCTGGACGGACACGGACATGGTGCGCGGGGCCGACGAGGACCCGGTGCTGCGGGAGATGCGGGGGCGGCTGCCCTGGCCCGCCGGGCGCACGTACCCGCTGGGGCCTGCGGTGGAACGCGTCGCCGACGGCATCGCGCGGCGCGCGCCGCACGTCTACGGGCAGCGGTGGCTGCGGGGTGCGCAGCCGCTGCGGGGGCTGCTGCCGTCACTGATCGGCGGCCCGCTGGGGCAGCGGGAGATCCGGCGCCTGGCACCCCGGCTCGGCGGCCTGGCAAGACGCGGCCTCGTCGGCGCGGGCGGCGCGGCGGCGGAACGGGCCCGCCGGGAGCGGTGACCCGGCACAACGGCACGCCCCGCCTCCCGAGCAGCGGCGGTGCTGCCGTCGCTGCCCGGCCGACGACCCCCGGCCTCGCCGGCGCGGGCGGAGCGGCGGAACGGGCCCACCGGGAGCGGCGACCCGGCACGGCCGCACGCGGAGCGCGCCTCGCTGCCCCCGCTCGGCGAACCGCCCGGACAGCAGGAGACCCGGCGACCTGGCCAGCGCAAGCGACGCAACGGGCGCCGTGGCCCAGCCCAGCCGCACGCGCGGCGCGCACCGCAGTCCCGGGCAGCGACGGCCGCTGCCCCGGCGGGCCGCTGAGCAGCGGGAGATCCAGCGGCCTGCACCCCGGCTCGGCGGCCTGACGAGACGCGGGCAGGGCAGCGGCGGAACGGGCATACCCGGAGCGGTGACCGGCACAACGGAACGCCCTGCCTCCCCCGAGCAGCGACGACCGCTTCCATCGCTGCCCCTGGCGCGTCGCCGGGAGCGGCGGGAGAACCGGGACGCCGTCCCAGCCAAGCGCGGGCACGCCGGGGGCGGTGACCCGGCACGGCCGTACGCGCGGCGCACACCCCAACTTTCCTGGCAGCGACGGTTGTTGCCAGGCGCGGTGGCCTGGCGAGACGCGGCCTCGTCGGCGCAGGCGACACAGCGGGCCCGCCCGGAACCGCGACCCGGTACGGCCCGTACACGCGGAGCATGTCCCAACGCCCCTGGCAGCGACGGCCACTGCTGCCGCAGAGCGGCCGAACGAGCGTGTCGGGAGCCGTCACCCCGCACGGGCCGTGCGCGGAGCACGCCTCCCCGCTCAGTGGCAGGGCCGCCGTCGTAGGTCGGCGGACCGGAAGCCGTGAGCCGGATATGTCCGGGTTGACTCTCACACCGGTGTGAGACTTTAGCGTGCCGGTCATGACCACCGGCACAGCGTCCGTCACGGCCCCGGCCGATTCCCCCGCCTTGTCCGCACCGCGCAGGGCCGCGGCGCTGGCGGTGCTCACCACGACCGTGTTCGCCGTGGGCACCGCAGAGTGGGTCGTGGTCGGGCTGCTGCCGCAGCTGTCGGCCGCCTGGGACCGGCCCCTGGCGGCGACCGGTTCCCTGGTGACCTGGTACGCCCTCGTGGTCACGGTCGCCGGGCCGCTCGTGACGGTGCTGACGCTGCGTCTCGCGCGGCGCCAGGCGCTGCTCGCGCTGCTCGGCGTGTTCCTGGCGGGCAACGTCGCGGCGGCGCTGGCGGGCAGCTTCCAGGCCCTCGTCGCGGCCCGGATGCTGACCGCGCTCACCCACAGCACGGCCTTCGCGGCGGCGCTGGTCCTCGCCGTGGCGACGGTGCCCGCCGGACGGCGCGGACGCGCCATCGCCGTTGTCACCGCCGGCTGGAACCTCGCCACGGTCCTCGGCGCGCCGCTGGGGACCTGGATCGGCGACCACCACGGCTGGCGCGCCACCTTCTGGGCCATCGCCACGCTCGCCGCCGGGGTCCTGTGCGCCGTGGCCGTGCTCGTCCGGCCGTCCGCGCCCCGGGGGGACGCCGGTCCCGGGGGCGAGGTGCGGGGCGTGCTGCGGCCCCGGGTGGCGCTGGTGCTGGCGGTCATCGTGGCCGCGCAGGCCGGGCTGTTCACCACGTACACCTACATCGCCCCGCTGCTGCGGCAGGTCAGCGGCTTCGGGCCGTCCGCCGTCACCACGCTGCTGGCCCTCTTCGGCGTCGGCGCGGTCGCGGGCAACGTGCTCGGCGGACGGCTGGCGGAACGCGCCCCGTGGACGGGGCTGTGCGCCGCGCTGACCGCACTGGCGGGCGTACTGGCGGCGTTCACGGCGACGAGCCAGGTCCGCTGGGCGGCCGCCGTCACCGTGCTCGCCCTCGGCGTGATCGCCGCGACCCTCATCCCGCTGCTCCAGGACCGCGCCCTGGCCGCCGCCCCCGCCGCGCCCACCCTCGTCACGGCGATCAGCGCCTCGGCGTTCAACCTCGGCGTCGCGGGCGGCTCCCAGCTCGGCGCGCGGTCCCTCGACGCGGGGCGCGGCCTCGCCGACCTGCCCTGGACCGGCGCGCTGCTCGCCTGCGGCGCCGTCCTCCTCGCGGCCGCGACCGCCCGCCGGCACCGGGCCGTACCGCAGTGACCCGGCAGAAGAGAGAAAGAGAGAAGACCATGACCACCGCCCCGTCCCCCTCCCGCCTCGGCCGCGTCGTGCGCGGCACAGGACCCGGCCTGCTGCTCGCGCACGGCGCGGGCGGCGGCATCGACGCCAACTTCGGCCCCGTCCTGGACACGCTGGCCGCCGGGCACACCGTCGTCGGCCCCGACTATCCCGGCACGGGCCGCACGCCACGCGCCACGGCGCCCCTCGGCCTCGACACCCTGGCCGACGCGCTGGTCGCCGCCGCCGTCGAGGAGGGCGTGGGCACGTTCGCCATCGCCGGGTACTCGCTGGGCAGCGCGGTCGCCGTCCGGGCCGCGACCCGGCATCCCGGGCGCGTCACCGGGCTGGTCCTCACCGCCGGATTCGCCCACCCCAGCCCGCGGCTCCTCCTCGCGGCCCGGCTGTGGCGCGACCTGCTCCGCGACGGCGAGACGGACCGCCTGGCCGCCTACCTGTCCCTCATAGGCGTCAGCGCCCCCGTTCTGGACGGCGCGGCGCAGGACGACCTCGACGCCGCCCTCACGGCCACCGCGGCGGGCATCCCGCCCGGCACGGCGGACCACATCGGCCTCCTCCTCGCCGAGGCCGACGTCCGCGCCGACCTCGCCGCGCTCACCGTGCCGGCCCTCGTCGTCTCGACCACGTTCGACCAGCTCGTCACGCCCCACCACCACCGGCAGCTCGCCGACGGCATCCCCGGCGCCCGGTACGCCGAACTGGCCACCGGGCACCTGCCCTTCGCCGAACAGCCGGAGCACTGGGCCGCCCTCATCACGGACTTCCTCCATGGCAACGGGATCTGACGGCCCGGCGTCAGGCGGGCGCGGGGCCGAAACGCCAGCGTGTCTGGGCGTAGTCGCCCTTCCGGAAACCGAACGCCGTCTCCGGGGCCACGCGGTAGACGACGGCGCGTCCGCTGTCCGCGCTGTGCAGCGCGCCGTCCGCCACGTCGAAATGCCATGCGGAGGAGTACTTCGCGTCGATGGCCTCCGCGACCCGGCGCAGGACCGCGTCGTCCTGGAGGAGGCGGGCCGTCCCCTCCACGACGAGGTCGAGGCCGGACCGCAGCTCGTTGCCCCCTGTGGTGAGGACGCAGTGGGCGTTGGCGGTGAGGTTGCGGGTCTTGCGCTCGCGCGGCCCGGTGACGAAGTGCAGCGCCTCGTCCAGCCAGACGGCCAGGACCGGCGTGACGTGCGGGCGGCCCTCGGGGCGGACGGTGGAGAGCCAGTAGACCTCCGCCGCCGCCAGTAGCGCGCGTCCCTCCGGCCAGGACGTCGGGGCGGCGCCCGGCGAGCTGTAGCGGGCGTCGAGTTCGGTGACCGGTTCCCGTGTCCTGGGGTCCCTCGGCTGTTCCTGTGTCATGTCCGGGCGGTTCCTTCCCTGTTCGTGGGGTTCGTCCGGTACGTACGACCGCGGGACGGCCCGGAAGTCATCGGTCGGCGCGCGGTCTGGGGGCGGAGTCGGTCAGCGCGATGAGGTGCCCCTGCCCCTGCGCCAGGCAGGACAGCTGCCACCCGGTGCGGGCGGTGAGCCGCTCGGGCTCGGGCGTGAGGCCGTGCTGGGCGGCCAGCTCGGGCGCGTAGAGGCGCGCGGTCGCCTCCAGCAGCGCCGCGTACGCGTCCACCGCCGCCCGGCCGCGCCGCCAGCCGGTCGCCGTGATCGCGGCGGCGACCGGCAGGCCCGGCCACCACAGGGCGGCCACGGCCAGGTACAGCACGCCCCACCCGGCGAGGGTGGCGGCCCGGCGGAAGGACTCGCGGGCGGCGGTCACCTCGACGCGGGACGTGTCGGGCAGGATCAGCCACAGGTGGGGCCAGACGCTGGCGAGGTCGAGCGCGTACTCGCGGTCGAGGCGGACCACCGGCGTGTTGAGGCGGTCGGCCATCCAGGTGGGGCGTTCGGGGCGTTCCCGGGATATCGCGTCCACGCGGGCGCGGGCCGCCGTCAGGTCGGGTCCGGGCGGCGGGGCGGTGCCGGTCGCGCGGGCGTCGGCCAGCTCCGCGACGCGCGCGTCGTACGCCGCCGAGCGTGCGGCCCAGCGCCGCTGCCGCCGGGCGGTCAGGCGGCGGGGTGCCGCGCCCGGCGTGAGCCACCAGCGCTCGGCGAGCGAGCCGAGCGCCTGCGCGGCGAGGCCCGCCCCGGCCGCGCCGAGCAGGACGGCGACGAGGACGAGCGCCGGGCCGCCGGTGCCGTCGAGGCGCGGGGACGCGGCCCAGGTGTCGAGCCGGTCGGCGAGCTGCCCGACGGCGAACGGGTCGGCGTGACCGAGCGTCCCGGCCGCGGCCAGCGCGGCGAGGAACAGGGCGCCGGGCAGGACCAGCAGGGAGAGCCAGCGTTCGGCCAGGTGCTTGCCCAGTTCGGTCAGCAGACCGCCCATCTCAGAGCCGTTCCCAGCGCAGGGGCTCGCCGAGGAGTGCGCAGGAGGGCGGCGCGGCCTGGGCGGCGGTCGGCAGCCAGCGGCGCGAGCAGCTGCCGGTGGGGCAGAGGAAGACGGCGGCGGCGGGGCGCGGGGTGACGGGCAGTGCGCCGTAGCCGGGATCGGTCCCGGACTGGTCGGGCGCGCGGTCCACACCCCAGTGGCGGGCGGCGGTGTCCTCGTAGAGCCCGGCGGCGTCGCCCGCGCGCTGGAGCGCCTCGTCCAGGGCGTCGAGCGCGGCGGCGCGGTCGTCGTGCGTGCCGTCCCTGACGGCGGCCAGCAGGGCGTCGAGCGCGGACTCGTCCGGCGTCCCGGCCAGCACGTCGCGGATGCCGGCCAGGTCGGCGCAGGCCTCCGCCACCCCGGCCCGTACCTCGGCGGCCTCGCCCGGCGGCGGGGCGGAGATGTCGCTGGTATCGCTCACAGTGCCGACCGTACCCCCTTCCGTCACCGAGGGGCAGCGCGCGGGCGGCGCCCGGTGCGACTGTGGGGGGGGGGGGGGTGGGGGGGGGGGGAGAAAGGGGGGGGGGGGGGGGGGGG
>NZ_JBJZOH010000079.1:0-6591 GCF_047200595.1 Streptomyces sp. MS19 | reverse complement strand
CTCGCCTACCAGAACATCTGGCTCGGCCAGGCCGCCCCCGCCGTCGATGTCCTCGACCACGCACTGACCCGCACCCAGAACTCCACTGCACGGTCCCTGCTCCATCTGCGGAAAGCCCGAGCTCTGGCCATGAACGGGGAAGCCCGCGCCTGCCGGCGTTCCCTCGACGCCGCAGAACACGCCCTCAACACCAACACCACCGCCCCGCCTGCCTGGTGCTTCTGGATGAGCCCCGCCGACCTCGCCGTCGACTCCGGCCGCTGCCTCATCGATCTCGGGGAGACCGTCCCCGCACTCCACCAAATCACCCAGGGCGTGGCCCTGCTGCCGACCTCCCGCGACAAGACCCGCGCGATCTTCCTCACCTATGAGGCCGAAACCCTCCTACGCCAAGGCGAGATCGATCACAGCGCCGCCACCGCCCACGAAGCCCTCGCCCTTTCTCTCCGGATCGGCGCCGCCCGCTGCACGCGGCAGATCAGCAGGCTCGCGCCAAGCTTCGAACGCCACCTTCAGGTGGAGAACGTCCAGCAGTTCCTCCACGCCATCCACCAGTCGCGCCCGCGATCCGCGTAGGCGGACGCCGCGGCATACGCGACCACGATGCCGTCCCGCACCAGGGCGCGGCTGCCGACAGGAACGACGCGATGCCTTTCCGACTGACTGCACACCTACCATCACGACCACGGGCACACCGCGCCCGCAGACAACCCGCCATCCAGCAACAGTCCCCACATGGGCAGGGAACACAGGGCTGAGGCGGAAGGTATCGGGACGGCCACCGCTGGGGTGTGTCTTCTGCTGCCTTTGCGGGCCGCGACCAAGGTGTGGGGCACCCCCGCCAGTCCGGGGACGGAGGGGAAGCGGATCGATGAATTCGCCTGTGCGTGAGTGGGCGTTCGTCCTGTATCCCGAGGGGCGGCCGGGTGAGGTGGAGTCCGACCGGTTCGACCGCTCGGATGCGCTGGCCGGTGGGGAGATCGGGTGGGAGGAGGATCCGGGCGTGGTGCGTGCGGCCCGCGCGGAGGACGCGGTGGCGTGGGCCGTCGAGCGGCTGGCGGAGGCGGGCATCGGGATCGCCGACGTTCCCGCCGCCACCTGACCGGGCGGAAACACGGATGGTGATGGTCGGCTTCGGATCGGAACTGCCTGGACCGTGAGGGTCGTCATCGCTACTGTCCGCGGCAGTCTTCACCACATCCGGAGGGTTGGCGGGATGGCGACTCGTCGGTGGCTCGTGCTCCTGGCCTGGGTCCTGTTCATCGTCGGCCCGACCATGTTCTTCATCAACGCCGAAGCAGTCGTGAACGGCCAGGCCGTCGAGTGCGACGGCAGCCCGATGGAACCCGATCAGTTGTGCGTGAGCTTCAGCGGCGGCGAAAGCCGCACTTACGAGGAGGAGAAGCGGAGCGAGGCCCGGGGCGAACGCGTCGGTTACGCCGGGCTGGGTATCGCCGCCCTCGGCGTCGTCCTCTTCCTCAGCCACAGGATCACCGGGCCAAGGAGACGCCGGTGACCCCTCCCGCCAGCCGTTCACTCACCGGCTCACGGAACTGCCCGGCGTCACCCGGCGTCGGATCGGGGTCCATGCCGACCGGTGACCACCCGCGGGCTGTGTCCGTCCGGAGGAGCTGTTGCGGGGCTGTTTAGGTGTGTTTACGCTGTTTGGGTGGGCTCGGGGTGTCCCCTGTGGGTGGAGGCCTGTGATGTCCCGATCGCTGCTCGGTGCGCTGCCGCTGTGTGTCGCGGTGGGTGCTCTCGCGATGACCGGTGGTGCGCAGCCGCAGGAGAGGGCGGCCGAGGTCGGGGGGACCGTCACGGCGGGGGGTGGCACCGGTCTGCGTGAGGCGCCCGACGACGGTGCGGCCGTCGTGGGCACGGCGGCGGGCGGGGCCCGTATCGACGTGCTGTGCGTCGCGGAGGCGGACCACGGCTCGACGTGGTACCTCGTGCGCGCTGATGCCGACGCCTACGCCTGGGCGCCCGCCGAGGACATCCGCGTGAAGGGTGACGGGCCGGCCGCCTGCTAGTCGTTCCCGGCCGGGTCCGTCCCCGCTGTGTCCGGGTAGAGGATGCGCTGCGTCTCGGCCAGGTTGGCCGCCACCGCGACCGCCTCCCACTCGTAGCCGTTCCACCGGCACACGAGCCGGGGCGCCTCCGGGCGTACGTGCGCCCCCGCGCACGGGCCGGGCGTGAGCGTGACCACCCGGTAGCGGTCACTGCGCCGCGCCGCTCGCCGCTCGGCCCAGTCGGCGAGGGGTTCCTCGTCGTCCATCGGTTACGCCAGCCCTTCCCGTCGCACGGCACCCGCCGCGCACATCACACCATGCCCCGGGCCGTCCCAACCCACAGGCGAACCAGTACCGTTCACCCATGGATCTGAGAACGGTGGCCATCACCGGCGCGGCGGGGCAGATCGGTTCCGTCGTGCGGCGCGCCCTCCGCCCGGAGGCGGAGCGGCTGATCGCCCTCGACCGCGTCCCGCTGGAGGCGGAGGCGCCGAACGAGACGGCGCGCCAGGTCGAACTGCGCGACCCCGGCGCGGTCGTCGCCGCCCTCGCCGGCACCGGCAGCGACGCCGTCCTCCACCTCGGCGGCATCGCGGACGAGGCGCCGCTGGCCGAACTGCTGGCGGCCAACGTCCTCGGCACCCAGCACGTCCTGGAGGCCGCGCGCCGCCTCGGCATCCCCCGCGTCGTCCTCGCGAGCACCAACCGCGTCACCGGATTCCACCCCACCCGGCACCTGACCGGACCGGCCGACCCGACGCGCCCCGACGGCCTGTACGCGGTGAGCAAGGTGGCCGTCGAGGCGCTGGGGCGCATGTACGCCGAGAAGTTCGGCCTGTCCGTCATAGCCCTGCGCATCGGCAGCTTCGAGGAGAGCCCGACCGAGCCGCGCCACCTCGCGACCTGGCTGAGCCCCCGGGACGCGGTCGGTTTCGTCCGCGCCGCGCTGACGGCGCCGCCGTCGCCCGGCTTCCGGGTGGTGTACGCGGTGTCCGCGAACACCCGGCGCTTCTGGGAGCTTCCCGCGCCCACCACGCTGGCGTACACGCCGGTGGACGACGCCGAGACGTACGCGTCCCTGATCCCCGGCGCGGACATCCCCTTCTCCCCCACCACGCCGCAGTCCGGACCCTACGCGGCGCCGGAGTTCACGCTCCCGCACGTCCAGCCCTGACCTCCCGGCCGGCAGGGAACCGGCCGCCCGCCCCGCGCTCGCAACGCGGGACACCGGCCGGCACCTCGGCGACCGGCAGCTGTCGCCGGCCGCCGACGGCGCCACCGCGTACGTCCGCACGCCCGAGGGTGTGGCGGCGTGGCCGCCGGTCGTCCCGGGGATGGGCTGCGCCTGAGATCGGCGCGTACCGAACGGCCGCCCGCCGCTGTGATGTTCGTCGCTGACACGATCCACGGGGCAGAGGCGTGCGGCACGGCGGTGGCCGGTCGTCCCGGCCCCGGGTGCGGACGTGCGTACGTGGTCGGCGTCGCGGGCGGGAAGCCGTCCGGGCCGACCGGGCGCCCGCCTTTCGCCGGGCACGGGCGCGGGCGGCCGCGCTCGGGGCCGCCGACTGCTGCGGCGCAGGCCAGAGGGGGTGACGGGCCACTGGGAGCACCGGCGGGCGTGGCCGGTGGGGCGGACCGGAGGGAACGCCGTGGCCCGGCCGGTGACCACGCTTGCGGCTCCCGCCGGCCCGCCCTGCCGCCCCTCGTCCGTCACGGCGGCGACACCGTTGCGACCCCTGATCCGGGGTAAGGGGGGTCCGTGCGGGCCGTGCCCGTACGGCGAACAACTCGTGAGGGATTGTCAGTGCCACCCGTTAGGCTCGTTTGTATGTCCGAAGCACCTGAATCGACCGCTGTGCCCCGCTCCGCCGCCGTCCTCAACGAGGAGATACGCGCGCTGTGGACACGGGTCGCCGGTCGTCCGGCGGACGAGCAGCGCCGGGAGTACGAGCGCCTGCTCGCCGAGTGGGTCGCCGCCGCCCGCGCGGGGGCGAGTCGCTGACGGACGGGCGGCGCGCGGGGATTGACGCCCCTTACTGACAGGTAGTCTCATAAGGGGATGGCCCTCGCACCGCGTCCCGCGCCCGTCCCGGATGGGTCCGCGGAAGAGACCTTCAACGACTTCTCCGACGACGACATCGCCGCCCTGCGGGACTCGCTCGGCTCGCTCCGCAGCCGCGAGCGGGTGGCCGAACGGCTGCTCGCCTCCTCGGCCAGGCACTCCTTCGACCCTGACACCGAGCTGGACTGGGACGCCCCCTGGACCGAGGGCCTGTGGTACTGGCCGCCGGAACTGGTGTCCCTCTACGACACCCCGCTCTGGTACGCCATGACGGAGGAGCAGCGGATCGACCTGTCCCGGCACGAGTCGGCCGCCCTCGCCTCGCTCGGCACCTGGTTCGAGCTGATCCTCATGCAGCTGCTCGTCCGCCACATCTACGACAAGCCGCAGACCAGCGCCCACGTGCGGTACGCGCTGACGGAGATCGCCGACGAGTGCAGGCACTCGATGATGTTCATGCGCGCCGTGCGCAAGGCGGGCACACCGGCGTACCCGCCCGGCCGCCTCCACCACAACCTGGCGCGCGTCTTCAAGACGGCCTCCACGACGCCCGGTTCGTTCACCGCGACCCTGCTCGGCGAGGAGGTGCTCGACTGGATGCAGCGCCTCACCTTCCCCGACGAACGCGTCCAGCCGCTGATCCGGGGCGTGACCCGCATCCACGTGGTCGAGGAGGCGCGGCACGTCCGGTACGCCCGCGAGGAGCTGCGCCGCCAGATGCGCGTCGCGCCCCGCTGGGAGCGCGAGCTGACCCGTATCACAGCCGGGGAGTTCGCGCGGATCTTCTCGGTCGCCTTCGTGAACCCCCGTGTGTACACGGCCGTCGGGCTCGACCGCGCCGAGGCGGTGGCGCAGGTACGGGCCGGCGCGCACCGGCGCGAGGTCATGCGGCAGGGCGCACGCCGGCTCACGGACTTCCTGGACGAGATCGGCGTGCTGAGCGGCGTCGGCCGCGCGCTGTGGCGCCGCTCCGGCCTGCTGGCCTGACCGGCCACCGGCGACCGCCGTCCGGCGCCTCCTGTCTCAAAACAGCGGCCGCCGCCGGCCGATCCGCCGTGCCCCGGCACACCGGGACGCGGGCGGTTACCCTTCGGGACATGAACAGCCCACCCGTCGCGCCCCGTCCGGCGTACCGCCGCCTGAGCGTGGAAGAGCGTCACGGCCAGCTGATCGCCACCGCGCAGCGGCTGTTCGCGACCCACCCGCCCGAGGACGTGTCGCTCGACGACGTGGCGCGCGCCGCCGGGGTGTCCCGTCCGCTGGTGTACCGCTACTTCCCCGGCGGCAAGCAGCAGTTGTACGAGGCCGCGCTCGGCAGCGCGGCCCGCGACCTGGAGCTGTGCTTCGCGGTGCCGGAGGAGGGCCCGCTCAGCGAACGGCTCGCCCGCGCCCTCGACCGCTACCTGGCCTTCGTCGACTCGCACGGCGAGGGCTTCACCGCGCTGCTGAAGGGCGGCAGCGTGGTCGAGACGGCCCGCACGAGCGCCATCGTGGACGGCGTGCGCCGCGCGGCGGCGCAGCAGGTGCTCGTCCACATGCGGGTCCCCGCCCCGGGCCCGCGCCTCCACATGGCGCTGCGGACGTGGATCACGGCGGTCGAGGCCGCGTCGCTGATCTGGCTGGACGAGAACAAGCAGCGCCCCGCGTCCGAGCTGCGGGACTGGCTGGTCGAGCACTTCGTGGCCGTCCTCATGGTGACGGCCGGGCGGGACGCGCAGACGGCGGCCACCCTCCGCGCCGCCGCCGCGCTCGAACCGGCGGGCGGCCGGGTGGACGCCATGGTCGAACGGACCCTGGCCGCCATGGGCCCCGAGGCGGCGGACTGATGCGCAGCGAACGGACCCCGTTCGTCGGCGGACCGCTCGACGGCCGGGTGCTGCCCGTCCTCGTCGGCGCGACGGGCAAGCCGCCGAAGCGGTACGAGGTGCCCGTCCCCGGCGAGGACGGCGCGCCCGGCACGGTGCACGTCTACCGCCTCGAACCGGCCGGTCACACCCGCCGCCTGCGCCTCCCGCGCGGCTGGGTCTACACGTACGAACCGCCGCCTGCCCCGCCGGAGGACGCACCCTGACGGGGTCGTGCGCGGTATGCGGTGCGGCGTCGAGGACACCGGCCCTGCCGCCGCCGACCGGCGTGGCGTCCTGGATCGGCGGCGCCGTCGTGCCTCCGGGCCGACGCGGCGCCTCTGCCGTCGGCGGCGTGACCGTGTGGCTCGCTGTCTCCCGGCCGAGCGGCAGCCACCGCGTCCCACCGCCGGTCCGGCCGCCTGCCGGCCGGCCGCCCCCCAACCGGTCGGCGCCGCACGGCAGTCGCCCTCCGCCCAGGCGGACCCGCCGCCGCGCCCAGGGACTACACTGGTCTGTATAGTCGGAGTCGGCGCCCGGAGGGGGAATCCGGCACCGACCGCTTTCGACCAGGATCTCCTGGAGGGGACAGGCATGCCACGTCGCGAGGCGGCCCACGACAGGCGAGAGCCGGGGGGGGGGGGGGGGGGGGGGGGGGGGGGGGGGGGGGGGGGGG
>NZ_JBJZOH010000078.1:0-7514 GCF_047200595.1 Streptomyces sp. MS19 | reverse complement strand
GACCTCGCTTGTGCACGACCGGTCATTGACCCCGTACCTGTACGGTCCGCGGGTGTTGAGTCGAAATGGCTGGTCCGTCCACTTCACGTCGCGGGACTTACCGCAGCCGCGTGAAGAGCTCTGGTACCTGCAGATTCGTCCTGAGGAATGGGAGTGCTGGCTTGATGACCAGGGCATTCCTGACGGGACGCCGTACTTGCTGTCACCCCGGTACGTCTACGACGTCGACCCGAACTCGTACCTCCATCGGGTGGACTATCTCGAGGGTCCGCTGAACAGTCAGAGGAACCGGGCGAGAGCCCTGGCCGGCTACTTCACGTTCCTGCACCGGGCCCGCTGGGGCAAGGACTGGCGTGATGCCACGGAGGACGACCACCGGGCCTATCGCCACTGGCGTCGTCAGGACGCGAAAGGGCCCCGCATCGGCGGAGCGACCTGGAGCCAGGACACCTCGCACGTGTTCCAGTTCTACGAGCACGCGAAGCGGGAGAAGTGGGTCGCCGAGATCCCGATCCCACTGCGGGAGGCCAAGGAGAGGGCGGCCTCGCCAGGCGGCCGGCCCGTCGTCACGGAGAGCAAGAAGGTCCCGGCGTCCTACGCGCACGACGAAGGCGGCGAGACGATCGAGTGGCTGCCCGCCGCGGCCTACCGGCGCTGGCGGGACGTGGGGGTGCGGGGATACGACCGCGACGGGCTGCCGAGGGACAACTTCCGGGGCCGGTGGGCCTCACGCAACGCGACGTTCACGGACAAGCTGGTTCGCACCGGGATGCGGCTTGAGGAACAGTCCACCCTGTTGAAGTCCGAGATCCCGCTGGGTGAGGGGCCGCCCGGCTACAGCAAGTTCTGGCTGCCGAAGTCGATCGCGAAGCGGGAGTCCGCCCGGTGGGTCTATGTGCCGGCTTCCTCGCGGCGGGACCTGACGGCCTACGCCCTTGAGGACCGGGCCATGGTGGTGGAGGAGGCCCAGGCCGCGGGTCGCTACCGGCGGATCCGGCGGCCTTTGGTGATCTCGGACCCGGAGTTTCCGCGCCTTGCCCAGTACACCTCGGGGGCGATGGCCGGGCAGCGGGTGGACGTGCGTCTTCTCGGCCCGCTGGAACGCCGCCGACTGCTGGTGGACACCAATCAGGGGCTCGAGCCCGCGATGTTCTGGCTCGGCGAGGACGGGATGCCGCTGGCCCTGTCGACCTGGAAGGACATGTTCACTGCGGCCAACCGCCGCTGCGAGGAGGCAGCGCTGGAGGAGAGGGCACACGCCCACCTCTGCAGGCACACCTTCGCCGTGATCACGCTGGAACAGCTCCAACGCGGCCACCTCGCGGCGCTCGGCGAGATGAACCCGGCCCAGCGCCAGCACTACCAGAAAATCTTCGGAGACCCGGTGGACTGGATTCGCCGCCGACTCGGTCACGCCTCGCAACTGTCGACCTTGATTTATCTGCATGCGCTGCAGGAACTGGAGATGGAGACGCGCATGGCCCTTGTCCCGGACACTTGGGAGGACCCGCGGGACACCCCGGTTGTCGAGCTCGGCGACGAGACGCCGCCCGTCGACCTGCCCGAAGGAGTGGTGACACGGTGAGCCGCCGCCAGGGCCGGGGCAGCACCGGACCAGGCCGCCCGGCCGCGACACCGTCCGGGGCCTACGAGGCCCCACCGCTGGTCAGGATGGACGCGGCGGACTCCCTGGCCGTCGACTTCCACGGCGAGGACGGCCGCAGCCGCACCTTCGACTTCAGTACGCTGCCGATGCCGGGCTGGCGTCTGTTCCTGGCCCGGTCGGTCGCCCTGCGGACCGGCTACAGCGGCGGCGCCAGGACCCTGGAAAGCTCGCGGCACGCCTGGAACGCGGCCCAGAACTGGGCCGAGTTCCTCCCGTCCCTCGACCCGCCGCCCGAGAGTTCGCAGCAGCTGACCCGCGCACACGTGGATGCCTACCGGGGGCGCACGGACATCTCCCCGCGGACGAAGTACTCGATGCTGCTGGAACTGCGCACGCAGTTCACCGACCCACAGCTGAAGGGCGACCTCCCGGCCGAGGCCCTGGACGCCTTCAACCGACGCCTGCAGAAACCACCGACGCAGTCGGTGGGGGGCTACTCGAGCGGGGAACTGGACCGGCTGACGGCCGCGGCAAGGGCCGACACCGCCCGGATCGCCCGGCGCCTGCGGGCCAGTGAGGACCTGCTGCGACGCTATCGCGAGGACCCTGGTCAGCTTGGCGAGGACGATCTTCGGCGGGGCGAGATGCTGGCCGCGATGGCCGACAGCGGTGTCGTCCCCGAGCCTGTCCGGCGCCGTCAGGAACGGCAGGCCCAAAGGGTCGCCTTCGCCTCCGAACTGTTCCTGACCTGGAAGGACCTGGCACCTCTGGTGGTCCTCCTGATGATCGTCACCGAGCGGAACGGAGAGTCGATCAAGGAGTTGCCGGTCAAGCACCGGCTGCTGGAAGACCGCGCCGTCGAGTTATCCGTGGTCAAGCGCCGCCGCGGCGCCAAGCGCTGGTTCGAGACGGTGACCTGGGAGATCGGACCGAAGAACCGTGAACTCCACACGCCTGGCGGCCTCTATCTCCTGCTGCTGGAGCTGACCGCCCGAGGCCGGGCCTTCTGCGGTGCCTCCACCGCGTTCGCACTCTGGCGCAACAACCACCGCGACGGCAATACGGGTGTCGAAGAGCACTGGGCGCCGTTCGAGAAGAACCTCGGCTACGGATCCGCGATGAAGATGTCCGCCTGGGCCGCGGAACGTCCCAAGCCGGTGCTGGCGGACCCGCCGCCGAAGAAGAAGGGCAAGCAGCCGCCGGCACCGCCGCTGCGGGTCACCTTCAACCAGATCAAGACCAGCGTGGATGCCCGCCGCACCCGGCAGATGGGCGGCCACCTGCCGTCCTCCGCGAAGAGCAACACCGCCCAGGTCCTCTACGCCAACTACCTCAAGGCGGACGAAACGACCCGGGAATGGGCCGCAGAGGTGGTCTCCGAGGCGCTCGTGGACGCCGAACGCGCCGCCGCCGACGCCCATAAACGAGCCGCCGAACGCCGGGGCGGCGGCCCGAAGGTCCTGCCCGAGGCCGGCACCGCGCACGACCTGGAGGAGGCCGGCATGACCCCGGACATCGCCCGCAAACTGGCGGACGGCGAACTGGACACGGCCTGGACCGCCTGCGAGGACCATGAGCACAACCCGGAGACCCAGGCGCCCTGCGGCGACTCATTCCTCGACTGCTTCCACTGCGGGAACTGCCTGGTCACCCGCACCCACCTGCCCAGGCTCCTCGGCCTCCTCGACAGTCTCGGCGCCCTGCGACAGCGGATGAGCGAGATCGACTGGTGGAAGCGCTACGGCCCGGCCTGGATCGCGATCCGGCGCGACATCCTCACCAAGTTCTCGCCGGCCGAGGTCGCCAAGGAACGCAAGAACCCCCTGCCTGACGCCCTCCTTGATCTCGTCGAAGCCCCCTGGGAACAGCTGTGAGTCTTGCCACGTTCGCCGCATTCCCACCCGGCGACCTCGCTCTGCAGAACATCCACGTCCTGCACGGCCGGCAACTGCGGCCCGGGTTCCGGCTGGAGGACACCTCCCGCTACGGCGACGACATCTGGCGACTCTGGCCCGCACAGCTCAAAGCGCACGACGCCGCACTCATCTTGAACTTCCCGAGCCTTCCGCGGCGGTTCCAGTCAGCGGCGAAGAAGCTCTTCTACCGCCTACTGTCCGTCGACCCGCCGGACGGCGAGGACTCGCCCGGCATCACCTCCATCAGGATCACCTTCACCCACATGAAGGCATTCCTGACCTGGCTGGACAAACGCTGGGAACCGCACGTCACCGACCTGTCCACCCTGACCCCGGACGACCTGACCGCCTACCGCAAGCACCTCAACGTGCTCCATCCCCGGTCTTCCGACCGCCGGACGCTCGCGCGAGGCGTCATCCGGCTCCTCTGGCGCTGGCGGTCCCACCTCGACGAACACGCACTGTCCTTCGACCCGCTCCACCTCCCGGAGTGGGGCGAGTCCAAGGCGCCCCGCCGCACCGAGAACGCCACCGACCGGCTCCCCGAGGAGACCATGGGGCCGCTGCTGGGCTGGGCCCTGCGGTTCGTCGACGAGTTCGCATCGGACATCCTGGCCGCCGACGCCCACTGGCGGGCTATCCGCACCGACACCTTCCGCCAGCCGGACGACGTCGCGGACATCGGGCTTCGCATCCGAGCCCTGATGGACGAGCACATCGCCTCGGGGCAACCGCTGCCCGGCTATCGCGGCCGTCCGAACGTCGTCCACCTCGCCCGGACGCTGCAATGCGACCGCACCAGTGTCGACCGTCACGCCGACGTCCTGGCCGCGACCGCCGAGATCGTC
The DNA here is from genome assembly GCF_047200595.1 of Streptomyces sp. MS19. NCBI lineage: Bacteria > Bacillati > Actinomycetota > Actinomycetes > Kitasatosporales > Streptomycetaceae > Streptomyces > Streptomyces sp. MS19. Next base: position 3,144 of record NZ_JBJZOH010000078.1, on the reverse strand, counting down.
GGCATTGGCACCGACAGCTACTTCGGCAACCCGATCACCGGCCGGCTTGACGGCGTCCCGTGGGTCGAGGGGATCGCGACCCACCACACGGCGACCCACAGCCTGGCCCGGCTCGGCCGTCACCTGCAGGCCGCCTGCTACATCGTGATCGCATACCTCTCAGGACTTCGCGACTCGGAGGTCAAGCACCTTCGGCGCGGATGCCTGCACGTCAAGCGGGACGAGGACAAAACCCCCTACCGCTGGACGGTCACCAGCCTGGCCTTCAAGGGCGAGGACGACGACGCAGGCGTCGAGGCGACCTGGGTCGTCGGCGAGCCCGTCGCCCGGGCCATCGACGTCCTCGAACGTCTCCAGCCAGCCGAGACTGACTTTCTCTTCGCCCGCCTCCGTCACGGATCCGGCGCCAAGAAGGGCTCGGCCGAGGCCCTCACGACAAAGGCGACGGGCACACAGATCAACAAGTTCATCACCTACGTCAATCAGCTCTGCGACACCTCCGGCCGGTCCGACAGCATCCCCGCAGCCGGTCGCAGTCGCACCGGGTTCAAGACCAGCGTCTTCCGGCGCACGCTCGCGTGGTTCATCGCACGACGGCCCGGCGGAGCCGTCGCCGGCGCCCTGCAATATCGGCATCAATCAATCCAAATGTTCGAAGGTTATGCAGGCACCAGCGCCTCCGGATTCCGGGCCGAAGTCGAGAGCGAACAGGCCCTCGCCCGCGGGGAGACTTACATCGCGATGATCGACGCCCACGAGCACACCGACCTGACCGGCCCGTCGGCCGAAGAGGTCGCCCGGCGACTCAGCGAGTTCGGCGAACGAGCCCAGTTCCAGGGGCAGATCGCCCTCGACAAGCATCGCCTGAAGCGGATCATGAAGCGGCATGATCCAGCGATCTATCCCGGCGAATACGTCACCTGCGTCCGCGACCCCGCCAAAGCCCTTTGCGAAAAGGCGAAGCGCGGCGGAAGCGAAGGGCTACCCGACCACGGCGGCTGCAAGCCCCTGGCCTGCAGAAATGTTGCCCTCACCCCGGAGAACGTCGCTGTCTGGACCCGGGAACTGGCTCGCCTGGAGAAGAGGATGGCCGCCCGGCCGGCCATGCCTCCCCTCCGGCAGCACCGCCTCCAGCAACGTCACGCCGAGATCACCGAGTTCCTGGCCACCAACACGCGCACGGAGTCCCTCGCATGACCGCCCGCGTCTCTGACCTGCCCGAAGCCCTGGTCCGCAAGCGGATGGCGGAGATGATCGAGACCTGCCGACAGACCAACACCAAACCCAGCGTCCTGAAGCTGGCCCAGCAACTCGGCCTGAGCAACACCACGTTCCGCCGCCGCTTCCCCGACATCGCCCAAGAGCTCGGCACCCTCCGGTCCACCCCTGCCGATCCCGCCGACGGGCCCACCACGCTCGACAGGCTCATCGCCCGGAACGCGAAGCTCCGCCGCCGAAACCAGGAGCTGACCTCAGACCTTGCTCTCGCCATCGCTCAGCTCCAGCAGCTGGCACTGACCAACGAACGGCTCCGCGAGGCCCTTGAGGCGCAGATGAAGGTCTCGCACATCGACGATCGGCGCTGGCCGAGCGGACATCGGCACTGAGATGTGGTTCGGCCCCAGAATCTGCCATCGCTCATCGCGGTTGTCTCGCCGCACCATCCTGGGGCCCTCACCACTTATGGCCAGCGCCAGGGGCGACCGATGGGCCCTCCTGGCATCATCGCCGTGACTCTGTGACGGCGATGAGACGGAGATGCTAGTGGGAGACAGATGGCGGCTGCTGCTGGGCGAGCGGCAGATTCTGTCGGGCAAGAACGATTTTCCGTCCCGGCTCATGACCATCTTCCAAGAAGAAGACAAGCGCATGGACGCCGATTGGGTGCAGGGCATTGACCGGCTTAACAGCATTCCCGCAGGCCAAGACGTTCCGCCGGAACTGGAGGCGTTGACGGCTTGGGACGATGACGATGAGTACTCCATCGACCGCTTCGGTTATCGCACCACAGTCGGGACCGTCCTCGCGCGCCTACGGCTTATGGGCTTCACCCCTGAGGCCAGCAGGCGGTCGATGGCGGAGATCCGCAGATCGGAGCTCAAGCGGGACGGGCAACCGGAGGACGTTCTTCTCGTGAGCCCGGCGCGGGGGGTTCGGGGGACGCCTCACCAGATGTCTTGCGAGCAAGTGATCGACGCCGGGCTCGTGGCTCACATCAAGGCGTGTGGTCGCCACGGGTTGGACGCCGAGCAGCTCGACCTGGTTGAGATGAATTGCTTGGACGAGTTGGAGTTCTATTTCGAGGACGACGACGAGCCGCGGTTCCTCCTTGCCGCACTTCTTCATGGCCAGGATCCGCAAAGCACGGTGACGATGGACTTGTCAGATCTTCTGGCGGCCGACTATTGCAGCAGTGATGAAGACCTGTCCGCTCAGGCTGTCCGCGAGCTGAGCTTCATGACTGCCAGTACGGGTCCCGTCATCGTGATCACCGAGGGAAAGTTTGACGCGCAGGTCATACCCCGAGCACTCAGACTCGTCCGTCCCGATATCGCTGGATACTTCAAGTTTTGGGACCTTGAGACCACGAAGGCCGCTGGCGGCACCGATCAGGTCGTCAAGAACATGAGGAGCTTTGCTGCCGCAGGCGTCATGAATCGAGTGATTGGGATCCTGGACAACGACACAGCAGGCCGCCATGCCGAGAAGCAGTTGGCCAGCACCTCTCTCCCAGACCACTACGCGGTCTGCAGGTTGCCTGATCTGGACTACGCGCAGTCCTACCCGACCCTCGGTCCCTCAGGCGCTTCAAGCGACGACGTCACAGGTCGTGCCTGCTCCGTGGAGTTCTACTTCGGCCAAGACTGCCTGCACGGGCCAGACGGGAAGCCGGTCCCAGTGCGTTGGAAGAGTCACATCGACCCGATGAACGACTACCAAGGCGAACTCGCCAACAAGCCCTACGTCCAAGAGCGCATCAAAGAGATGCTCCGAGAGGCAGAGGAGGGGGAGAAGCCGCTCGGGAGCGAGTGGGATCCGATGCGGCGCTTGGCCGAGACGCTCATCAGCCTGGCAGAGCCCGAGCCCCAGTAATTCCGCTGCCCTCTCACCGGTCAACGGTCACATCTCAACCCCGTCCACAAC
>NZ_JBJZOH010000077.1:0-7543 GCF_047200595.1 Streptomyces sp. MS19 | reverse complement strand
GGCGAGTACGCCCGCGCCGCGGTCGGTGTCCTGGGCCTGGTGCGCTGCGTGGAGGGCAGCGGTCCAGTACCGGCCGGCGGAGGTGTGGTCCTCGTGGTCGAAGCGGTGCCAGCCGATCGTCTGCGCGAGGCCGGAGGCGAGCTGATGCAGGCGCGTGCCGGTGGTCTCGTCGTAGAGCGCGTTTTCGAGCAGGCCGACGACGGTGTCGTAGTGGCTGTCGAGGAGTTGGGCGGTGTGCTGGCGGTCGGCGGTGGCCATGCTCGTGAGATGCCGGACGCTGGTCTCCAGCCAGGTGACGAACTCCGGGGCGACGGCCTGGCCGTCGGTGGCGGAGGCGGCCAGGGCGGGGTCGAGCGTGGCCCACTGCTGGGCGAGCGTCGCGAGGGCGGCGGGGGCGAGTCCGATCAAGGTGCGGCGGTTGAGCATGGCGCGGCGTTGGGCCTCTCTGAGTGCGGCAACCGTCGCCCCGGTGCCCAGGGGAACGGGCGCCTCGTTTCCGGGCAGCCAGTACGGCCAGCCGAGTGCGGTGACCTGGTCGGAGCCGACGCCGAAGACATCGGCGATCAGCAGCTGGTACCACGAGGCCGGTGCACGGGCCCCGGGCCGCTCCCACACGGAGACCTGTTGCTTGGTCGTGCCGGCGCGCCGGTCGCGACGTCGTGCGGCCTGCTTGATCCCGTCTGCGAGATCGCGCTGGGACAGGCCGTGCAGGGACCGTGCGATGGCGAGCGGGTGCCGGGGGAGCGCGTCCACCCGTCCATCACAGCATCCGGACGTCGGGCTGAGGGCCGGATCGCGACAGTCGCATGACCCCTGCATGACCTTTGAACGCTGTTTCTCACGCGCTGTGTTGGGTCTACTCGCTGTCCCGGGCCGCCGCCCATCAGGCAGGCCCAGAGCAGATCGGAGGGCCGGTTGTGGGCGACGACGTGGTGACGATCGCGCTGAGCGGCGCGGACAACACCGGCAAGACCAAGCAACTCGGCATCCTGGCACGCCGGATCGGCCCTGCCGCCGAGGCGACCGGGCCGCTGGACGCGCACGACGTGCGCTGGGCCGACATCAAGAAGAACGGCATGGGCATCTGGTGGTTCGAGACCGGCCCTGTCCAGGAGGTCGCGGACGTTCTGGCCGCTTCCTACCTCCAGCGCTCCCACCATGACAGTGGCGCGGCGGGTCTGCGGTTCATGGACCGCGGCATGCCGATGCTGGAGGCGTCCCTGGCCGCGACCGTCGCGGTCCGGGAGGCCCTGGCGGGCGAGGAAGCCGCGGACCGTGCCCGTGTGCTGCTGGAGCCGTACGCCCAAGACCTGAGGAGGGCTGAGGCCGCTGAGCATGGCGTCGTGCTTCTCCACCACGACGATCCGATGATCGGCACCACCCGCGCCCTTTCCCACGAGAAGAGCGTCACCCGCACCTACGCCGCCTATCAGCGTCACCTGCACGACCAGATCCACCGCCTGGTCGCCGAGGACCGCTTCGAGCACGTCATCGTCATCGACGGGCGTCCCGTCGTCGCGGTCCAGGACGACTTGCGCCGCCGACTGCATCTCCGCGCACCGCTCGTGCCGGGCGGATGCCTGTCCGGCGTCCGGATCGTCGCGCTCGGCGGTATGTCCGAAAGCGGCAAGAGCACCGCAGGGGAGTACCTGCGCACCCGCCATGGTCACGCCCGGCTGAAGATCGGCTACCTGATCGAAGACGCCGCCCACCGCGCCGGAATCGCCGACCCGTACGCCGTTGCGTCCGTCATGCGCGCCGAACTCCTCCTGGACGGCTTGGACCGGTATGCGGCCGCGCACCACTTCCACGACCGCATCACCCTGGAGTCCCTCCACGAGTTCGACGTCACCGCAGAACTGCGCCGCATGCTCGGCGACCAGCTGGCCCTCGCCTACATCGAGACCGCAGCCGAACTGCGGGCCGTACGCGGGACCGCCGGACCCCGTGACGTGATCGATCGGGATGAGGTGAAGGCGTTCCGGGGGGCGCGGGAGATCGCCGGTATCGCCGACACAGTCGTGGACAACAACGGCTCCCGCCTGGCGCTGGAGCGCCGGCTCGACCGGCTCGTGCTCGACGCCGCATGGCCCACCGTCGCTCCGGCCACCACCCCGGTCAACCACCTCGGACTGCCTGTCCCGCTGGAGGTGTTCCTGACCGCGTTCCTGGAACGGACCACCGTCGGGCCCGGGCCACTGATCGACCTGCTCGCGGTCACCGGCAGCGGGGCACGTGGCAAATACGCGCACGGCTGGTCCGATCTCGACGTGTTCGTCATCGCCGAACCCGACCGTACCGCCGGTCTTCGCCGGGCGCTCGCAGAGGTCCGGAGCGAACTCGGCGAGGTGAAGCTCGGCCTGACCGTCCTGAGCCAGGCCGAGTGCCGGGCGGGCGCGGTCACGTCACGCCTGCTGCACGTCCTGACCCTCCTCGGCGCCGGCTCCCTTCTCCCGCTGTGGGCCCGCCCGGGCCTGACGCTCCCCGTCCCGCCGCTCGCCGACGATGTCGCCGCGAGCATGGAGGCCGGGGTGCAGTCGGCCGTCGAGATCCGCCGCCAGCTCCTCAAGGGCACTCCGGACCTGCGTGCCCTGTTCAAGGTGACGGCGCTGCTCGCCAAGGTCCTGCTCCGCTTCGACGGCGTCGAATGCGGGGGTGATGCCGAAGCCTTGGGCCTCCTCATCCATCCCGCCGGTATGCCGCGCGTGCAGCGCGCCCGCACCGACCACGCCACCGCCCAGGACCTCGCGCAGCACGTCCTCGACCGCTGGGTGGCCACCATGCCGACCGTCAAGGCCGTGGCATGACCGCCCATCCGGCGTCGTACCTGTTCCGAAAGACGCTTCCCGCCGCGAAGGCGACGGCGGAGGAGTTCGGCTGGCTTCAGGTCGCCGGCCGCCTCCAGGTCCCCGCACTTCTGGGCCGCACCCGCCTCGACGCCCACACTGACGTCATCACGTACGAGCACGTCTTCGCCTCCGGCCGCTGCCGGTTCCTCCTGGGCGACCTCATCTCGCTCGCCGACCACGGTCGCGCCAACCCCTCGGAAGCCGCCAGCCTCATCGACGTCGTCTGCGACGACCTGATCGCCGCAGCCACGACGACCGGCCGCACCATGCCCCTGTCGGCCTGCGTGCCCGCGCTCTACACCGACCGCATCCGCCCGGCAGGCCGCGTTGACACCTGGTACCTCAACTCCAACCTCACCCTGCCCGACGCCGACACCGGTGAGCGCGTCTCGGTCGCCTCCCTCGCCAGCTACACCGCCACCCTCAACGACACCCCCGTCCTGATCGACGTGCCCGCCGCGATCGACGCCGCGCGCACCGCGCTGCACCCCGACAGTCAGTGGGCCACCGCGCTCACCCAAGGCGATCCGACCGAACCCAACATCGCCGCCAGTGCCGACGGAGCATGCTGGCTCGACTTCGAGTACGCAGGCTGCAACACCCTCGCCGGAGAGATCGCCAACCTCCTGTGGTACCTCTTCGCCCTCGGTGGCTGGCTCGTGCCCACCTACCAGCCGGACGTCTACTCCCGCACCCTGTCCCAACACCTTCTCCCGGTCACGCTCCCCGCCGTCGAACACGCCGAGCTGTCCGCCCGGCACCGGCGACTGGACATCCACTCCGCCTGGCACGTCGGCCCAGGCCGACACGCCGCCCTCACCCGGCTCCTCACCCGCCTCACCACCGACCTCGGCGAAGCGGCGGCCCTCCCCTCCGAACAGCCACTCCACGCACTCACCCCGTTCCTCACCCTCCGCATCCTCGGCGTCATCCCGCCCCACCTGCTCACCACCGCCGACCTGCTGCTGCTCCTGGCCAAGCTCGGCCAAGTCCAGCACCTCCAGGACGGCTCCGCGTTCACACACACCCGCCTTACCACCGACATCGCCAGCCCCGTGGAGACACCGTGACCACGCCCCTGCTCGGCCTCCCCCTCACCGCCCGCCCTCTCCAGGGGCGCGTCGCCCTTGTCACCGGCGCCGCGACCGGGATCGGCGCGGCCACCACCCGAGCGCTCGCCGCCGCCGGTGCCACCGTCGCCATCGGCCACTTCACCCAGATCGACAAGGCGTGCGGCGTCCTGGCCGAGGTGAGACGCCTCGGGTCCGACGGCATCGAGGTGAGCGCCGACCTCACCGATCCGGACGCGGTCGGCCTGATGGTCAGCCAGGTGACCGGTGAAGTCGGACCGGTGGACATCCTGGTCAACAACGCGGGCGCCTACCCGCGCCACTCCTGGGAGGAAACCGACGAAAGGGCCTGGGCGAGCGCTCTCGACGTCAACCTGACCATCCACTACCGCGTCAGCCACGCTGTCACCTCGGGGATGGTCCGCCGACAGTGGGGGCGCATCATCAACGTCTCCAGCGTCAACGCCCGTGCCGGGCGCCCCGGCCTGACCGCGTACAGCACCGCCAAGGCCGGGCTCATCGGCTTCTCCCGGTCCCTGGCGAGGGAACTTGGTCCCCACGGCATCTGTGTGAACACTGTCGTCCCCGGCGCCATCCAGGTCGAAGCCGAGAACACCCTGCCCACCCACCACCGCGCACGCCCCGAAGACCAGATCTCTCGCCAGTGCATCCCGCGTCGAGGGCAGCCCGACGATGTCGCTGCCGCCATCGTCTACCTCGCCGGCCCGTCCGCATCGTTCGTCACCGGACAGTCGTTGCACATCGACGGCGGCTGGCTCATGAACTGAGCCGCCCGCCTCATCACATGAAAAGGATCGAACCCGTGAAGCAGCGCGTCCGCGCCATCCTCGTCACCCCGGACAACACGACGCTCCTGATCAAGCGCGTCCGCTCCGGCCGCCCGCCCTACTGGGTGGTGGTCGGTGGCGGCGTCGAAAACACCGACGCCGATCACGAGGCCGCGCTCCTTCGAGAGGTCCGCGAAGAGATCGCAGGTGAGGCTGAGATCGTGCGACCGTTCCACCAGCTGACGAACCCGTCCGGCGAGACGGAACACTTCTATCTCGCCCGCATCAGGACGTGGAACTTCGAGAACCGCAGCGGCCCCGAGTTCCAGCGCGACGACCGGGGGGAGTACGTCCTCGAAGAGATCCCCCTCACTCCCGACGCACTCGCCGACGTCAACTTGCTGCCCGCAGAAATCTCCATCGCACTGCGCGAGGCCCTTGCCCACGGCGACCTGCTCGCGCCGGTGTAGCAGTTCCAAGCCGGGCCCCCGCGACAGCGCGCTGCCGGGGGCTTCCGCCCGGTCGGGTGGCGGTGGGGAAGCCGGCGATCCCGATGCCCGCCTCCGCCAGCCGCTCGACGGCCCACGCCACCGCGTCCTCCGCGCGGGCCGCACGCACCCCGCCCGGGTCCTCCTCCCACCCGATCTCCCCACCGGCCAGCGCATCCGAGCGGTCGAACCGGTCGGACTCCACCTCACCCGGCCGCCCCTCGGGATACAGGACGAACGCCCACTCACGCACAGGCGGCGTGCTTGCTGATGGACTCAACGGTTGTTTCCCGGTGGGTCAGCGGTGGGTGAGGGTGGTGATGAGTGCGGTGAATCGGTCGCGGGGGATCAGGAGGTGAGGTTCGTCGGGGGCTTTGGAGTCGCGTACGGCCACGGCCCCGTCGAGTTCGGCGATCTCGACACAGCTCTGGCCTGCTCCGTCGCTGTAGGAGGACTTCCTCCAGGCCGGGGACTTGCTTGTGTCCATCGGAAACTCCTGTGATCTGGCCGGTCCGAGCGGGACAGTGCGCGCAGGCCCCGGCTGTTGTGGGCCGGGGCGTGCGTCTGTTGGTGGATCAGTGGTGGGTGAGGGTGGTGATGAGTGCGGTGAATCGGTCGCGGGGGATCAGGAGGTGCGGATTGTTGGGGGCCTTGGAGTCGCGTACGGCCACGGCGCCGTCGAGTACGGCGATCTCGACGCAGTTTTGGCCTGCTCCGTCGCTGTAGGAGGACTTCCTCCACGCGATCTTTTCGGCGTTGGAAGTAAGCGGGTGGGTGTCCATCATGGGATCTCTCGCAGTAGTGCTTGCAGGAACGGGGCAGTCGCTTCGGGCGACAACGCCCCCTGGGTAAGGACCTCGTGTTTGCGACGGAACTTGCCGACCTCGCGAGGTTTGTCCGTGACTGAAACGGCGCCCCAAGCGGTATCGACCTGGACGATGGCGGGGAGTTTGGGACCGAGGTCGAGCAGGGTGAAGTCGTGCGGTGAGACGTAACCACGAGTCCGGGCCGGAAGGATCTGGATGGTCACGGTGTCCAGCTCCGTCAGCTTGGCGATCTCCTCGTACTGCTCCCTCATCGCCTCCGGTGCGGCGGCCTGGTAGCGGAGAGCGGGCTCGTACAGGACTGCCAGCAGGCGCAGATCGCCGTTGATGACGGCCGCTCGGCGGCGCATCCGCAGTTCGATGTTGGATGCGATGAACTCGGTCGTCGTCTCTTCGATCGGCTTCGCGAGTTGGTGGAGGGCGCGCGCGTAGTTCTCCGTCTGGAGCAAGCCCGGGACGAGGGTGGGGTGCCATACGCGGGCTTCGACCGCAGCGCCCTCGACTCCGACGAACCGTGGCATGCCCGAGGGCATGAGTGCGCGGTACTGCGTGAACCACTCCTGGCTGGACGCCTCGCGGAACATCTCCAGGAGATGGTTGCGGGCGTCGGGGCTCTCCACGCCGTACCGGTCCATGAGTGCTTTGAGCACTTCGGCGCTACGGAGGCCGTGCAGCTCGGTCTCGATCCGCTGGAGCTTGCGTTCGGACAGGTCCAGGCCCTCGACGGCCTGTTCCAAGGTGAGTCCGGCGCGGACGCGGAGCCTCCGCAGTTCGTCGCACAGTTCGATTCTCCGGGCGGTCGGCCGGGGTGCCTGGGCCACGTGCTCTCTCCCTTCACTTCCTGCGGATGTGTCTGCCGAAACCGCCCATGCGCGCAGTCTGGCACGTGATGTGCCTGCGGAAACAGGCGATGTGCGGGTTCGTCATATGCCATTTCCCCACCTCGGGGGTGATTTTTGCCGATGCGCTTGCCGATTCAGTATGCGGCAGGTCACCGTGAGTCGTAGCCCCTTTCGCGGCGAAGGGGGCGGTCTGCGCGTTGCTGCGCGCCAACCCGGAACCGAGGCGATGGTCATGGCGACCTCCGTTCGAACGCACCCCACTTCCCGAGTCACAAGCACACCCATACAGCTCGGCTGCACAACGGCTACCACGGTCACCGACTCGCGGAGGGTCGAACTCGTGAGCTGTCACCCGGAGGTGGGGACGTGCTGAGTGGGGGCGAGCGGGCGGGGTGTCTGTTGCGGCTGTTGTCGAAGCCGTATGCGGTCGAGAGTGTGCCGGTGATGCGGTGGCAGGTGCGGGGTGTGCTGACTGGCTGGGGCATGGAGGCCGGGACGGTTGCCGATGCCGCCGTTGTCTTCTCGGAGTTGGCGACGAACGCTGTGCGTCATGCGCGGCCGGTGCGTGGTGGGCGGTTGGTCGCGCAGGTCTCGTACGGCGGGCGTGACGCGCTGTTGCGGGTCCTGGTGGTGGACGGTGCGCCGGATGTCATGCCGCCGGAATGCTGTCCGGCTGCTGCGC
>NZ_JBJZOH010000076.1:0-8458 GCF_047200595.1 Streptomyces sp. MS19 | reverse complement strand
CCAGCGCCCTACGCGCCCCCTGCGCCCGCCCGATCCCGCCACCGCCCCGACGCGTTACGGTCGGTGCATGGCCCCCCGTACCGGACTGGCCGCCGTCAGCGCCGCGCTCCTCGCGATGAACCGCACCCTCGAAGTGCGGGACGTGCTCCAGACCATCGTCAGCAGCGCGCGCGACCTCCTCGGCGCCCGCTACGCCGCCCTCGGCATCCCCGACGGCAACGGGGGCTTCGCCCAGTTCCTCGTGGACGGCGTCAGCGACCGCCAGTGGAAGGCCATCGGCCCCCTCCCGCGCCAGCACGGCATCCTCGCCGCCATGCTCACCTCCGCCACCCCCGTACGCCTCGCCGACGTCCGCCTCGACCCGCGCTTCGGGGGATGGCCGTCCGCCCACCCCGAGATGTCCGACTTCCTCGGCATGCCCATCACGGACGACGGCGAAGTCCTCGGCGCACTCTTCTTGGCGGGAAAACAAAGGGGCCCGGCGGGAAGACAGCGGGGCCCGGCGGCACAACGGATCGGCCACCCGACGCCCGCCCCCGCCGACGGCTGCGCCTTCACCACCGAGGACGAGGACCTCCTCCGCCTCCTCGCCGAACACGCCGCCATCGCCCTGACCAACGCCCGCCTCTACGAGCGCAGCCGCGAGCTGACCATCGCCGACGAACGCGCCCGCATCGCCCACGAACTGCACGACGCCGTCTCCCAGAAGCTCTTCTCCCTCCGCCTCACCGCCCAGGCCGCCACCGCCCTCCTGGACCGCGACCCCGCCCGCGCGCGCCGCGAGCTGGGCCAGATCGCTGAGCTGGCCGCCGAGGCCGCCGAGGAACTGCGCGCCGCCGTCATCGAACTGCGCCCCGCGGCCCTGGACGAGGACGGACTCCTCGCCACGCTCCGCGCCCAGGTCAACGTCCTCGACCGCGCGCACCCGGCCCGCGTCACCCTCAGCTGCCAGGAGCCCCGCGCCCTGCCCGCCGCCCACGAGGAGGCCCTGCTGCGGGTCGCCCAGGAGGCTCTGCACAACGCGCTGCGGCACGCGGCGCCCGCCCTCGTCGAGGTCTCCGTCCGCCGCCGCGGCGGCGCCACCGTCCTGCGCGTCGCGGACGACGGCACCGGCTTCGACCCCGAAGCCGTACGGGCGCGGGGCCGCCACCTCGGCCTCGTGTCCATGCGCGACCGTGCCGCCGCGGTCGGCGGCACCCTGGCAGTCAGGTCGGCCCCCGGCGCGGGCTGCGTCATCGAGATGGAGGTGCCGGGTGGCTGACCTGGCGAAGGTGATCCGCGTCCTCGTGGTGGACGACCACCAGGTCGTGCGCCGCGGTCTGCGCACGTTCCTGGAGATCCAGGACGACATCGAGGTCGTCGGCGAGGCCGCCGACGGCCCGGCCGCCGTGGCGTGCGCGGAGGAACTGCGCCCCGACGTCGTCCTGATGGACGTCAAGATGCCGGGCGGCGACGGCATCGAGGCCCTGCGCAGGCTGCGCGAGCTGGACAACCCCGCCCGCGTCCTCGTCGTCACGAGCTTCGCCGAGCAGCGCACCGTCGTGCCCGCCCTCCGCGCGGGCGCCGCCGGGTACGTGCAGAAGGACATCGACCCGGACGCGCTGGCCGGCGCCATCAGGTCCGTGCACGCGGGGCACGTCCTGCTGGAGCCCGAGATCGCCGCCGCCCTGCTCGTCCAGGAGTCCCAGGGCGGCGGCACCCGGGCGGGCGCGCTGACCGAACGGGAGACGGAGGTGCTCGGCCTCATCGCCAGGGGCCGCTCCAACCGCGAGATCGCCCGCGCGCTCGTCCTGTCCGAGAAGACCGTCAAGACACACGTGTCGAACATCCTGATGAAGCTGGACCTCGCCGACCGCACCCAGGCGGCGCTGTGGGCCGTACGTCATGGGCTGTCCGACTGATCCCCGCCCCGGCGGGGCAGCACCCCGTTACCCCATTCGGCCCTGTCCCACCAAACCCGGGAGCCCCTCCGGGCTGAGATTCATACGGTCGTGTGGATGTCACCCGTACGGCGCACCCTCCCGGGCGTGGCGCCGTTCTCCATGGCGAGCCGCGGCGGCTGGCCGCGGCGAACGTGCGAGGAAGGTCAAGAGAAGTGAAGAACCTGAAGAAGGCCGCCGCCGTCACCCTGATGGTCGGCGGGATCGCCGCCACCGCCTCCGGCGTCGCCTCCGCCGCCTCCGACGCGACCGGCGCGGCCGTGGCCTCCCCGGGCGTCGTGGCGGGCAACGAGGTGCAGGTCCCCGTGCACGTCCCGGTCAACGCCACCGGCAACTCCGTGAACGTCATCGGTGTCCTCAACCCGGTGTTCGGCAACCACAGCGTCAACTTCTGACGGACGCCGCCTCGGACGCGTTGGGCCGATCGTGCGTAACGGGCCCCGAGCCCGTGCCGTGCCTTCGGCCCGCGCGTTGTGCAACACGTGACTCCGTGCCCAAGGAGTCGCGCGCACAGCAACGTCCAAGAGGAGCACAACCCATGAACACTGCCAAGAAGGCCGCCCTCGTGCTGGCCGCCGCCGGTGCCGCCATCGGTGCCGGCGCGGGTTCCGCCGCCGCCGACGCGGAAGCCGCCGGCAAGGCGGTGAAGTCCCCGGGTGTCATCTCCGGGAACGTCATCCAGGTCCCGGTCGAGGTCGCCCCGAACGTCGTGGGCAACTCCATCAACGTCATCGGGATCCTGAACCCCGCGTTCGGCAACGTCGGCGTCATCGACTGACCTCGTCACGACGGACGACACGACGCAGCCGACAGGCAGCTGACACGAAGGCCCCCCGGACCCAGGTCCGAGGGGCCTTCCCCGTCCCCGCCCCGTCAGCCCCTCTGCCGCACCGCTAATCCCGCTGCCGCTCCCACGACTCCGCGTACGCGTTGTACGCCGCCACCCGCGCCCGCCGCGCTGCCCGCTCCACCGGCCGCAGCAACCGGTCCCGCTCCGCGATCTGCCCCGCGCTCACCGCACCCGGCGCCATCCCGTCCGGCTCCACCGCGATCGCCACCAGCGCACCGACCCGCTGCGCCAGTTCGAGCACCCGCACCGCGCGCACCGGGTAGCCCGGCGCCAGCACCTGGCGCCCCCGCTCCATCCGCGCCCGGTACGCCGCCAGCCGCGCCTGCGCCACCGGCCCCGCCCCCGCCACGTCAAGACGCGCCAGCGCCTCCGTCGCGTCCCGCAGCACCTCGGCCAGCTCCCGTTCCGCCTCGCCGAGCGACGGCACGTCGGCCCCGGGCGCCTGCCGCACCGGCAGACACCGCCACACCACCTCGGTCAGCACGTCACCGGCGGGCCCCGCCTCCTTCACCTCGGGCACGAGACCCAGCGGAGCGCCCGACGCGAGCACGGCCTCGCCGGCCGCGAGCGCCGCCGCGTTGAACTCCGGCGGCCCGCTCAGCCCCAGCGGATGCCCCGGCGCCGGCAGCGCGATCCGCAGCCCGTACACCCCCTGGGCCCGCATCCGGCCGAGCGCGAGCGTCAGCCCGACCGGCCCCGCCTCGCCCGGCAGGCCGACGACGCGGTGCACCGTGTCGTCGCCCACCGCGCGTGACGCGGCGTCGTCGGGCGCCACCTGTCCGGCGAACAGCGCATTGCCCCAGGCGGCGAGCCGCCCCGCACGAGGTTCGATGAGCATGCCCTCTACCTTAGAGAAGAATGCCCAACAACCCTCCTGACGACAGGGCGCGGGAGGCGGTGGCGTAGGTTTTGACTGACAGCGACTGCAAGGGGAGAGACCGCGCGCATGAGCGATGTACTGGAGCTGGTGGACGTATCCGTGGTCCGCGACGGCCGGCCCCTGGTCGAGAAGGTCTCCTGGTCGGTCGCCGAAGGCGAACGCTGGGCCATCCTCGGCCCCAACGGCGCGGGCAAGACCACCCTGCTCAACGTGGCGTCCAGCTACCTCTACCCCACCTCGGGCAGCGTCCGCATCCTCGGTGAGGAGCTGGGGCACGTCGATGTGTTCGAACTGCGCCCCCGCATCGGCATGGCGAGCAGCGCGCTCGCCGACAAGCTCTCCCGCCGCGCCACCGTCCTCCAGACCGTCCTCACCGCCGCCTACGGCATGACCGTCAGCTGGCAGGAGAGCTACGACGAGATGGACGAACGCCGCGCCCGCGCGTTCCTCGACCGGCTCGGCATGAGCGGCCACCTCGACCGCAGGTTCGGCACCCTCTCCGAGGGCGAGCGCAAGCGCACCCAGATCGCCCGCGCCCTGATGACCGACCCGGAACTCCTCCTGCTCGACGAGCCGGCCGCCGGACTCGACCTCGGCGGCCGCGAGGACCTCGTCCGCCGTCTCGGCCGCCTCGCGCGCGACCCGTACGCCCCGTCGATGATCATGGTCACGCACCACGTCGAGGAGATCGCCCCCGGCTTCACGCACGTCCTGCTCGTCCGCCAGGGCCGGCTGCTGCACGCGGGACCGCTGGAGACGACCCTCACCTCGGCCAACCTCTCGCACTGCTTCGGCCTGCCCCTCGTCGTCGAACGCCAGGGCGACCGCTGGACCGCCCGCGGCCTGCCGCTCGGCTGATCCGCCCGCCCATCCCCGCTTCCTCCCGCCCGCCCATCCCCGCTTCCTCCCACCCGCCCATCCCCGCTTCGTCCCGGCCCGTTCCCGGGACGAGGCCTGTTCGCGACCCGGTCACCCGCTCTACCATGACCCCGTGGACTTCTGGGTGTGGTGGCTCGTCGCCGCCGGCGGATTCGCGATCGTCCTCGTCCTGACCGCCATGCCCGAGCTGGGCATGCTCGCCGCCGGTGCCGTCGCCGGTGCCCTCGCCGCGGGGGTCACCGACAGCATCGCCGTGCAGGTGGTCGTCTTCGCCGTCGTCTCGACGGCCCTGATCCTCGTCGTCCAGCCCATCGCCCGCCGCGCGCGTGGCGGTTCCCCCGCGCTCAGCAGCGGAGTGGACGCCCTCATCGGCAGGACCGCGGTCGTCCTCGTGCGCGTCACCGGCAGCGGAGGCCGCGTCAGACTCGCCGGCGAGGAGTGGTCGGCCCGCGCGCTCGGTGAGGACGACGTCTACGAACCGGGAAGTCAGGTCAGCGTAGTTGAGATCGACGGGGCCACCGCCGTCGTGATGTGATGGACCGGTCACTTCATCGACAATCATCCCAACTCATCTAGACGCAGGGGGAGTACACGATGGGACCCATCATCATCGTGCTGGTGGTCCTGGTGGTGCTGGTCGTCATCGCGCTCGTCCAGACCATCCAGGTCATCCAGCAGGCGAGCGCGGCCATCGTCGAACGCTTCGGCCGTTACACCAGGACGCTGAACGCGGGCCTCAACATCGTCGTCCCGTTCATCGACCGCATCCGCAACCGCATCGACCTGCGCGAGCAGGTCGTCCCGTTCCCGCCCCAGCCGGTGATCACGCAGGACAACCTCGTCGTCAACATCGACACGGTCATCTACTACCAGGTGACCGACGCGCGCGCCGCGACCTACGAGGTGTCCAACTACATCCAGGCCATCGAGCAGCTGACCGTCACCACCCTGCGCAACATCATCGGCGGCATGGACCTGGAGCGCACCCTCACCTCCCGCGAGGAGATCAACGCGGCCCTGCGCGGCGTCCTCGACGAGGCCACCGGCAAGTGGGGCATCCGCGTCAACCGCGTCGAGCTGAAGGCGATCGAGCCGCCCACCTCCATCCAGGACTCGATGGAGAAGCAGATGCGCGCCGACCGCGACAAGCGCGCCGCCATCCTCCAGGCCGAGGGTGTCCGGCAGTCCGAGATCCTCCAGGCCGAGGGCGCCAAGCAGTCGGAGATCCTGCGCGCCGAGGGTGACGCCCGCGCCGCCGCGCTCCGCGCCGAGGGCGAGGCCCAGGCCATCCGCACGGTCTTCGAGGCCATCCACGCGGGCGACGCCGACCAGAAGCTCCTCTCCTACCAGTACGTCCAGATGCTCCCGAAGATCGCCGAGGGCGACTCGAACAAGCTCTGGATCGTCCCGAGCGAGCTCGGCGACGCCCTCAAGGGCCTCGGCGGCAACATCGGCCGCTTCACCAACCCGGGCGGCAACGGCGACGGGACCGGCGGGAACGGCGACGGCCCCAGCTTCGACAAGCCCCCGACCCGCGAGCAGCCCCGCATCGAGTGACGGCGCCCCTGCCGCCGCACATCACGACGCCCGCCCCTCCCGTACAGGAGGAGCGGGCGTCGTCATGCGCGGTACGTCCCGCCGGCCCGCCTAGGCCGAGGCCGCGCCCTCGGTCGCGAGCAGCCAGTCCGGCAGCGCGTCCCCGTCACGCGCGCCGACCGCCAGCAGCAGCGCCGCCGCCGGAGTCGGCTCGAACGGCTGCGTGAGCAGCCGCATCCCCGCCTGGACGGGCGTGCGGTTCGCCTTCCGCTGGTTGTCCTCCGAGCACGCGGCCACCGTGTTCAGCCAGGTGTCCCCGCCCCCCTGCGAACGCGGCACCACATGGTCGATCGTGGTCGCACGCCGCCCGCAGTACGCGCACCGGTGCCGGTCCCTGACCAGGACACCGCGTCTCGACCACGGGGCCCGTTGTCGGAACGGCACCTTGACGTACCGCCGCAGTCTGATCACCTGCGGCACCGGCAGGTCCACCGCCGCCGCGCGCACCCGCAGACCGGGATGCGCCTGCTCCACCACCACCTTGTGCTGGACGACCAGCACCACCGCACGACGCAGCGACACCGTCGTCAGCGGCTCGTACGTCGCGTTGAGCACCAGGGTCTGCCGCACCCCGCCCACCTCCCGTTCCCTCCCCGCCCCGCCGGCGGCTGGCACCACTGTCCCCCCGCCGAGCAGGCCCGACAATGCATTTTGCGCGTGGAGAACCACGCACAGGAGAGCTACCCGCCCGCGCGGCGGAACAGAGAGGCGAACAGAAGGTGACGCGGGACCGTTACGGGCCGGACACGGCCCCGCGGTCAGTCCCCGGCCGGGATCTCGTACTCACCCACGAGCTGGGCGCGCGCGACGGTGTGGAAGCGCAGGTTGAAGCCGACGAACGCGGGGGAGGCGTCCTGGTCGGGGCCGAGCCGCTCGCTGTCCACGGCGTAGACCGTGAAGACATAGCGGTGCGGCCCGTCCCCGGGCGGCGGGGCGGCGCCCCCGAAGTCGCGCGTCCCGTAGTCGTTGCGCGCGTGCACGGCGCCGGGCGGCAGGGCCGCGAAGTCGCCGCTCCCCGCACCGGCGGGCAGCTCGGTGACCGTCGCGGGGATGTCGAACACCACCCAGTGCCAGAACCCGCTGCCGGTCGGCGCGTCCGGGTCAAAGCAGGTCACCGCGAAGCTCTTCGTCTCCGGCGGGTAGCCGGACCAGCGCAGCTGCGGCGACACGTTCCCCGCCGCGTACACCTGCGCGTCCTTCAGCCGCGCGCCCTCCCTGACGTCGTCGCTCTCCACCGCGAACGCGGGCACCGGCGGGTGGAAGTCATGGGGAAGGGGACGCCTCCGTGGATCGGACATTACGGACCTCCTCGTCGCGTGGCGCTGTCTCCCGGCTAGCCTAGTCAGCCGCCCGCCCCCTTGATCGTCCGATCGTCCGGAGACACCGCACCCGTGAACCGCACCCCGGCCACCGCGTCCGACCCGGCCACACCTCTGCCGCGCGCGTTCTTCGACCGGCCCGTCCTCGACGTCGCGCCCGACCTCCTGGGGCGCGTGCTGGTCAGGACGACACCCGAGGGGGAGATGCGGGTGCGCCTCACCGAGGTGGAGGCCTACGCGGGCGAGATCGACCCGGGAAGCCACGCCTACCGCGGTCGGACGTCCCGCAACGCGACGATGTACGGGCCTCCCGGCCACGTCTACGTCTACTTCACCTACGGCATGTGGCACTGCATGAACCTGGTCTGCGGACCCGAGGGGCACGCGAGCGGGGTCCTGCTGCGGGCCGGGGAGATGGTGGAGGGCGCGGACCTGGCCCGCGCGCGGCGGGTGTCGGCCCGTAGGGACGCCGAGTTGGCGAAGGGGCCGGCCCGTCTGGCGACGGCCCTGGGCGTGGACCGGCTCCTGGACGGCTCGGACGCCTGCGGGGACGACCCGGCCTCGCCGTTCCGCGTGCTGACGGGCACTCCCGTGAAGCCGCGGCTGGTCAGCGCGGGTCCGCGCACCGGCGTGGGCGGCGAAGGGGCCGCCCATCCCTGGCGGTTCTGGATCGCGGGCGACCCGACCGTGAGCCCCTACCGGGCACACCAGCCACGTCGTCGGCCGACGAGACTTGACGCCGCTGCCGGGGAGTCGTAACGTAGGTCGAGTCGCCTGAAGCGGGACACAGTGGAAAGCGGTCGTCACGACCCTCTGCCCGTGTCCGGTAGGCGACAACACCTCAGCAGAAAACCTCCCTGACCGGGCCTTTTCGTGGTCCCCGGAAGTAATTCCGGGTGCTCTGAAATCCACCGGCCGGGACCGGATTAGGAAATGATCCGGGGGTCCGCTAAGGTGGTGAACACCGAAGGGAAGCGCCCGGAGAGAACCCGAA
>NZ_JBJZOH010000075.1:0-8460 GCF_047200595.1 Streptomyces sp. MS19 | reverse complement strand
AGACGCCGCCCATCAGCCGCGTGAACGCCTCGGGGTCCGTGTCGTCCCCCGCGGCAGCGGGCGCAGCGCCCACTCGCCCGACCCGTCCCGCACGAACTCGCCGACCCCCGCCGCCTCCGGCGCCCCCGCGCTGCTGGATCGCGACGCCCACGACGACCCGCCCGGGTGTGCCGGAGGTGGCGGGGGCTCGGGGCGGGAGGTGCGGGGCGTGTGAGCGGGTGCCTGGCCGGCCTCGCCCGCGGCAGCGCCCCCCGCCCGTGCCGCTACGACGGCCGGTCCTGCTTGACGCCCTGGATGAACGCGGCCCACCCGGCCGGATTCAGAGACAGAACACGGGCCGGGCGCTTGCTGTCCCGGACGGGCACCTCGGTCGCGGTGGTGTGCCCAATCTCCAGGCATTCCCCGTTCGCTCCCGAATAGCTACTGCGCCGCCACCCGGTGTTACGTCGATCCTTCAACTCTCACCTCCCTGATCGGCCCACATTGTAGCGATGACATGGGCCGACCTCTCCGGACTGTCCGCCATGGCCATGAGCCGATCGAAAGTCGCGGAGTACTTCTTCAAGGCGCTCTCGGTTTCCAGGAAGAGATCTCCCGAACCGTGCTCCAGGTAAACGATGCCCGGGACGTCCGCCGCGAACTGCAAGTAGGAGAAATTGGCTTGCAGGCCGGGATGCGGCCCGGCGTGGAAGGGGATCACCTGGACCGTCACATGGGGCCGCGCCAACAGAGCGGAGATGTAGTTCATCTGCGCCTTCATGACGGATTGGCCGCCCACCGGGCGGCGGAGCGCCGCCTCGTCGAGGACGGCCCACAGCCGCAGCGGGCGCTCCTTTTCGAGCAGCTGTCGCCGTCCCATCCGGGCTTCCACCCGCTGATCGATCTCGGTGCTCGTGAGGGTGGGGTCCATACCCTTTATCACCACACGCGCGTAGTCCTCGGTCTGGAGCAGGCCAGGGATGTACAGGCTCTGGAAGTTGCGTACTTCCTCGGCCTCGTCCTCGAAGCTCATGTAGGCGGCGTATTCCCGGCTGAGGTTCGCGAAATCCCGTGACCAGCCCTGCCGTGCGCCGCCTTTGAGCAGTTCCAGGACTTCACGCTTCTTCTGCTCGCCGACCCCGTACAGATCCAGCAGTTGGACCAGTGTGCGCCGGTACGGGCGCTGGTCGCCACGTTCCCACCGCCAGAGCGTCGTGGAGTTGACGCCGGTGATCTCGCACACCTGCTCCTGGGTGTACCCGGCCGCGCGCCGGAGTGCGCGCAACTCCATCGCCAAACGCCGCCCTTGAATGGTCGGCACCGCCATGATCGCTCCTCATCTGCTGGTCAGCTCAGTCTGCATCCTTGCGTCACCCATCGAAAACGCGACCCTGCGGACGCGAGGTTGCGTCTGGTGGTCCGTAGGGTGCAGACTTGGCTACGCAACGTCGCGATGGGCTTCGTCCCACGGGTGTAGCACATCTGACGTGGCGTCACCTGCCCTCTATGGAGGATGGCCTGGCGTGGACGACGAGTCCGAAGTCGAGCAGGAGATCAAAACGCAACCTGACGTCGGCACGGAAGAGGAGAGCGAAACCCTCTCCGCGATCCGCCGCCGCGTGGCACTGGTGAATGCCGCCAGTGAAATGGGATTGCGTCTGAAGGGCATCACCTAGCTATGACACTCCGCATCGACTGCCGGGGTCGGCACAAGGCCGGGGGAAGGAATGCGATATCAGACACGGGATGTCTTCACCGTGCGTCGCGGGGATCTTGTCGCGGACAAAGGGACGGTCCGGGAAGTGGTGGACCTGAAGGCGCTGACATCGGATGGCGGCAGAAAGGCCGTGCATCTGGCGGGTGGATTCGTGCGGATCATCGACAGGTCGTCGCGATTGACGGTCCTGGAATGAAACGGGAGCAGGGGGGAATGGATGCGCAGGGTCTTCGAGGTGCGTATCGCGGCCGTCAACAGAAGGGCGGAGGTGCTGTACGTTCCGGCCGCGGAGGAAGGCTGGATGCTTCCGGGCGGTATCTGTGAACCCGGTGAGCCGGTGGAAGAAGCCGCTTCGGCATGGCTCGCTTCGCAGGCCGGTATCCGGCACACGAGCTATAAGTGCCTTGCCGTCAATCAGAGCATCCGGCCGGGAACCGAGGAGGTCTGCACTCTCTACCTGGGTGGTCTCCTGATCAGCGACATGGACCGTATTCCGGCGCATGCCGAGATCCGCTGGATTCCGGTGGAGAAGGCTCGCGGAAGTTCCGAGGAGCTTGCCACCGTACTGACGGTGAAGGAATCCGGCAGGGCCTTGCCTTTGCTGCTGAACGGGCTCGGCCGACACGGCAGGGCAATCATGCGGTCGATGCTCGACGACATGTCGGGCTTCACGCGGGCGCCGTCGAGCGGGCGGGACGAGCCGCGCTGAGCACCATGGCGAAGCGTGTTCGAAGGCTCACCTGCGGCAGAGGGCGGCCCCGTCACCGGAGCCGCCCTCTGGTGTCACCTGACCTGCCTGCCCGCGCCCGTACGGGGTCAGACGCCGCCCATCAGCCGCGTGAACGCCTCCGGGTCCGTGTCGTACCCCCGCAGCAGCGGGCGCAGCGCCCACTCGCCCGACCCGTCCCGGACGAACTCGCCGACCACCGCCGCCGTGGACCCGGCCACGGCGGCGAAGTCGCCCTGCGCCAGCTCGGTGTAGCCCTCGGCGATCCGGAACCGCGTGCTCGGGATGTCGGCGAACGTCCGGCGCCCGCCGCGCTGCTGGATCGCGACGCCCACGACGACCCGGCCGTACGCGGCGGCGAGCCGCTCCAGCTCGAACGTCATCACCTCGTCGAAGCCGAAGCCCTGGCCCGTCGTGCTGTCCCGGCTCAGCGTGATCGTCCCATCGGGCGACCTGCTGTCGAAGTGCACCAGGTAGACGGGATCGCCGTGCGGGGCGTCGGCGGCGAAGGTCGCCGCGATGATGTCCACGTCATGATCCGGCTCACCCATCGCACTGGCGTCCCACTTGACCGCCACCTCGACCTTGCCGAGGCCCTTGTTCGGACTGCCCATCGCACTTCCCCTTCCCCGGCCCTGCTGCCTGCACCCGGCGGGGCACAACCCCACGCCCCGCCTTGTCAGTTGCTCATAGTGCCATGATCGCCGCCACGCCTCACCGGTGCCGCGGTCGCGCGCCCGTCCCGCGCGGGGTGCGAGGATCGGCACCGCAGCACACCGAACCCACTGATCAGCGAGGATCACGGAAGGACGGCCCTCCCATGCCCCAGGAAGTCCGCGGCGTCGTCGCACCCGGCAGGAACGAGCCCGTACGGGTCGAGACCGTCATCGTCCCCGACCCCGGCCCCGGCGAGGCGGTGGTGCGCGTGCGGGCCTGCGGCGTCTGCCACACCGACCTGCACTACAAACAGGGCGGCATCAGCGACGACTACCCCTTCCTCCTCGGCCACGAGGCGGCCGGCGTCGTCGAGTCCGTGGGCGACGGCGTCACCGACGTCGCGCCCGGCGACTTCGTGATCCTCAACTGGCGCGCCGTCTGCGGCCGGTGCCGCGCCTGCATGCGCGGACGCCCCTGGTACTGCTTCGACACGCACAACGCCACGCAGCGGATGACCCTCGCGGACGGCCGCGAGCTGTCGCCCGCCCTGGGCATCGGCGCGTTCGCCGAGAAGACCCTCGTCGCCGCCGGGCAGTGCACCAAGGTGGACCCGGCCGTCGCCCCCGAGGTGGCCGGGCTGCTCGGCTGCGGCGTCATGGCGGGGATCGGCGCGGCGATCAACACCGGCGGCGTCGGCCGCGGCGACTCGGTCGCCGTCATCGGCTGCGGCGGCGTGGGGGACGCGGCGATCGCCGGCTCGCGCCTCGCGGGCGCGGCCCGCATCATCGCCGTGGACATCAGCGACAGCAAGCTCGCCACCGCCCGCGCCATGGGCGCCACCCACACCGTCAACTCCACGGACACCGACCCGGTCGAGGCGATCCGCGACCTGACCGGCGGCCACGGCGCGGACGTCGTCATCGAGGCCGTCGGCCGCCCCGAGACCTACCGTCAGGCGTTCTACGCCCGCGACCTCGCCGGGACCGTCGTCCTCGTCGGCGTGCCCACCCCCGAGATGACCATCGAACTGCCGCTGCTCGACGTCTTCGGCCGCGGCGGCGCCCTCAAGTCCTCCTGGTACGGCGACTGCCTGCCGAGCCGCGACTTCCCCATGCTCATCGACCTCCACCTCCAGGGACGCCTCGACCTCGGCGCGTTCGTCACCGAGACGATCGCCCTCGACCAGGTGGAGCAGGCCTTCGACCGCATGCACACCGGCGACGTGCTGCGCTCGGTGGTGGTCCTGTGAGCGGCGCGCGCGTGGACCACCTCGTCACCTCCGGCACCTTCAGCCTCGACGGCGGCACCTGGGACGTCGACAACAACGTCTGGATCGTCGGCGACGACGAGGAGGCGTACGTCATCGACCCCGCGCACGACGCCGCCGCCGTCGAGGCCGCCCTCGGCGGGCGCACGCTGCGCGGCATCCTGTGCACCCACGCGCACGACGACCACGTCGGCGCCGCCCCCGCCCTGGCCGACCGCACCGGCGCGCCCATCCTGCTCCACCCCGCCGACCTGCCCCTGTGGCGCCTCACCCACCCCGACCGCCTGCCGGACGGCGAACTGGCCGACGGGCAGCGGCTGTCCGCCGCCGGGACCGAGCTGCGCGTCCTGCACACCCCCGGCCACGCGCCGGGCGCCGTCTGCTTCCACGCCCCCGGGCTCGGCACCGTCTTCACCGGCGACACGCTCTTCCAGGGCGGCCCCGGCGCGACCGGCCGGTCCTTCTCGGACTTCCCCACCATCGTGGACTCGATCCGCGACAAGCTCCTCACCCTGCCGCCCGACACGGTCGTCCGCACCGGGCACGGCGACTCCACCACCATCGGTGCCGAGGCGCCGCACCTGGACGAGTGGATCGCGCGCGGGCACTGACGCCCGTACCCCACGTCAGGCGTCCAGCAGCGGCCAGGCGCCGAACGGCTCCGACCAGTCCGCCGTCACCGTCTCCCCGGCGCTCCGCCAGCGCCGGGGAGCGGTCGTCGCCAGCCAGTCCAGCGGTTCGACACCGCCCGGCACGCCCCCGTCGAGCGCGAGCCGCACGGCCGCCGACAGGTCGCGGTCGGCCGCGTCCGTCCTGGCCTCCGGGTCCACCGAGACGAACAGCGCCGTGCCCGAACGCGCCACCAGGCCGAGGAACCGCCGGTTCAGCGCCCAGTCCGTCGCCGGGGTGCACGGCACGCAGTCGGCGTCCAGCGCGAACAGCCGGTTGTGCTGCGGCAGCCGGAACGCCAGGGTGTTCACGCCCATGCGGCGCGTCCGCTCCCAGCGGCGCCCCGACGTGTCGTCACCCGTGCGCTGCACGTGGACGAGCCCCGCCGCGAGGTGGCCCACCGTGTTGCAGCCGATCAGCACGGCGCCGCCCGCCGCGTCCGCCAGCGCGCGGTAGAGGTCCACCAGGATCTCGGCGCTGGTCCTGCTCCGGTCGGCGGGCGCCCAGCCAGGCCCGGCCAGCTCGGCCGGACCGCCCGCGACGGCGAACCGGCCGAACACGTCGTACGTGCTGAAGTCGTGCTTGATCAGCTCGAACCCCCACGCCCTGAACCGCGCGACGTCCTCCGCGACCGCCTCAAGGGCCCCCGGCAGCGACGGATCGAGCGGATACCCGCCGTCCCGCTCCACGCCCGGCCGCGTCACCCCGGTCGGCACGCGCGACAGCAGCGGCCTGAACCACAGCCCCGGCCGCGCCCCCGCCGCCGCGATCGCCTCCGCCATGCCCGCCATGTCGTCGAACACGCCGGGCAGCCCCCGGTCCCACGGCCCGCCGGGCGCGCTGCCGCCGCCCTCCGTCCAGCCGTCGTCGATGACGCAGTACGGCCGCACCGGGTGCCCGTCCGCGTACGCCACGACGGTGCGCGCGTCCCGCAGCACCGCCTCGGGGCCGAAGCCGCGGCCGTACGCGTAGTACCAGTTGTTGGAGCCGACGACTGGGCCCGGCGGCAGCAGCGGGTCGGGGGACAGGGCGTCGCACAGCTCGCCGAGCGCCGCGAACGGACCGGCGTCCGAGGCCAGCGACACCACGGTGGCGGGCGCGAGTTCACGGTCGCCCGGCAGCACCGGCAGCCCGCCGCAGCGCACGTCGAGCCACAGGCTGACGCCCTCCTCGTCCACCGTCCACGAGCACATCGCGCCCGCCCGCACGCGCACGCCGAGGCCCCACGTCGTGCCGTCCGCCGGAGCGTGCGCGAGGACGTACCACGGCATGACGCGCTCCGGCTGGAGGAGCCCCCACCGCAGGTCGCCGTAGCTGCGCTCCCAGGCGTCGCCCAGGTAGAGCGTGCCGGGCGACGCGCGGCGCGCCCACCGCAGCACGGCGCGGGACAGCCCGGCCGGACCCGCGGCGGCCCGTACGCGCAGGCAGTCCGCCGACTCCTCGGCGGTGATCCGCGCGCCCCCGGCCGCCCAACGCCCCCCGGGCAGTGGGGCGGCCTGTACGGGCGGCCCGTCACCGGCCGCGACGTGCACGGACGTCGGCGGCGGAGGAGTGCCCGTCGTCACGCCGCGCCGCCGCCCGGCACGCGCGCCACCCCCGCCCACATCGAGACGGTCCTGTGCGTCGTGTCCTCCGGCGCGGGGCCTTCCGGGCGCCAGTCCTGCGGCGGGACAAGCCCCGGCTCGACCATCTCCAGACCGGCGAAGAACCGCTCGATCTCCGCCTTCGTGCGCACCTGCCCGGTCTGCCCGGTCGCGGCGCGGTCCCCGGCGGTGACGCGGGCGAAGGTGTCCGGGTCGAAGTCGGGCGTGACATGGGTGATCAGCAGGTAGCTGCCGGGCGGCAGGGCGTCCACGTACGTGCGGACCAGCGCGAGCGCGTCCACCCCGGCGGCCTCGTCGTCGGCGATGTAGTGCAGCAGCGCGTTGAGGCACAGGGCGACGGGCTGCGACAGGTCGAGGACCTCCGCGAGCCGCGGACTGGCGAGGATGCTCGCCGGGTCGCAGAAGTCGGCGTGCAGGTAGGCGGTGCGGCCCTCGGGCGTGCCCTGCATGAGGACCTCGGCGTACCGCAGCACGATCAGCCGGTTGTCCGTGTACGCGACGCGCGTCTCGGGCGCGATGGCCTGCGCGATCTGGTGGATGTTCGGCTCGGTCGGTATGCCGGTGCCGATGTCGAGGAACTGCCGGACGCCAGCCTCCGCCGTCAGCCAGCGGATGGCGCGGCCCAGGAACTCGCGGTTGGCGCGCGCCGCGATCCTGACGCCGGGCCACATCCGCTCCACGCCGCGCCCGGCCGCCTCGTCCACCGCGTACGACGACTTGCCGCCGAGGAACCAGTCGTACACACGGGCCGGGTCGGGGCGGTTCGGGTCGATCTGCTCCTCAAGCACCCTTGCTCTCCTCACAGTCGGTGGTCCATTCGGCGATGGGCACGCTGTCCGGCACGGAGGCCGCCGAGTCGAGCGCCATCAGGTAGTGCCGTACGACATCGGCCCGTTCGGTGGCGGACGCGCCGTCCACGGTCTGGAGCAGCAGCCGGTCCGCCGCCTCCGGCGCCCGGAAGCGCAGGAGCTGGACGGGCCCGCTCATCAGGGCGATGTGCGTCGTGTGGAGGGGCGTGACCTGGATCGTGACGCCGGGCCGCGCCGCGAGCGCCCGCAGGTGGGCGAGCTGGCGGTACATCACCTCGGGGCCGCCGACGCGGCGGCGCAGCGCGGACTCCTCGATCAGGGCCCACAGCACGGGCGGGCGCGGTTCGCGCCGGTCGAGGACGGCCTGGCGCCGCGCGAGGACATCGAGGGAACGCGCCACGGTCCCCTCGTCGGCGGCGGGCGTGTGCCCGCGCAGCAGGGCGGCGGCGTAGGCCGGGGTCTGGAGCAGGTCCGGCAGGAACAGGGGCGCGTACAGGCGGATCATCTCCGCTTCGCCCTCGGCGCGGAGCTGGTCGGCGAGCCACTGGGGCACAATGTCGCGGTACGCGTCCCACCAGGCCCCGCTCCCGGCGCCCGCGGCCTCCGCGAGCACCGAGTCGGTCTCCGCCTGGCGGTCGTAGAACGTCAGGAGCGGACGCACCCAGGCCGGTTCGAGTGCGAGCCGGCCCGCTTCGACGCCCTGCACACGGTCGGCCGGGACGCCGAGCACCGCCGCGGCCTCCCAGACGGACCGCCCGGCGGCGTCCCGCATGGCGCGCAGCCGCGAGCCCAGCCGCCTCAGCGCCGCTGACCCGGAGCATTCCGCCGGCATCCGTGCTCCCTTCCCGCGCGCAGTGCGAGCGCCATTCTGCCAGTTGCAGAATGATCGCACGACGGGACGGCGTACGCCGGTGCGCGCGGGAATCCGTCGGGTTCCCGACCCTTTTGGTGAAGCCGCCGACTCCTCGCGTGAACAGGGCACATGGGGTGGTCACCGTGTGAACCCCCGGTGTTCCGGGGGTGGTCCGCGG
>NZ_JBJZOH010000074.1:0-8998 GCF_047200595.1 Streptomyces sp. MS19 | reverse complement strand
CCCCCCCCCCCCCCCCCCCCCCCCCCCCCCCCCCCCCCCCCCCCCCCCCCCGCGACCGGCGCCGGGCCTGGCCGGGGAACGGGCGGCTCCCGTTCCCCGGCCGTCCGCACCTCCTGGTTCGGCGGGGAGGCGCGGGAACCGTCCCCGGGGCCCGTCTTCGCCGAGGGCGGCCGGCCGCGTCCGCGCGCCCCAGGGGCGCGCGGACGCGCAAGGCGCCGGATCGCACGGCGACTTCCCGCGCCCGCGTACGCCCCTCGGCCGCCGGGCCGGGGGCGGGACACGGGCGGGGCAGCCCCTCGAAGACGGGCCCCAGGGCCCCAGGGCCCCAGGGCCCCGGCGGCCCCGGCGGCCCCGGCGGCCCCGGAAGGGGCCCCGCCGCACCGCGCAGCAAGGAATTCATCATTCCTTCACAGGCGCTGTCAGCCGTGCTTCCGCAAGCACTCCGGGCCCCGGAAGCGAACGCCGTGTTGCCGCGGTATTGCCCCCCGCTGCGTGGCATCAGGGCCGGTCAGAGCACCTGACCGGCCCTCATTAGACTGCTCACATGCGGATTTTTGAGCGATTTCTCTCCTGTCGGGCCCACCGCCCGCTCCCTTTCTGACCGCTCGTCCGCATGCCGTTCCGCGCCCCGGACTTCCCGCGCGCCCGCGTCCGGGCGCGCCCGGAGCCGTTCCCACTCTTCCGCCCCGCAATCGCGGCGGCACTCCTGGAGTTCCGTGATGCCCACCGTCCATTTCACCCGCGCCGACATCGAACAGGAGGCGGGCAGGAAGCCGTGGACCCGCAGCCGTGAGTTCACCGACGAGGTGGACCCGGAGGGCATCGCCGACTCCGGCGTCATCTGGTCCAGGGCCGCCGCGGAGGCGGGGGACGCGGGCGGCAGGGCGCGCCGGGCCACCGGCACGGCGGCCGAGGCGGGCAGCGTGGACGCGACGACGCTGGTGGACGCGGACCGGCGCGTCGAGGAGACCTCCCGGGCCCTGGGCGACGACGGTGACGACGCCGCCACCGTCGCCCACTACCTCGCCCTCGCCGCCAAGGACGCGCTGCACACCGCGTACGACGTGGACCAGGCCGTCCACGGCAAGGGCGGCCTGGAGGAGGTCTACCAGCGGGAGCTGGCGGCGGCGGGCCGGGACTGGGCCGACTGGCAGGCACGCCCGGTGCCGGACCTGGCCCTCGTACCGCCCGCGCGCACCCCTGACGGGCTGCTGCCCCCGCCCGGCGGCAATCCGCCGTGGCCCGGCTTCAGCGAGTCCCCCGAAGCCGCCGCCGGCCGCATCCGCGCCCGGCACCTGGCCGTCGTCAAGGCCGCGGCGGTCACCGCGGCCGAGACCGTCGCCGACGACATCGCGGCCTACCACCGCCGCCTCACCGACTACGGCAGCGAACTGGCCGAGCACCACTACGACATCGCCGACAGCCCGCTGCACCTGTGGACCACCGAAGGGCTGGCGCGCCACCTCTCGGCGGAGTTCGCCGACGAACTCGACCGCCGGCCCCCGGACCCGGACC
This sequence comes from Streptomyces sp. MS19, assembly GCF_047200595.1. Lineage (NCBI taxonomy): Bacteria > Bacillati > Actinomycetota > Actinomycetes > Kitasatosporales > Streptomycetaceae > Streptomyces > Streptomyces sp. MS19. Next base: position 7,483 of record NZ_JBJZOH010000074.1, on the reverse strand, counting down.
GCCTCCTCGCCCTCACCGAGGGCCTGGCCGCCATCCTCACCGACCCGTACACCGCACCGGGCACCCCGCCCCACCCCCTTACGCCCGCCACCCGCGCGTACCTGGAGGAGTTCCTCGGCGGCCTGGACGCGGCCGATCTCGCCGTGCTGGGCGCGCTCACCGAGCGGACCGAGGGCCTCGACCCCGGCCAGGCGGGCATCCAGTTCGCCGCCGCCCGGCGGGTGGCCGACAGCGTCATGCTGCTGCTCGACCCGGACCTCGGCGGCGTCGATCCCGCCGACCCGGAGCAGTTCGACGACATACCCGCCGCCGTACGCACCTTCCTCATCGGTACGGGCGACAGCACGCTCGCCGAGGGCCTGACCCCCGCCATCCTGACGCAGCTCGACGCACCGGACGGCGCGTACCGGGACGCCCTGACGGCCTTCAACGGCTTCGGCACGCTGATGGCCACCGCCGACACCCCGCCGGGCGACGCCTTCGCCCGCGTCCTGGCCGACACGGCGGTCACCGCGCAGACCTTGTCCCAGTACCAGTACATGGACGGCGGCTACGAGGACCTGGCCAACAGCGGCAGCGGCGACCTGCTGTCCGCCGTCGCCCTGAACACCGAGGCCAGCGCCGGGCTCCTGACCGACGACACCTTCCGCGAGGGCCTCCTCACGCTGCACTGGGAGGACAGCGGAGGTGCCGCCGCGCTCATCGGGAGCGGCACCACGGTTCCGGAGGGCGTGGACGAGCACAGCGACGCCGCCCGCCCGTACGTCGAGGCCGCATACGACGTGCTGGCCTACGCCGGGGACCACGTCGGCGACATCCAGGGCAAGCACAACGGCACCATCGCCCAGTACGCCCCGCTGGACCACGCCCCGCTCGAACGCGCCGTGGGCGACACCATGGTCCGCTACATGAACCTTGTCTCCCAGCTGTCCGGCGAAGCCGGTTCCTCCGGGTTCCACACCACCGCCGCAGGGGGCGACGTCCTCTTCTCCAACCTCCTGGGGGAGAACCACACGCACGCCTTCGAGCTGAACCGTGGCCAGCAGCAGGGACTCTTCCGTCTCATGCACCACGCCGACGACGAGGTGCGCGCCGGCTTCGAGCGCGACCTGACCGCCTGGAAGACGGCCACCGCGTACCAGGCGTTCCTCGACGACAGGCACGCCCCGTCCGCCCTCCAGGCCGTGGGCCGCGTCGCGGGCTTCGAGGATTACGCGGCGCGCGAGAACGACTCGGGCACCCTGCCCATGAAGCAGCGCATCACCGCGATGAACACCATCAGCACCGCCGCCTGGGTGAGCGCAGGGCTCGCCGGCCTGGGGGCCGTACCGTACGCGGGCGTCAGTGTCGGCGCGTACGGCCTGATCGAGGGCCTGCGCTACACCCTCCCCGACCCGGGCGACAACGGTGTCCGCGCCGCGCAGTGGGACTCCATCGAACGCGGTGACGAGCCCATCCGCACCATCGTCGCCTACGCCGCCCAGGCCGCCGGCTACGAGAACCCGACGCGCGGCGAGAACGCCACCGACTACCCGCTGCCCGAGCCCAACGGCATCAACGAGACGGACATCGCCAACGCCGTCACCGACCTGGAGAGCAACATCTACCCGGGCTACTGGGGGCAGGTCGTCAAGGGCTTCGACCAGGGGTCGCTGCGCACGAGCTGAGCCCGACTCAGCACCAGAACCACCAGCAGTCGTCGTCGTCCTCTCCGTCGTCCCCGCCCCCGCCGTCATCCGTCGGCGTGGGGTCCGGCGTCGGCGTGGCCGTGTCCGACGGCGTCGGCGCGGGCGTCGTGGGGGTGGGCTGCGGGTCCTCCGTCGCCGGGGGCGGCGGTACGTCCCCGCCGCCGGTCGGTTCGGCGGGCGCGGACGGTTCGGGGTCGGGCGTGGGCCCGTCCGTCGCGCCGCCGTCGTCCGCCGGCCCCGACGGCGCGGGGTCGTCCGCGTCGTCCCCGCCGTTGTCCTCCCCGGTGTCGGTCGCGGCGCCGTCGGGGCCGGCGGACGACGGCTCCGGCACGGTCGGCGTCCACGGGTCGGCGGGCGCGGACGTCCCGCCGTCCGGCGTGGGCTCCCCGGACGGCGCGGGCGACGCCGCCGCCTCCGGCTCACCGCTCCCGCCCGACGGCACGAACGCGGGCAGCCCGACGTCCCCCACCTCGGCCACCGCCACCCCGAGGATCAGCAGCCCGAGCACCGTCGCCACCGCGTACCGGCGCCGCGTACGGGGCCGCGCCGCGTGCGCCGACCTGCCGCGCCGCGCGCCGGGCGCCCCGTCGTCCGCCGCCTCGTCCTCCGGCACGGCGTCGAGCGGGGCCGTCACGTCGGGCGCCACGACGGGATTCGCCCCGGTGTCCTCGCGCCCGCGCTCCGTCAGCTGCCCGCAACCCGGGCAGATCAGCGCGCCGTTCAGATGTCTGCGGCAGGTGGAGCAGTAGTCCATGGTGGTGCCCCGTCTCTGGGTGGGACGGCGTGGGGGATGGCGAACACCATAGCGCCGCCCGTGCGCGCGCCCGACAGGGCGGAGCCCCGGAGCGTGTGAACGCCCCGGGGCCCCGGTGGTGTTGCGATGGTGCCGTGGTGCTGTGGTGCTGTGGTGCTGTGGTGTCACTCGCCGAAGAGTTCGGCGTACGTCGCCAGCGCGATGGCGATGTCCGCCTGCGCCCAGAAGCGGTGGTAGGTGAACGTCGGCGCCTCGCCGCCGTTCAGGTACGCCTCCACCGCAGGCCAGTCCGGGTCGTCGTGGTAGAAGGTGCGGATCGACTCGAACGTCGAGCCGGGCTCGATCGTGTCGCCGTTGGGCATCGTGCCGCTCCAGCCCGACGGGATGTAGATCTCGTCGTCGAAGCGCGCGAAGTCGGTGCGCTGCTCGGGCACCGCGACGCCCAGGTCGTCGGAGTTGGCCCACAGGGCGTCGAGCAGCCCGGCGGCGGCCTCCTGCGCCTCGGTGTCGCCGGACGCGGCGGCGTAGTACGCCAGCGCGTTGGCCAGCGAGCCCGTGACACCGGCGTCCTGCGAGTGCGCGGTCACCTCGACGTGCAGACCGCCGTTGTCACCCGGGTCGGCGGCGTTCCACGTGTCCGGGGCGCCCGACCACTCCAGCGTCGCCGGGATCGCGTAGTCCCCGCCCGTGCCGATGGTCACCTCGCTCAGGACCCAGTCCACCCACTTGTCGAGGACCTCGCCCGCGAGCGCGTCGTCCGACGAGTAGTAGTACTCCGCGAGGCGCTGCATCGACCACGCCTGCATGCCGAACCACTGGTTCGACGGCGGGTCGTGGTAGACGGGCTTCTCGTCGTAGAACATGCCGTAGAACGTGGGGGTGCCCGCCGGGGGCGTCCCGTAGTGGCCCTCCCAGCTGTTCGTGGCACCACCCGCGATGGCGCCCTCGTCCGACTGGAGCCAGCGGTAGAACTCCAGCTGCCGCTGGAGGCTGGTGTCCCAGTCGTCGTCCGCCGTGGGCGAGCCCGGCACCAGGGCGGCGTCACTGCTCAGGGCGTACGCGGCCATCGGGTTCTGGTACCCGAAGTGCGCGTAGCTGGACCCGATGCGCCACGCCCAGCCGGCCGAGCTGTCCAGCGCGCCACCCCACGCGTAGTACCAGGACAGCAGGTAGTGTGCGCTGTCCTTGCCGCTGGCGGCGGGGCACGCGGTGGCGCCCACGCAGTTGCCGATCTCCTTGAAGTACTTGTCGTACATCGCGTAGCGCAGGTAGTCGCCCATACGCGACGCCTTGTCCACCGTCGCCGCTACGTCGGCCTGGTTGCCCTGCTCAGCCGCCCACTGGTTGGCCCAGTACGCGGCCTGCACCGCACGCGCGTCGGCGTCGGGCGCGTTGGTGTACCGCCACTGCTCCGCGTAGCTGGCGTCACCGGTGAACAGGTCGAGGTACCCGTTCTCCCCGCCGTACGTGAAGTCCTCGCACGACGGCTGCGGCACCGTCTCCCACACCGACTCCTGCGGCCCGCGCTGGAAGGTGTTGATGAACGTCGGATCGCCCGCCGTGCCACCGCAGGCGTCGCCGTAGCCGTAGATGTCGTCGACGTCCTGGATCCAGTGCATGCCGTAGATGTCGTCCGTGTTGTAGGTGGACGACAGCTCGTTCGCCAGCGGGTCGTCGCCCACCGGGACCGACTGGTCGAGCTGCGCCGGGTAGTCGGCCGGGTCGTTGCTCTCCGGCGCGTAGGTGGCGGGGGAGCCGGGGTCGTAGAAGCTGTTGGTCGGCTGCTCGTCCGCCTCGGGGATCATGAATTCCTCCATGACATCCCACGCGTCGTTGAACGGCCCCCAGTCGCCGGTCACCCTGCCGTACTGGGCCTCCAGCCAGATCAGGTACGAGTACGCCTCCGACGTCGTCTCGTGCCCGTAGTCCGGCGCCTCCACCAGCAGCGTCTCCACGGCGTGGTAGGGGATGCCCTCGTCGGAGAAGTACCCGTTGGCCGGGTTCTTCACCTTCTCGTACAGCTCGATGAACCGCTCTTCGTACTCGCCCTCGGCCTCGCCGAGCTGCGTCACCGTGACCGTCGCCGCGTCATGGCCGGGCGCGCTCGCGGTGAACGTCGCCGCGCCGCTGCCCGTCGCGGCGGCCGTGACGGTGACCTGCTGCGTGATGTTCCAGTTCGACGGCGTGAACGTGCGCGTGGCGCCCGCCGTCACGGACAGCCCTGTGTTCCCCGCGGTCCTGGCGGTGCTCACCGTGACGTTGCCCGTCGGCTGCTCGCTCAGCCGGATGCCGAACGTGCCGGTGCTGCCCGACTGGACCGCCAGCGAGGAGGGCGTGGCGACGACCGCCGCGTCCTCCGGCTCCTGCGGGCCGCCGTCGTCGCCGCAGGTGACGCCGTTGACGGTGAAGGCGGTGGGGGAGGTGTTGGCGCCCGAGTAGCTGAAGTTGGCGCCCGCGCTGACGGAGGCGCCGGGGGCGATCGCGGCGTTCCAGGTGGTGTTGCCGACGGTGACGGTGCGGCCGGACTGCGACCAGGTGCCGTTCCAGCCCTGCTGGAGCTGCTGGTTCCCGGCGTACGCGTAGACGAGCGTCCAGCCGTTGACGGCGGTGTCGCCCGTGTTGGTGACCGTGACGTCGGCCGTGAAACCGGAGCCCCAGTCGTTGGCGGTGTAGTCCACCGCGCAGCCGAACGCGGCGGCCGACGCCGACGTGCTCTGGCCGAGCCCGGCGGTGAGGCCCATCGGCAGCGCGAGGGCGATCAGTGCGGCGAGGCGGCCGCGCCGCGCGCGCCTGGCGCGGCGGCGCAGCTCGGGCTGCGACGGCGGTGGGGCTCCTGGCGGAGCATTCTTGCGAACCCGCATGACAGCGGTCCCTTCCTTGCGGCTCGGGTCGTGGGATGCGTCCGATCGGTGCGGACGGCGCTCGTCCGGTGGTCGCGGGTGACAGTCAATGGGAGCGCTCCCAAGAATGTGAGGGGGGCGCGTACGCGTCAAGTCTTCTGACAGAACGCCATGGTCGCCCGGCTTTTCCCTTGAGCTGCCTGAGGTGAGTGGTTGGTGAGTCGATAAGTTTCTTGACCGCGACCCTGGCGCCCGGCGGCGGTTGCCGCTACGTTCCCTTCAGTCAATGGGAGCGCTTCCAAGGTGAGTCACACGCCAGGACGGGCGTCGTACCGGTCGCGACGACGCCCCGGCCGCGAGGCGACGGGACTCCGCAACCACCGAAAGGACCCCCATGAGCCGCACCACCCACCCACCCGCACGACGCAGGCGCTCGGCGCTGCTGACGGCCGGTGCCCTGGTCGCCGCCGGCCTGGGCACCGGCGGAATGCTCCAGGGCACGGCGTCGGCCGCCGCGTTCGGCTGCGACGTGGACTACTCCGCCAACGACTGGGGCTCCGGCTTCACGGCCGACGTCACGGTCACCAACACAGGTGACACCGCCACCAACGGCTGGACCCTCACCTACTCCTACGCGGGCAACCAGCAGCTCCAGCAGGGCTGGAACGGCACCTGGTCGCAGTCCGGCCGCACCGTCACCGTCAGCAACATCAGCTGGAACGGCACCATCGCCCCCGGCGCCTCCGTCAGCACGGGCGCCAACTTCAACTACTCGGGCACCAACGCCGCGCCGACCTCGTTCTCCGTCAACGGCGTCACCTGCGGCGAGGACCCGGGCGACCCGGGCGACCCGGGCGATCCCGGTGATCCGGGCGACCCCGGCGACCCCGGTGAGCCGGGCGACCGCGTGGACAACCCCTACGCCGGCGCCGGCGTCTACGTGAACCCCGAGTGGTCGGAGAACGCGGCGTCCGAGCCCGGCGGCGCGGCGGTGGCCGACGAACCGACCGCCGTATGGCTCGACCGCAGGGCCGCCATCCAGGGCGTCAACGGCGGCATGAGCCTGCGCGACCACCTCGACGAGGCCATGGTCCAGGCCGAGGGGTACGACGACTTCGTCTTCCAGGTCGTCGTCTACAACCTGCCGGGCCGCGACTGCGCCGCGCTCGCGTCCAACGGCGAGCTGGGCCCCGAGGACATCGACATCTACGAGTCGGAGTTCATCGACCCGATCGCCGACATCCTCTCCGACCCGGCCTACGCCGACCTGCGGATCGTCACGATCCTGGAGATCGACTCCCTGCCGAACCTGGTGACCAACGTCAGCCCGCGGGAGACCGCCACGCCGCAGTGCGACGTGATGAAGGCCAACGGGAACTACCAGGAGGGCATCTCCTACGCCCTCGCCGAGCTGGGCGCGATCCCCAACGTCTACAACTACATCGACGCCGGTCACTACGGCTGGATCGGCTGGGACGACAACCTCCTCGCCTCCGCCCAGCTGTTCAAGACCACCGCCACCATGAACGGCGCCTCCGTCGACGACGTGGCCGGGTTCATCGTGAACACGGCGAACTACGGCCCGACCGTCGAGCCGTACTACACGATCGACGACTCGGTGAACGGCACCTCCGTCCGCCAGTCCAGCTGGGTCGACTGGAACCGCTACGTCGACAACCAGTCCTTCGCGCAGGGCTTCCGCCAGCAGCTGGTCAGCCTCGGGTTCAACTCGAACATCGGCATGCTGATCGACACCTCGCGCAACGGCTGGGGCGGTCCCGACCGTCCCACCGGGCCGGGCCCGCAGACCAGCCTCGACGCGTACGTGGACGGCAGCCGCCTCGACGGCCGCCTCCAGGCCGGCAACTGGTGCAACCAGTCGGGCGCCGGTCTCGGCGAGCGCCCGACCGCCGCACCCGCGCCCGGGATCGACGCCTACGCGTGGATCAAGCCCCCGGGTGAGTCGGACGGCGCCAGCGAGGAGATCCCGAACGACGAGGGCAAGGGCTTCGACCGGATGTGCGACCCGACGTACCAGGGCAACCCGCGCAACGGCAACAACCCGTCCGGCGCCCTGCCGGACGCGCCGGTCGCGGGCCACTGGTTCTCCGCGCAGTTCCAGGAGCTGCTGGCCAACGCCTACCCGCCCGTGAACTGATCCGCCCCGCAGCCGGCCCGCCGGCCGGCTGACCGCCCAGGTC
>NZ_JBJZOH010000073.1:0-9701 GCF_047200595.1 Streptomyces sp. MS19 | reverse complement strand
ACGCGGCGCCCGGGACGGACACCCGGCGGCTGGGCATCCCCGCCGCCGGGTGCGACCATGTGCAGGGCCGTCCCCACCGGGACACCGCAACGCGCCCGCACCACCCCTGACCCCGTGCCCACGACCGGGCCCGGGGCCGTTCTCCCTCCGGAAGCTCGGACGTCCTACTACCGAAGCGGGCGACGGGCACACGGTCCGCCCACCCCACGACGCAGAAGGACACCAGTCATGACGACCCCGGGCCTCACCTTCGACCTCAAGCCCTCCGCGCAGCCGCTCACCCCGGCCGAACGCGAGGCCGCCCTCGCCGACCCCGGATTCGGCCGCTACTTCACCGACCACATGGTCACCATCCGCTGGACCGAGGGCCGCGGCTGGCACGACGCGCAGCTCGAACCGTACGCGCCCCTCCAGATGGACCCGGCGACCATGGCGCTCCACTACGGCCAGGAGATCTTCGAGGGCCTCAAGGCATACCGCCAGCCCGACGGCTCCGTGGCGACCTTCAGGCCCGAGACCAACGCCGAGCGCTTCCAGCGCTCCGCCAAGCGCCTCGGCATGCCCGAGCTGCCGACCGAGCTGTTCGTCGAGGCCATCGACGTGCTCGTGGCGCAGGACCGCGACTGGGTCCCGGCCGGGGGCGAGCAGTCGCTCTACCTGCGGCCGTTCATGATCGCCACCGAGGTCGGGCTCGGCATCAACCGCCCGGCCAACGAGTACCTCTTCATGGTCATCGCCTCCCCGGCCGGGGCGTACTTCCCGCGCGGCGTCAAGCCGGTCTCCGTCTGGCTCTCCCAGGAGTACGTCCGCGCCGCACCCGGCGGCACCGGCGAGGCCAAGTGCGCGGGCAACTACGCCGCGTCCTTCCTCGCCCAGGCCGAGGCCGTCCGTCAGGGCTGCGACCAGGTCGTGTGGCTCGACGCCGTCGAGCGCCGCTGGATCGAGGAGATGGGCGGCATGAACCTCTACTTCGTCCAGGGCACGGGCGCGGACGCCAGGATCGTCACCCCCGCGCTGACGGGCACCCTGCTGCCGGGCGTCACCCGCGACTCCCTGCTGCGGATCGCCGCCGACCTCGGCTACGCGACGGGCGAGACCCGCATCTCCACCGACGACTGGCGCGCGGGCTGCGCCGACGGCACGATCAGCGAGGTCTTCGCCTGCGGCACCGCCGCCGTGATCACCCCGGTCGGGTCCGTGAAGTCCGCCGAGGGCGACTGGACCGTCGCGGACGGCGAGTCCGGCGAGATCACCATGCGGCTGCGCCAGACGCTGGTCGGCATCCAGACGGGCCGGATCGAGGACCGGCACGGCTGGCTGCACCACATCGGCTGACCTCGGGGACGTCCGGGCGCCGGGTCCGGATGGTGAGACGGCGGGTGGCACAGGGTCTGCCCTGTGCCACACTGGCCCCGTGCTTCGGTTCGCCATGATTATCGGTGACCAGCGCGCCGGTCCGCAGTGACCCTGCTGACGCCTCGCCCCTGAGCGGCAGCGGCCACCGTGTCCTGACCCGCGCGCAGACCTCTCGCATCCGCGAGGGGTCTTTTCGTTTTCGGGGGCACCGTGTTTCCAGAAGCGGCACGCGGGACCGGTGACCGGTCTCCCCGTCCCCAGCCCCTCCCACCTCCTCAGAACCGCACTCCCGGAGCCTTCTCCAGGACAGGAGCCCTGACCACATGACCACCGACGCGACGGACCGCACCGTCCCCGGCGACGCGTTCCATGTCTTCGACACCACGCTGCGCGACGGCGCCCAGCGTGAGGGCATCAACCTCACGGTCGCCGACAAGCTGACCATCGCCCGTCACCTGGACACCTTCGGCGTCGGCTTCATCGAGGGCGGCTGGCCGGGCGCCAACCCGCGGGACACCGAGTTCTTCGCCCGCGCCCGCACCGAGCTGGACCTGCGGCACGCGCGGCTCGTCGCGTTCGGCTCCACCCGCAAGGCCGGGGCCGACGTCGCGGCGGACCCCCAGGTACAGGCGCTGCTGGACGCGGAGGCGCCGGTCGTCTGCCTCGTCGCCAAGTCGCACGACCGGCACGTGGAGCTGGCCCTGCGCACCACGCTGGACGAGAACCTCGCGATGGTCCGCGACACGGTGGCGCACCTGCGCGCCCACGGCCGCCGCGTCTTCGTGGACTGCGAGCACTTCTTCGACGGCTACGCGGCCAACCCCGCCTACGCCCTCGACGTCGTCCGCACCGCCGCCGACGCGGGCGCCGACGTCGTCGTCCTGTGCGACACCAACGGCGGCATGCTCCCCGCCCAGGTGCAGGCCGTCGTCCGCACCGTCGTCGCCGACACCGGCGCCCGCGTCGGCATCCACGCCCAGGACGACAGCGGCTGCGCCGTCGCCAACACCCTGGCCGCCGTGGACGCGGGCGCCACCCACGTCCAGTGCACGGCGAACGGGTACGGCGAGCGCGTCGGCAACGCCAACCTCTTCCCGGTCGTCGCCGCCCTGGAGCTGAAGTACGGCAAGCGCGTCCTCCCCGACGGCGCCCTGACCGAGATGACCCGCACCTCCCACGCCATCGCCGAGGTGGTCAACCTCACCCCGTCCACCCACCAGCCGTACGTCGGCGTCTCCGCCTTCGCGCACAAGGCCGGGCTGCACGCGTCCGCCATCAAGGTCGACCCCGACCTCTACCAGCACATCGACCCCGACCTGGTCGGCAACTCGATGCGCATGCTCGTCTCCGACATGGCGGGCCGCGCCTCCATCGAGCTGAAGGGCCGCGAGCTGGGCTACGACCTGGCGGGCGACCGCGACCTGGTCGGCCGGATCGTGGCGCGCGTGAAGGAGCAGGAGCTGAAGGGCTTCACGTACGAGGCGGCCGACGCGTCGTTCGAACTGCTGCTGCGCGGCGAGGCGGCCGGCACCGACGAGCGGTTCTTCCGCCTGGAGTCCTGGCGCACGATCACGGACCAGCGCGCGGACGGCGGGGTGGACAACGAGGCGACGGTCAGGCTCTGGGCGAAGGGCGAGCGTGTCATCGCCACCGGCGAGGGCAACGGCCCCGTGCACGCGCTGGACCGCGCGCTGCGCACCGGCCTCGAACAGACCTTCCCCGAGCTGGCCCGTATCCAGCTGGTGGACTACAAGGTCCGCATCCTGGAGGGCAAGCAGGGCACCCAGTCCACGACCCGCGTGCTCATCACGACCAGCGACGGCACCGGCGAGTGGTCCACCGTGGGCGTGGCGGACAACGTCATCGCCGCCTCCTGGCAGGCGCTGGACGACGCCTACACCTACGGCCTGCTCCGCGCCGGGCTTCACCCGGAGGAGTGACGGGAACCGGAGGCGCTGTGGGCTTCCCACAGTGCCTCCGCCGTTGGCTGTGTGACTTCACTGCACGGCCGCCCCGCACCGGCCGACTTCTGTCCAGCGCGGCCATGAATCGGCGGCGGAGACTGTACGGATCTGACGAGGGCAGGCGGGGCCCAGGTTTCGTAGGGTCTGTACATGACCGATGTTTCCGAGGCTGAGCGGTCCGACCGCGCCGAGACGGCCCCCCTCGACGCCCAGGGGCGCGTGGCCGAACTGCGGGCGATCCGCGCCGAGGCGCTGCGCGGTCCCTCCGAGAAGGCGACCGAGGCGCAGCACGCGAAGGGCAAGCTGACCGCCAGGGAGCGGATCGACCTGCTGCTGGACGAGGGCTCGTTCCAGGAGGTCGGCGGACTGCGGCGGCACCGGGCGACGGGGTTCGGTCTGGAGGCGCGGCGTCCGTACACGGACGGTGTCGTCACGGGCTGGGGGACCGTGGACGGGCGGACGGTGTTCGTCTACGCGCACGACTTCCGTATCTTCGGCGGGGCGCTGGGTGAGGCGCACGCGCAGAAGATCCACAAGATCATGGACATGGCCATCGCGGCGGGCGCGCCGCTGGTGTCCCTCAACGACGGCGCCGGGGCGCGTATCCAGGAGGGCGTCTCCGCGCTCGCGGGCTACGGCGGCATCTTCCAGCGCAACACCCGCGCCTCCGGCGTCATCCCGCAGATCTCCGTGATGCTCGGCCCCTGCGCCGGCGGCGCCGCGTACTCGCCCGCACTCACCGACTTCGTGTTCATGGTCCGTGAGACGTCCCAGATGTTCATCACGGGCCCTGACGTCGTGCAGGCCGTCACCGGCGCCGAGGTCTCCCACAACGGGCTCGGCGGCGCCGACGTCCACGCGGGCACCTCGGGCGTCGCGCACTTCGCCTACGACGACGAGGAGACCTGCATCGAGGAGGTCCGCTACCTCCTGTCCCTCCTGCCGTCCAACAACCGCGAGAACCCCCCGGCCGTCACCCCCAAGGACACCCCGGACCGCCGCGGCGACACGCTGGTGGACCTCGTCCCGGCCGACGGCAACCGGCCGTACGACATGCGGTCCGTCATCGAGGAACTCGTGGACGACGGCGAGTTCCTGGAGGTCCACGAGCGCTGGGCCCAGAACATCATCTGCGCCCTCGCCCGCCTCGACGGCCAGGTCGTCGGCATCGTCGCGAACCAGCCGCAGTCCATGGCCGGCGTCCTGGACATCCACGCCTCAGAGAAGGCGGCGCGCTTCGTGCAGATGTGCGACGCGTTCAACATCCCGATCCTGACGCTGCTCGACGTCCCCGGCTTCCTGCCCGGCGTGGACCAGGAGCACGGCGGCATCATCCGGCACGGCGCGAAGCTGCTCTACGCCTACTGCAACGCGACCGTCCCGCGCATCTCCCTCATCCTGCGCAAGGCGTACGGCGGCGCGTACATCGTCATGGACTCGCAGACGATCGGCGCCGACGTGACGCTGGCCTGGCCGACCAACGAGATCGCCGTCATGGGCGCGGAGGGCGCGGCCAACGTCATCTTCCGCCGCCAGATCGTGGCCGCCGAGGACCCCGAGGCGATGCGGGCGCGCATGGTCAAGGAGTACAAGGCCGAGCTGATGCACCCCTACTACGCGGCCGAACGCGGGCTGGTCGACGACGTCATCGAACCGGGCGAGACCCGTTCCGTCCTGATCTCGACGCTGGCGATGCTGCGCACGAAGCACGCGGACCTCCCGGTCCGCAAGCACGGCAACCCGCCGCAGTGACCCGGGGCGCGCGCCCCACACCGAACGACGAGCACGGAACGAGGAGAAGCCACCGATGAGCATCGAGACGAGCGGTGACCCGCGTCTGGTCCGGGTCGAGAAGGGCCAGGCCAGCGCCGAGGAGCTGGCGGCCGTGACGGCGCTGCTGATGTCGCGCGCCGCGCGGGTCCCCGCCGGGCCCGCCGCCCCGGTGCGCTCCAGCGCGGGCTGGCGGCGCCTGGAGCGCAGCGGCGGCTTCCGCGCGCCCCACAGCTGGCAGGGCTGACCGCCCCCGAGGTCAGCGTCTGCATCCCCCGGCCCCCCGGACGGCACGCGCCGTCCGGGGGGCCGTTGTGCGTGCGGCCTCCCGGGACGGCGCGGCCGACGTGGGCGACCGGTCGCGACCGGATCTGCTCGGGAGGGCACCGATTCCTCATCGATAAACCACCGATCGATCCCGGAACTGTTGTGATTTTGTTCACGCCCGCCGATCGAAAACCGACAAAGCGGACGTAAGTTCGAATCGAATAAAGCCGACAAAGGCTGATATCGCTTCACTCCTGCCACAGGACGGGCCACCGCCACGTGTGCATCCCGTGGTGCTGAGGTGTGCGTAAGTCCGGTTTGCCCCCACGTCTCATCCACACACCGTGATGACTTGTCTGCACAGCGTCATAGATGTCACGGCCTTGTTCCGGGCCCTTGTTGCCGGTCGGCCACTGTGCTGGAATTCCACGGACCGTCGCGGGTCGGCCGCCCTGTGAGGGGCGCGCACCAGGCGTCACGCACTGGCTGATCGCAAGACGCGTCGGTTGCCCGAACGACCGGAACGGGGCTCTCCATCCGCCCCCGGCTCGACACCGCCTCGTCGTCACGACGACGGGCGCTAAGGTCCAGAGGTTGCGACGCTAGTGCAGGGACGTTTGAAGAGGGAAGGCAGTGCTGCGGGGGATGCGGGGCCAGGTGGTGTGACCGACCGGGAAGCCCAGTCCGGCACCGGTACGGGTGACAGCCCGGCACCGGCCGCACCCGACGGCGAACGCCCCCCGGCCGACGGCTCGCCCGAGGCCGGACCCGACAAGACCGGCACGCCCGCGCCCCAGCGCCCCAGCGCCGCGGGCTCCCGCCTCGCGCTGCGCAACTGGCGTATCAGCACCCGCCTGGTGTCCCTGATCGCGCTGCCCGTGGTCGCGGCCACCATCCTCGGCGGTTTCCGCCTCCAGAACTCGATGGCCAACATCGAGCAGCTCGACGACATGCAGCTGCTCACCGAGATCACGGAGAACGCCACCCTCCTCGCCGCCGCGCTCCAGGAGGAACGCGACCGTTCCGTCGGCCCGCTGATCACCGGCGAGCCACGCACCAGCGACGAGGTGGCCGGTCCGCGCGAGTCCACCGACTCGGCGCTCGAACGGTTCAGCAACGCGACGCTGCGCATCGACAACACCGACAGCGCCATGGCGGGCATCTCCGCCACCGTCACGGACATCGGCCGCCAGCTCAACGACCTGAGCAGCCTGCGCAACAACGCCTTCGACGACCCGGACTACGTCTCCCAGACGATCTCCCAGTACAACGGCATGATCACCGCGCTGCTCAGCCTGTCCCAGGACATGGCCCAGGCGACGGGCAACGGCGAGATGATCCGCAGCACCCGCGCGCTCGCCGCGTTCTCGGCCGCCAAGGAGCACGCCTCCATCCAGCGTGCCGTCATCACCGCGGGTCTCGCCCGCGACCAGATCCCGGGCGACACCGCGCACCTCTCCAGCAGCGACTGGCGCTACGGCCGTACCAGCCAGCGGAACGAGGACGTCAAGCTCGACACGTTCCAGGCCATCTACCAGGACCGCGACCGCGCCGCCGAGATGCTGGAGCCGCTGAGCGGCGGCATGGTCAACATCTCGGCCGCCACCAGCTTCGCCGCCCAGGTCTTCTCGGCCGAAGAGGGCATCGCGGCCTCGCACCGCACGTACCGCTCCTGGTTCGAGCAGGACCGGGACAAGATCGACGCGATGAACCGCATCGAGCAGCAGCTGCTCGACGAGATGATCGCGCAGGCCCGCTCCCTCCAGGAGGAGGCCGAGAACGACGCCATCATCAACGGCGCCGTCGTCCTCCTCGTCCTCGGCCTCTCGCTCGTCGGCGCCTTCGTCGTCGCCCGCTCGATGGTCCGCTCGCTGCGCCGCCTCCAGGCGACCGCCCAGGAGGTCGCCCACAAGCGGCTGCCCGAGGTCGTCCGGCAGATGTCCGAGGCCGAGCCGGAGGACGTCAACACCTCCGTCGAGCCGATCGGCGTCTACACGAGGGACGAGATCGGCCGCGTGGCCGAGGCGTTCGACGACGTCCACCGCGAGGCCGTCCGCCTCGCCGGTGAACAGGCCCTGCTGCGGGGCAACGTCAACGCGATGTTCACCAACCTCTCGCGCCGCAGCCAGGGCCTGATCCAGCGCCAGCTGTCGCTGATCTCCGAACTGGAGTCCCGCGAGGCCGACCCCGACCAGCTGTCCTCGCTGTTCAAGCTCGACCACCTCGCGACCCGCATGCGCCGCAACGGTGAGAACCTCCTGGCCCTCGCCGGCGAGGAGCCGGGCCGCCGCTGGACCCGCCCCGTCCCGCTGGTGGACGTCCTGCGCGCCGCCGCGTCCGAGGTGGAGCAGTACGAGCGCATCGAGCTGTCCGCGGTCCCCAAGACGGACGTCGCGGGCCGCGTCGTCAACGACCTCGTGCACCTGCTCGCCGAGCTGCTGGAGAACGCCACGTCGTTCTCCTCCCCGCAGACCAAGGTCAAGGTCACCGGCCACGCCCTGCCCGACGGCCGGGTCCTCGTCGAGATCCACGACACCGGCATCGGCCTGTCCCCGGAGGACCTGGCCGAGATCAACGACCGGCTCGCCAACCCGCCGACGGTGGACGTCTCCGTCTCCCGCCGCATGGGCCTGTTCGTGGTCGGCCGCCTGTCCCTGCGGCACGGCATCCGCATCCAGCTGCGGCCCTCCGACTCCGGCGGCACCACCGCGCTGGTGATGCTGCCCGCCGACGTGGCCCAGGACGGCATACGCCCGCGCCCGGCCGCCGGCGCGGGCGGCGCCCCGACCGCGACGCTGCACCGCGAGCCCCCGCCCGTACGCCGCCCCGCCGCCGAGGCGGGCCGCCTCGGTCCCGGGCGGATCGGGGACACGTCCACCGCGCCGGGCAGGCGCAGCCTCGGCGGCCCGGCGGACGAACCGCGCCACCAGGTCGGCGGCGCGGCCGAACGCCCCGCGCTGCCGCCCCGTTCCGCCGGCGCGCCCACCGCACCGCAGGCACCCGCCCAGGCAGGACCGCCCGCGCCGCCGCCCGCCTCTGCCCCCACCGACGCCCCCGCCCCGGCGGGCGCGCCGGGCGCGGGCCGCCCCAGCTGGGCCACGAGTGTGGAGGACAGCGGCCGCATACCGGTCGCCAGGGCGGGCCAGGACCAGCCGCGCGGGCACGACGAGCTGTCCACGAGCGGCCAGTTCCCGGCCGTCCAGCCCGGCGGCTACCAGCAGCCGCCGCAGCAGCAGCCCCCCGCGCAGCCGGGCCGTTCGGCGATGGCCGACGCGTTCGCCGCGCGCCAGGCCAGGGCCGCGCAGGGCCTGCCGGACCACGACGACGACCCATCGACGACCGGCCGGTACGCGTACCCCCAGGCCGACCAGACGCAGCAGATGCCCCAGGTGCCGCAGGGGCCCGTGCCCCCCGCGCCGGACGGCAGGAACCCCTCGGACACCGGCGAGTTCCCCGCCCCGCAGCAGTACGGCGCCCCCTACCAGGACCCCGGCTACCAGCGGGAAGCGGACTACCGCCGGCCCCAGGGCTACCAGCAGCAGGACCGCGCCTACCAGGAGCCCGCGTACCAGGACCCCGGTTACGCGCAGCCCGCCGCGTACGGCGAGCCCGCGTACCAGGACCGCGGTGGTTACGACGCCGGGTCCGCGTACCAGGACGACGTCTTCGCGAGCGGCGCCCAGCAGGCCCAGGGGTACCGGGACGAGCCTGCGCCGCAGCAGCCCGCGCCGCGCCAGGAGCCGCAGCGCCGGGAGCCGCCGCGGCAGCAGGACGGCGGGGACGTCCACACGCCGCTGTCGGCACGGCAGTTCCCGCGCACGTCCGAGCGCACACCGATCTTCGAGGAGATGGAGACGACCTGGTTCGGCCTCCGTCACGCGCCCGCCCCACCGGACGCGCCGTCCTCGGGGGAGCAGGAGAGCTCCCCGCAGCAGACCCCACAGAACCCGCCCCCGCCGCCGCGGCCCGCCCAGCCGGGGCCGCAGTCCGGCGCACGCCACCCGGCGCAGCCTCCCGCCCCCCGGCGGGAGCCGGCCGGTGACGCGGGGGGCACCTGGCGCACGTCGCCCAACGACGAGCGGTGGCGCCAGGCGGAGCAGTTGCGCCAGCCGTCCGCCGGCGGGGTCACGACCTCGGGGCTTCCCCGGCGTGTGCCGCGGGCCAATCTCGTGGCCGGTGCCGCGCAGCAGCACCAGCAGGCCGCCCCGGCCGGTCCGTCGGTCTCCCGGCGCCCGGACGATGTCAGGGGCCGGCTGACCAACCTCCGCCGGGGGATTCAGCAAGGACGCCAGGCCGGTAACCCGCCTGGTCGGCCGGACCGGGGCTTCGGCCCCACGTACCAGT
>NZ_JBJZOH010000072.1:0-10438 GCF_047200595.1 Streptomyces sp. MS19 | reverse complement strand
CGGCCGTCTCAGGCGTCCGCCGGCGTCATGTGGTGCCGCAGCGCGGAGCCCGTGCGGGTCTTGACCACTTCGAGCTGTACGGGCACCCGGGAGCGCAGGTCGGGGACGTGGCTGACGATCGCGACGCTGCGGTCGTGCTCCCGCAGGCCGTCGAGCACGTCGAGCACCTCGTCGAGCGACTGCTCGTCCAGGCTGCCGAACCCCTCGTCGATGAACAGGGTCTCCAGCCGGATGCCGCCCGCCTCGGCCGTCACGACGTCGGCGAGGCCGAGGGCGAGCGCCAGGGAGACGAAGAAGGACTCGCCGCCGGAGAGGCTGGCGGTGTCGCGGGCGCGGCCCGTCCATGCGTCGAGGATGTGCAGGCCGAGTCCCGAGCGGGCGCGGTGGGCCGCGCGGGCGTCGGAGTGGACGAGCGTGTAGCGGCCGGAGGACATGCGGTGCAGGCGGGTGCCCGCGGCGGCGGCGACCTGTTCGAGGCGGGCGGCCAGGACGTACGTCTCCAGGCGCATGCGGTACTCGTTCTCCGCCGAGGTGCCCGCCGTGAGGGCGGCCAGTCTGGCGATGCCGCGTGCCTCGGCGCGCAGGGGGGCGAGCCGTTCACGGTCGGCGGCGGCGTGGGCGGAGAGGCGGTCGAGTTCGTCCCGGCGGGTGCGGGCGGCGGACTCGGCGGCGGCGGCCGTGCGCAGTCGCGCGGTCGCCTCGGCGAGTACGGCGGCGGTGCGGGACGGGTCGGCGGGGGCGGGGTCCGCGGGGGCGGCGGCGCGTTCCTCGTCGAGTACGGCGGCGACGGCGCTCTCCTCGGCGTGCCAGGTGTCCAGGCGGTGCTGGAGCGCGCGCTGTTCCGGCTGGGTGAGCCGGGCGTCGGCCGCGGCGCCCGGGGTGGGGAATCCGGCGGCGTAGGCGGCGTCGGCGACCTGGTCGTCCGCCGTCTTGAGGCGGTCGGCGGTCTCCTCCGCGGCGCGTGCCGCCGCGGCGGCGAGGCCGAGGGCGTCGGCGAGCGCGGCGAGGTCGGCGGTGCGGGCGGCGACCGTGGGGGCGCCCGCGCGGGCGCGGTCGATGTCGTCGCGCAGGGCGGCCCGTTCGGCGGCGAGTGCGGCGCGCTGCGAGGTGCGGGCGGCGATGCGGCGTTCCGTGTCCTGGACGCGGTCGCGCAGGGTCTCGTGGTCGCGCTCGGCGGAGGTGAGGGCCTGGCGTGCGGCGGGCTCGCAGGCGGCGGCCCTGCGGGCGGCGTCGTGGTCCGCGCGCAGCGTGGCGGCGGTCTCGGCGAGTGACGCGCGGGGCTCGTCGCCCGCCTCGGCCGCGGCGGTGGCGCGCTCCTCGCGCAGCGCGGCGAGCCGTGCCTCGGCGCGGGCGCGGTGGGCGTCGGCCTCCTGGTGGGCGGCGGACGCGGCGTCCTCGTCGGCGCGGTCGACGTGGTCGGCGGCTGCGGGGGTGGGGCGGGGGTGTTCCGGCGAGCCGCAGACGGCGCAGGGCTCGCCTGGCGTGAGGGCGGCGGCCAGTTCGGCGGCGATGCCGCGCAGGCGGCGTTCGCGCAGGTCGAGCCAGTGGGCGCGGGCGTCGGCGGCGGTTTCGCGGGCGTGCAGGAGGTCGTCCTCGGCGGTGCGGACCGCGGTGTCGAGCGCGTCGCGGCGGTCGGCGGCGGCGAGGCGGCGTTCCGCCGGGTCGAGGCGCTGGGCCAGGACGTCGGCGCGCGCGGCGGCCTCCGCGGCGAGCTCGACGCGCTGCCGCAGGCGTGCGGCGGTGTCGGGCCAGGCGGCGAGGTGCGGGAGCTGGGTGGCGAGCAGGTCGCGGTCGGCGGAGGCGGCGGTGTCCAGGTCGGCGAGTTCGGCGGTGAGGCGCAGGGCGCGGGTCTCGGCCTGGGCGGCGGTGGCGAGGGAGCCGAGCTGTTCGCGGACGGCCCGTTCGCGGGTGGTGAGCTGGGCGGCGGGGGCGGTGGCGAGGTCGGGCGGGAGTTGGCCGCGGGCGTGGCGTTCGGCTGTGGTGGCGGTGCGGTGTTCCGCATCGGTGGTGTCGCGGAGGGTGAGGGCAGGGGCGACGGTGTCGGCGGCGCGGGCGCGTTCGAGGGTCAGGCGGGCGCGGTCGCGATCCGGCTGTTGGGCGGCGAGTGCTTCGGCGCGGCGGCGGGCGTCGGCGAAGCGCTCCTGGCGGCGGGCGCGGTCGCGGGTGTCGGCGTGCTCGGCGTCGGCCGTGGCGTGCGCGGTCTCGGCGGCGCGCAGGGCGGTGGCGGCGATGTCCTGGTGCTCGCGGGCGGTGCAGCGTGCCTGGGCCGCCCAGGTGAGGACGGCCTCGGCGAGGTCGCTCCCGGCGTCGGGGGTGTCCGGCGGATCGGGCAGGCCTGGCAGGGCCGCGGCGGCCTGGGACATGCGGTGAACGGTGGCGAGGAGGCGTTCGTCGGCCTCGCGGACACGGCTCGCGGCCTCGGCGCGGAGGTCGGCGAGGTGGGCCTCGGCGGCGGCGAAGCGGCGGGTGTCGAAGAGGCGGCCGAGGAGCCGGGCGCGTTCCTCCGCGTTCGCCCGCAGGAAGCGGGCGAAGTCGCCCTGCGGCAGGAGGACGACCTGGCAGAACTGGTCGCGGCTCATCCCGCCGAGGAGGCCGCCGAGTTCGTCCGCGACCTCCTGGTGCGAACTGCTGAGGGCGCGCCAGGTGCCGGTGACCGGGTCGTGTTCGCGCAGGAGGGTGCGGGCGCGGTCGCGGGTGGTGCCCGTGCCGCGGCGCTTGGGGCGGGTCTGCTCGGGGCGGCGGGTGATCTCCAGGCGCCGGTCGCCGAGGGTCAGGTCGAGGACGACCTCGGTGGCGTTGTCGGGGGCGGCGTGGTCGCTGCGGAGGGAGACGCCCGCGGTCTGGCGCGCGCCGGGGACCGTTCCGTAGAGGGCGAAGCAGACGGCGTCCAGGACCGAGGTCTTGCCCGCGCCGGTGGGGCCGTGGAGGAGGAAGAGACCGGCCGTGGAGAGGCGGTCGAAGTCGACATGCTGGGTGCCGCCGAAGGGGCCGAAGGCCGTGAGGGTGAGCCGGTGCAGCCTCATGGGGTGCTCCGGTGGACGCGGGCCGCGTCGAGGGCGGCGCGGAGGTGGGCGCGTTCGGCGTCGTCGGGTCCCTGACCGGCGCGGACATGGGCGACGAAGTCCTCGGCGATCTGCCGGTCGTCGCGTCCGCTGAGGCGCTGGGCGTACGAGGCGGGGGACGCCGGATCGGTGCGTTCCGGGTCGTGGACGAGGCTGAGGACGTGTGGGAAGCGCGCGGTGAGGCGGGCCATGGGCTCGTCGGGGTGGACGGGATCGGTGAGGATCGCCTCGACCCAGGCCTCCTCGTGGGGGGCGAGCAACGGGTCGGTGAGGAGGGTTTCGAGGCGGCCCCGGACGCGGGCGAGGGGGCGGGGGACGGGGAAGTCGACGCGTTCGGCGTGGACTTCCCCGGCGGGGCCGAGGTCGATGAGCCACAGGGACTTGCGGTGCCCGGCCTCGGAGAAGGAGTAGGCGAGCGGGGAACCGGCGTAGCGGACGCGTTCGGTGAGGGTCTGGCAGCCGTGGAGGTGGCCGAGCGCGGTGTAGTCGATGCCGTCGAAGAGGGCGGCGGGGACGGCCGCGACACCGCCGACGGTGATGTCGCGTTCGCTGTCGGACGGCCGGCCGCCGGTGACGAAGGCGTGGGCGAGGACGACGGACCGGGTGCCGGCGGGGCGGCGGGCGAGGTCGGCGCGCACGCGGTCCATGGCGGCGCCGACCACGGCCGCGTGGTCCGCCTTGGGGACGGCGAACTCGTCGCGTACCAGAGCGGGTTCGAGGTAGGGCAGGCCGTAGAAGGCGACGTCGCCGTGGGCGTCGGAGAGGACGACGGGGGTGGCGCAGTCGGCGGGGTCGGTGCGCAGGTGGATGCCCGCGCGGGCGATGAGGCGGGCGCCGGAGCCGAGGCGGTGGGGCGAGTCGTGGTTGCCGGAGATCAGGATGGCGGGGATGCCGGTGTCCGCGAGGCGGTGGAGGACGTCGTCGAGGAGCCGGACGGCGTGCAACGGGGGGATGGCGCGGTCGTGGATGTCGCCCGCGACGAGGACGGCGTCGACGCGTTCGGTGCGCGCGGTGGTGACCAGGTGGTCGAGGAACGCCGCCTGTTCGTCGCGCAGGCCGACGCGGTGGAAGCTGCGGCCGAGATGCCAGTCGGAGGTGTGGAGCAGTCGCATCCGGGCCGTCGTCCCCCGTTCCCCTTCCGGCCCCGGGCCCGGTGCCCGGTGGTGACGGGCCCAGTCTGCCACTGGGCGGGTGGGCGGCCGGTGGCGGGTGAAGTGGCGCGCCGGGGCGGGGGGTCAGCGCTCGCCGGGCACGACGATGCGGTTCTCGTAGGCGAGGATGACGGCCTGCGTGCGGTTGCGTGCGCCCAGTTTGGTGAGGACGTTGCTCACGTGGGTCTTCACCGTCTCCATGCTGACGGTGAGGTGGTCGGCGATCTGGGGGTTGGACAGTCCGGTGGCCATCAGGCGCAGGATGTCCGTCTCGCGGGCGGTGAGGGGGACGGGGAGCCTGCCCGGGGTGCCGGCCTGGCCCGTGGTGGCGGGGCGGGTGGCGACCAGCCTTCGCACGGCGTCGGGGAACAGGAGGGTGTCGCCGGTCGCGACGAGGCGGATGGCGTGGGCGATCTGGTGGACGGGGGCCCGTTTGAGGATGAAGCCGTCCGCTCCGGCGCGCAGGGCGTCGTACACGTAGTCGTCGCTCTCGAAGGTCGTGATGACGATGATCTTCGGCGGGTCGTCCAGGTCGGCGCGCAGGCGGCGGGTGGCCTCGATGCCGTCCATGCGCGGCATGCGGACGTCCATCAGCACGATGTCGGGGCGCAGGCGCTCGGCGAGCGGCAGGGCGTCGGCGCCGTCCGCCGCCTCGCCGACCACGGTCAGGTCGGGCTGGGCGGACAGCAGGGTGCGCAGGCCGGTGCGGGTGAGTGCGTCGTCCTCGACGAGCAGGACGTCCAGTGCGGGGCGGGTCATGAGCCGGACCTCAGAGGTATGCGCGCGGTGAGGTGCCACCGGCCGTCGGTGCCGCGGCCCGCGGTGAACTCGCCGCGCAGCAGGCGGACGCGTTCGTCCAGGCCGCTGAGTCCGCGTCCGCCGCGCGGTCGCGGTGCGCGGGGCGGGCGGTGGCCGGGCAGCGGGTTGGCCAGGTCGATGGCGAGCCAGTCCCCGGCGGCGCTGACCCGCAGGGTGACGGGGGCGTGGCGGGCGTGCCGCAGGGCGTTGGTCAGCCCCTCCTGCACGATGCGGTAGGCCTCGCGGGAGACCGCGGCGGGCAGGCGGGCAAGGTCGCCGTCCATGCGCGCGTCGATGTCCGTGCCGGTGTGGCGGAGGCGTTCGAGCAGCGGCGCCAGGTCGGTGACCGTGTGGTCCGGGGTGGTGTCGGCGCGCCCCTCACGCAGGACACCGAGGACGTGGTCGAGGTCGTCCAGGGCGCTGCGGCAGGACTCCTCGATGGCGGTGAGCGCCCGGCGGGCGGCGGCGGGGTCGGTCTCCAGCAGTTCCGCGGCCACGGCGGCCTGGACGGTGGAGGCGGTGAGGGTGTGGCCGACGGAGTCGTGCAGCTCGCGGGCGAGGCGGTTGCGCTGCTCCAGCTCGCGGACCTGCGTCTCCAGGGCGGCGAACCGTTCGTCTGGGCCGGGCCCGAGGAGGGCGGACGCCGCCGCGCGCAGCAGCGCGGTGGCGCCGGCGCTCAGCAGGCAGCCCAGGAGGAGGGCGGCTGCGGAGACGACGGGTGTCCACGCCCCGGCCGGGCCCGCGGCGATGTGCACGGGCCGGAAGAAGGTGATGTCGTCGCCGCCGCCTATCCAGACGCCGGTGAACACCAGGGCGACGGTGACGCACAGGACGGTGGCGCCGAGCAGTGCCCAGCTCGCCGCCTGGTGCAGGACGATCCAGGCGGTCGTCCTCGCGCGGGTCCGCCAGGCACGGGCGGCGGGCGGCAACGGCGTGGGGAGCGCGGTCCGCAGCGTGCGGTTGACCAGTCGGATGTTCCAGCGGCGGGCGGCGGGCAGCGCGCCGGTGGCCGCGGTCAGGAGGACGAGGAGGACGAGGGAGGCCAACCTGCCGCCGCCCGGCAACGACGCGCCCGCGCCGAACCCCGCGGCCAGCGCGACCCCCGCGGCGGGCAGGCTGAGCGCCGCCCCGGCCAGGGCCAGGGGCTGCCCCCGGTAGGTGTCGGCCCGGCGCAGCGGACCAGTCGGTCTCCACACGCGGGCCAGTATGGCAGTGGCCTGTGACAATCCCCTCCCCCGCCCGGGGGCCCCGCCTCCTCCCCCGACCGGGGGAGGGCGATTTCCCCCACGGCCGCGATGTGCGGGCACGAGCGGTTCGGCGAGTGTTGCGTCATGCTCGAATTGATCGATGTCGGCAAGGTCTACCGGGGCGGCAAGAGCGCCGTCTCCGGGGTGACACTGCGCCTGGGCCCCGGAATACTCGGCCTGCTCGGCCCCAACGGCGCGGGCAAGTCCTCACTGATGCGCATCTGCGCCACGGTCACCCGGCCGACCGCGGGCTCGCTGCTGTTCGACGGCGCGGACGCGGTACGCGACCCGGAGCCGCTGCGCCGCGCCCTCGGGTACCTGCCGCAAGACTTCGGTGTGCACCCGCATCTGAACGCGCGGGAGTTCCTCTCCTACCTGGCCGCCGCGAAGGGGCTCTCGGCCCGTTCGGCGCGCGGCCGGATCGACGAACTGCTGGAGACGGTGAACCTCACCGGGGCGGCCAAGCGGGCGCTCGGGACCTACTCGGGCGGCATGCTGCGGCGCGTCGGCATCGCGCAGAGCCTGCTCGGCGACCCGCGCGTCCTGGTCGTGGACGAGCCGACCGCCGGGCTCGACCCGGAGGAGCGGGTGCGCTTCCGCAACCTGCTGAGCGACCTCGCCGCCGACCGCGCGGTCATGCTGTCGACGCACATCGTCTCGGACATCGAGTCGGTGGCCTCGGACATCGCGCTGATGACCGGCGGACGGCTCGTACGGCGCGGCTCGCCGGGTGAGCTGCTGCACGAGGTGTCGGGGCGGGTCTGGGAGCTGACGGTGGCGCCCGAGCACGTGACGGCCGTGCAGGCGCGGTACGTGGTGAGCCGCATGGTCCGCACGGACGCGGGGGTGCGGCTGCGGGTCCTGGCGGACGCGGCGCCGTCCGCGGACGCGGAGCCGGTGGCGGCGGGGCTTGAGGACGTCTACCTCGCGGTCGTGGGGAGCACGGGCGCGGCCGGGTCGCGGCCGGTCCCCGGCGTGCGGGAGCTGCCGTGAGGCCCGCGGTCGGCAGGCTGGCGTTCGCCGACTTCCTGGACCGGATGCGGCGGCCCGCGTACGCGGTCACCCTCGCCGGGGCCGTCGGGCTGGGGTACCTGGCGGTGCCCGCGGTGGACAGCCACTGGGCGATCATGCAACTCGGCGACTACCGGGGCCTGTACAACAGCGCCTACACAGGGATGGCCACAGCGCTGGCCGGGACGCTGTGGCTGACGTTCGGCGGCTTCTTCGTGGCGCGCAACGGCGTGGCCAGGGACGAGGCGACGGGTGTGGGCCGCCAGGTGGCGGCGACACCGCTGCCCACGTGGCGCTACCTGGCGTCGAAGTTCCTGAGCAACACGCTGCTGCTGGGGTCCATGGCGGTGGTGCTGGCGGGCACGGCGGTGGTCATGCAGCTGGCGCGCGGGGAGGACCGGGCGCTCGATCCGGGACCGCTGCTGATGCCGTTCCTGGTGCTGACGCTGCCGATGGTGGTGCTGACCGCCGCGGCGGCCCTGCTGTTCGAGACGACGCCGCTGCTGCGCACGGGCGTCGGGAACGCCGTGTGGTTCTTCGTCTGGCTTGTGCTGGTGCTCGGTGGCCAGCGGGAGGGCGCGCCGCTCGGCGGGATCGGGGTCCACGACGTGGTGGCCACGATGGGCGACGACCTGACGCGGCAGGGGGTGCCCCTGTCCGGCGGGGACTTCAGTCTGGGGTTCACGTTCGTGGAGGAGCCGCTGCGGACGTTCACCTGGGGCGGTTTCACGCCGGACGGCGGCTTCCTGGCGGGGCGGCTCGCGGTGCTGCTGCTCGCGGTGCCGGTCGCGCTGCTGCCCGCCCTGTGGTTCCACCGGTTCGACCCGTCCAGGAGCGTGCGGGCCGTCGCGGCACCGGCCGCCGAGGAGGCGCCGGTGACGGCCGTCGTGCCCGAGCCGGGGCAAGCCGTCCCCGGGTACGCCGGGCCGCCGCGTACCCCCGTGTCGTACGGCAGTCCCTTCGCGCGCCTGTTCACGGGCGAGCTGCGTGTCCTCGCGCACGGGCCCGTGTGGTGGTGGGCCGGTACGGCGCTGATCGCGCTGGCCGCCCTGTGCGTCCCCCTCGAAGGGGTCACGCGCATCCTGCTGCCGCTGGCCTGGCTCTGGCCGCTGCTGGTGTGGTCCCGGATGGGCGCGCAGCGGTACGAGCACGGGGTCGCGGTGCTGCTGGGGGCCTGCCCCGGGCCGGTGCGGCGCACGCTCGCCGAGTGGTGCGCGGGGATCGCGGTGGCCGCCGCCACCGGTCTGACGCCGCTGGTCCGGCTCGTGGCGGCGGGTGACGGCGCGGGAGCCGCCGCGTGGGCCGGCGGCGCGGTGTTCGTGCCGTCCCTGGCGCTCGCGCTCGGCACGCTGAGCCGCACGCACCGGACGTTCCAGGCCGTCTACCTGCCGCTGTGGTACGTGACGGTCAACGGACTGCCGCTGCTCGACTTCATGGGCGCGGTGCGGGAGAACGGCCGCCCGGCCGGGCCGCACGCCGCCTTTTTCTGCGGAGCGGCGCTGCTGCTGCTCCTCACCGCACTCGCCACCGGGGCCACGCGGCGCCGGGCCGGCATGGAGAAAGGTGTCAGCCGATGACCAGGCAACCGTCCGCGACGGCGCGGCGCAGAGGCCTTGTGGTCTTCTTCGCCATCTCCTTCGGCGCCGGCTGGCTGCTCGTGCTGGGCGCGCACGCCATGGGGATGTCGCTCGTGAACCCGCTGGTGCAGCTGCCGTTCGCGTTCATGCCCGCCGTGGGCGCGATCGTGGCGCGGCGCTGGGTGACGCGGGAGGGCTTCGCGGACGCGGGCCTCGCGCTGCGGCTGCGGGAGGCGTGGCCGTACTACGCCGCCGCCTGGCTGGGCCCGCCCGCCATCACGGCGGGCGCGGCAGGGACCGCGGCGCTCGCCGGGCTGTGGGACGGCGACCTGGGGCCGCTGCGGGACCTCGTGCCCGGTACGCCGTGGTGGCTGGCGGTCCTGGTACTGGTGGGTGTGATGCCGCTGCTGGCGCCGCTCTACTGGGGCGAGGAGTTCGGCTGGACGAGCTACCTGCGCCCGCGCATCGGCGGCGGCACGCTGCGGTCCGTCGTGGTGACCGGACTGATCTGGGCGGTGTGGCACTACCCGCTGGCGTTCGTGGGCTACGTGGAGTTCGCCAACGTCGGCGCCGGCCTGCTGGTGTGGACCGGATCGTTCCTGTTGCAGGAGATGCTGCTTGCGTGGCTGTACATCCGCAGCCGCAGCATCTGGACCGCCGCGCTGGCGCACGCAGGGAACAACATGGTGCTGTCCATGCTGGTGGGCGTGCTGCTGGGCGAGGACGACGGGGGCGCCGGTCTCGGCGCCACGACGCTCACCTGGCTGCCCGCCGTCCCCATGGCCGTGCTGTGCGGCTGGCTGCTGCTGCGCGGCGCGTTCCGCGGCCCCGTGGCGGAACGGCCCGCGCCCGCCGCTCCGGCGCGGGAGTCGGCGGGCGCGGGCGCCACCCCGTAGGGGG
Source organism: Streptomyces sp. MS19 (assembly GCF_047200595.1). NCBI lineage: Bacteria > Bacillati > Actinomycetota > Actinomycetes > Kitasatosporales > Streptomycetaceae > Streptomyces > Streptomyces sp. MS19. Next base: position 692 of record NZ_JBJZOH010000072.1, on the reverse strand, counting down.
CGCGGCTCAGCGGGGCCGCAGGGCGGCGAGCTGCTGGGCGAAGGGGACGACCTCGGGCTCCTCCGTCCCCTCCCCCGGCGGCTCCGCCTCCGCGTCGCCGCGCGGCGGCGGGGCGGGGAAGCGGTCCCCGGCCGGGAGCAGGGCCGCCAGCTCCCTGGCCGCCCGGTCCATGCGGCCGGGGAGCGTGTCGGTGCGCGGGTCGCCCGAGCCGCCCCAGTCCTCCGACGCGGCGTAGACGCCGGTGGGCACGACGGTCGCGTGGAGGTACGAGAAGAGGGGCCGCAGGGCGTGCTCCAGGACCAGGGAGTGGCGCGCCGTCCCGCCGGTGGCGCCGACGAGGACCGGCTTGCCGGTGAGCGCGTCGGGCTCGACCAGGTCGAAGAACGACTTGAACAGGCCGCTGTACGACGCGGCGAAGACCGGGGTGACGGCGATCAGCGCGTCCGCGCCCGTCACCTCGTCGAGGGCGCGCCGCAGGGCGGGGGCCGGGAAGCCGGTCACGAGGTGCCCGGCGATCTCCGTCGCGAGGTCGCGCAGTTCGACGACCTGTGCCTCGGGCTCCGGTCCCCCGCGGGCCAGTTCGCGCCGCACGGCCTGGACCAGCCGGTCGGCCAGGAGGCGGGTGGACGACGGCTGGCTGAGGCCCGCCGAGACCACCGCGATCCGCGGGGCGTGCGTCTGGCTGGACATGA
>NZ_JBJZOH010000071.1:0-12031 GCF_047200595.1 Streptomyces sp. MS19 | reverse complement strand
CTTGCCTCGCCTACCTTGGGAGCCTTGGCAGTTGGCCTGTTCGGCTTCCCCCTGCGGCGATGACGTAAACGTACTTGAGCGGGGCGCCCGGATGCAAATCCTGGCGCCCCGCCCGGTGGTGAGGCTCAGACGTCGACCACGACCGGCATGATCATGGGGCGCCGGCGGTAGGTGTCGGACACCCACTTGCCCAGCGTCCGCCGTACGAGCTGCTGGAGTTGGTGGGAGTCCACCACGCCGTCCTGGGCCGACCTGGCCAGCGCTTCGTCGATCTTCGGGATGACCGCGGCGAAGTCCGCGTCGTCGATACCGGAGCCGCGGCTGTGGATGCTCGGGCCGCTGACGATCTTGCCCGTGCTGCTGTCCACCACCACGACGACGGAGATGAAGCCCTCGTCGCCCAGGATGCGACGGTCCTTCAGGCTGGACTCGGTGACGTCGCCCACGGACAGGCCGTCCACGTACACGTAGCCCGCCTGGACCTTGCCGACGATCCTCGCCTTGCCGTCCTTGAGATCGACGACCACGCCGTCCTCGGCGATGACGATGCGCTCGGCCGGGACCCCGGTGAGCACGCCGAGTTCGGCGTTGGCGCGCAGGTGGCGCCACTCGCCGTGCACCGGCATCAGGTTCCTGGGCTTGCAGATGTTGTAGAAGTACAGCAGCTCGCCCGCCGAGGCGTGGCCGGAGACGTGCACCTTGGCGTTGCCCTTGTGCACCACGTTCGCGCCCCAGCGTGTAAGGCCGTTGATGACGCGGTAGACCGCGTTCTCGTTCCCCGGGATCAGCGACGACGCGAGGATGACCGTGTCGCCCTCGACGATGCGGATCTGGTGGTCCCGGTTGGCCATCCGGGACAGGGCCGCCATCGGCTCGCCCTGCGAGCCGGTGCAGACGAGGACGACCTGGCTGTCGGCGAGGTCGTCCAGCGCCTTGACGTCCACCACCAGGCCCGGGGGGACGCGCAGGTAGCCGAGGTCGCGGGCGATGCCCATGTTCCTGACCATCGAGCGGCCGACGAACGCGATGCGGCGACCATGCTCGTACGCGGCGTCCACGATCTGCTGGATGCGGTGGACGTGGCTGGCGAAGCTCGCCACGATGATGCGCTTGTCCGCGCGCGCGAAGACCTGGCGGAGGACGCCGGAGATGTCGCGCTCGGGGGCGACGAAGCCGGGCACCTCGGCGTTCGTGGAGTCGGCGAGGAGCAGGTCGATGCCCTCCTCGCCGAGCCGGGCGAAGGCCCGCAGGTCGGTGAGGCGGCCGTCGAGCGGCAGCTGGTCCATCTTGAAGTCGCCGGTGTGCACGGCCATACCGGCCGGTGTGCGGATGGCGACCGCGAGGGCGTCCGGGATCGAGTGGTTGACGGCGACGAACTCGCAGTCGAAGGGGCCGATACGTTCCCTGTGTCCCTCCTTCACCTCCAGGGTGAAGGGGCGGATGCGGTGCTCCTGGAGCTTGGCCTCGATGAGGGCGAGCGTCAGCCGCGAGCCGATCAGCGGGATGTCCGGCTTCTGACGCAGCAGGAACGGGACACCGCCGATGTGGTCCTCGTGGCCGTGGGTGAGCACGATGCCGTCGATGTCGTCGAGCCGGGACGTGATGGAGCTGAAGTCCGGCAGGATCAGGTCGATGCCGGGCTGCTCCTCCTCCGGGAACAGGACGCCGCAGTCGACGATGAGCAGCCTGCCGCCGTACTCGAAGACGGTCATGTTCCGGCCGATCTCGCCGAGGCCGCCGAGCGGGGTAACGCGTAGGCCACCCTCAGGAAGCTTCGGCGGACGGCCGAGTTCTGGATGCGGATGACTCAAGAGACTCTCCTGACCACGCGCGCCACCCGCCCCGTTGCGGGCTTGTGGCGCGCGTGACTGTATGCACTGGTCGGTATTCAGTTATCACCCTGGGTGCGGGAATCCGCGCCTCGGGCAACGTCTGTGTGTTCAGATCTGTACCCCGCCGGCGGCGAGATCGCGCGTGAGCTGTGCCGTCTCGTCGGCGCTGAGGCCGACGAGGGGCAGGCGCAGGGGGCCGCCGGGGAGGCCTTGGAGATCGAGGGCGGCCTTGGTGGTGATCACGCCCTGGGTGCGGAACATGCCGGTGAAGACGGGCAGCAGCTTCTGGTGGATCTCGGTGGCCTTCGCGACGTCACCGCTCGTGTAGGAGTCGATGAGGGCGCGCAGCTCCGGCGTGACCACGTGGCCGACGACGGACACCACGCCGACCGCGCCGACGGACAGCAGCGGCAGGTTCAGCATGTCGTCGCCCGAGTACCAGGCGAGGCCGGTGGTGGCGATGGCCCAGCTCGCGCGGCCCAGGTCGCCCTTGGCGTCCTTGTTGGCGACGATGCGCGGGTGGGCGGCGAGCCTGACCATGGTCTCGGTGGTGATCGGCACGCCGCTGCGGCCGGGGATGTCGTACAGCATCACGGGCAGCCCGGTGGCGTCCGCGATGGCGGTGAAGTGCTGGTACAGGCCCTCCTGCGGGGGCTTGTTGTAGTACGGGGTGACGGTGAGGAGCCCGTGGGCGCCCGCCTGCTCGGCGGCGCGGGCGAGCTCCAGGCTGTGCCGCGTGTCGTTGGTGCCGACCCCGGCGACCACGTGGGCGCGGTCGCCGACCGCTTCGACCACGGCCCGCACGAGCTGCGCTTTCTCCGCGTCGCTCGTGGTCGGTGACTCACCGGTGGTGCCGTTGACGATCAGACCGTCGTTGCCGGCGTCCACCAGGTGGGCGGCGAGGCGCTGGGCGCCGTCGACGTCGAGGGAGCCGTCCGCCGTGAATGGCGTGACCATGGCGGTCAGGACCCGCCCGAAGGGGGTCTGCGGTGTGGAGGTCGGAGCCATAGGTTCCACGCTACTCGCAGCTCAGCGTGCCGGGGGCCATCGGGGCGTGCATCGGGGAGAACCCGGCACCGTCTGCTCGGGGGTTCAGACAGCGCCGGGTCCGTTCATTCACCCTAGATGAACTTAGTGAAATGTCGCAATACGTGACACTTCAATCGGGTTTTCCGCTCGTCCGGCCACCGGTGGGGGCGGGCGTGGCGCTGGTCAGGGGGCGATTCGGCCGTTCGCGTTGAAGGCGGCGTGGGTGAGGGGCATGAGCCGCGCCCACTCGGCCTCCATCAGCTCGGCGACCATCTCGATCTCCCGCTGGGGGAAGGACGGGACGGCGGCGCGCTCGTCCTTGGTGCGCAGGCCGAGGAAGTGCATGAGCGACCGCGCGTTGCATGTCGCGTACATCGAGGAGTACAGGCCGACCGGGAGGGCCGCCCGCGCCACCTCGCGGGCGATCCCGGCGGCGAGCATCTCCTGGTAGGCCGCGTACGCCTGCCGGTAGGTGTCCTCCAGGGTCTTGGTCACCAGGGCGTGCTGGTCCTGGGTGCCGGGCACGAACTCGTACTTGCCCGGCCTGCCCTGCTGGACCAGTCTGCGGTCCTCGGCCGGCACGTAGAAGACGGGGCCGAGCTGCCGGTAGCGGCCGCTCTCCTCGTTGTAGGACCAGCCGACGCGGTGCCGGTGGAACTCGCGGAAGACGAAGATCGGGGCGCCGATGAGGAAGGTCATCGAGTTGTGCTCGAACGGGCTGCCGTGCCGGTCGCGCAGGAGGTAGTTGATCAGGCCGCGGGAGCGCTCCGGGTCCTTCCCCGCCTCCTCGATGGACTGCTCCCCCGCCGTGGAGACGCGGGCGGCGAAGAGCACGTCCGTGTCGGCGGCGCTGTGCTTGACCAGTTCGACGGTCATGTCGCTGCGGAAGCTGGGGGTGTCGGTCACCTGCGGGTCCTTCCCGGTGGACGGCGGAGCGGGGACCAGCCTAGGGCCAGGCACCGACAGCGGGGACGGGCCGGGTGGGCAAGGAGAAGAACGGGGGGAAACGGACTTCTCACCGGGAGTCGGATTCTTCATTTGATAACTTTGTATTATCTGTGATGAGGGGGTGGATGCCATGGCCGATCGGGCCGGGGAGTTCCACAGCGATGTCGAGCCGCCGCGCCGCCCGCGGCCGACCGTGGGCCGCCTGCTCGGCGGGCTGCTGTTCGGCCTGGTGGTCGCCGCCGCGCTGGTCGGTGCGCTGCTGCTCGGACGGCCGGCGCTGGACGTGGACCAGCAGCAGGCCCCCCACGCACCGGAAGCAGCCGACGGCCGCTGAGCGCGATAGCCTCACCGTTCACAGCACTGTCCCCCCGGATAATCCGACTGTGATACGAACGAGGACTCCGCTTTGCCCCTGCATTTCCTCACGGCCGACCGAGAATCCGACCGCGACGCCCCGGACACACCGCTCGTGCACTCCGGTCTGGACTTCTGGCGCCGCCCCTACCGGCTCGGTCCCTGGCGCGTGGCCGTCGCGGCGGTCATGCTGCTGCTGGCCGCCTACATCCTGATATCCGCCCTGGTCATCGCCATGGCGGGCCCACCGTCCGGAGCCAGCGCGACCGTGTGTGTGGCGCTGGTCGTCATCGCCCTGGCCCTGCGCATCCTGCGCATCGGCATCTGGGTCAGCCCGCGCGGCCTGCGCCGCGTCGGGCTGCTCACCACCCGCACGCTCCGCTGGCGCGAGGTGGCACGGGTGAGCACCGTCCAGCAGCCCGTGAAGTGGCTGGGCCTGCCCCGCAGCGTGCAGGGCCAGGCCCTCCACATCGAGCGCCGCAGGGGCGAGCCCCTCCCCACCCTGCTCACGGACCACAGCGCCGACTTCCTCGGCCGGTCCGCGTCCTTCGACCGCGCCGCCGACACCGTCGAGGCGTGGGCGGCCGAGCACCGCTGACCGGCGGGGAGCCAGAACCTCTGCACGCAGTCAGGGAGTCCGGCCGGACAGGCCGGGCTCCCTTTCCGCGTCCGTGCCGGCGCGGCCCGCGCGCAGGGCGATCGCGTGCTGCATCGCCTTGCGGGCGCGCGGCGTGTCACGGGCGTCGTGGTAGGCCACCGCCAGGCGGAACCAGCAGCGCCAGTCGCCCGGCGACGCCTCCGTCTCCGCCTGGCGCACGGCGAAGACCTCGTCCGCCGAGGCCCGGTCGATGCGGCCGCTCGGCGTCCTGGCCAGCTCGTCCACCGGCAGCCCGCCCTCGGCCTCCAGCTCCCGCGCGAGCCGGTTGGCGTTCAGCACGAAGCTGCCGCTGCGCCACAGGAACCACGCGCCGATCAGCGGCAGCACCAGCACGGCGAGACCGAACGGGACCGTGACCCACGTGCCCTGCGCGACGAGAACGACGCCGCGGTGCCCCGTCAGCAGGAAGTAGCCGACGAGGACGGCACACAGAACGAGGTAGGTGATCTTCGCCCGCACCGGTCAGCCGTCCAGATCCATGAAATGTTCGAGCCCCACGGTGAGCCCCGGCGCGCCGCCGACCCGCCGCACGCCCAGCAGCACGCCCGGCATGAACGACCCGCGGTTCATCGAGTCGTGCCGGATCGTGAAGACCTCCCCCTCGTCGCCGAAGAGCACCTCCTGGTGGGCCACCAGGCCGCGCAGCCGCACCGCGTGGACCGGGACGCCGGAGACGTCCGCGCCGCGGGCGCCGTCGAGCGCCGACGCCGTCGCGTCCGGCTGGGCGGGCAGCCCCGCGGCGGCCCGCGCGCCGGCGACGAGCTGCGCCGTGCGTACGGCGGTGCCGCTGGGCGCGTCGGCCTTGTCCGGGTGATGCAGCTCGACGATCTCGACGGACTCGAAGAACCGTGCCGCCTGCGCGGCGAACCGCATGGTGAGGACGGCGCCGATGCCGAAGTTCGGGGCGATCAGGACACCGGTCCCCGGCGCGTCGGCGAGCCAGCCGCGTACGGTGGCGAGCCGTTCGTCCGTCCAGCCCGTCGTGCCGACGACGCCGTGGATGCCGTGCGCGACGCAGAACTCCAGATTCGCCAGCACCGCGTCCGGCCTGGTCAGCTCGACGGCAACCTCGGCGCCCGCGTCCACCAGCGACTCCAGCCGGTCGCCGCGCCCGAGCGCCGCGACCAGCTCCATGTCCTCGGCCGCCGACACCGCGCGCACCGCCTCGGACCCCATCCGCCCCGAGGCCCCGATCACGGCCACGCGCAGCTTGCTCATCGTTCCACTCATCTCTTTCCCAGGGGTCTGCGGGTCTTTCCCAGGAGTCCGCGGGTGTCCGCGGGCCGGTCAGGCCACCGCGTCCCGCAGACGGGCGGCCTGGCGGTCCTTCACCGGGCCGATGACGGCGAGCGAGGGACGCTGCCCCAGGATCTCGCGCGCCACCTCGCGCACGTCGTCCGGGGTGACGGCCGCGATGCGCTCCAGCATCGCGTCGACGGTCAGCTGCTCGCCCCAGCACAGCTCGCTCTTGCCCAGCCGGTGCATGAGCGAGCCGGTGTCCTCCAGGCCCAGGACCGTGGACCCGGCGAGCTGGCCGATGGCGCGGCGCACCTCGTCGTCGTCCAGGCCGTGCTCGGCGACCTGGGTGAGCTGCTCACGGCAGACGGCCAGGACGTCCCCGAGCCGGTCGGGGCGGCAGCCGGCGTAGATGCCGAACAGGCCGCAGTCCGCGTACCCGGACGTGTGGGAGTAGACGTTGTACGCCAGGCCGCGCTTCTCCCGGATCTCCTGGAAGAGGCGGGAGCTCATGCCGCCGCCGAGCGCGGTGGACAGCACGTTCAGCGCCCAGCGCCGCTCGTCGTGGCGGGACAGGCCCGGCATGCCGAGAATCAGGTGGGCCTGCTCGGTGGGGCGCGTGACGACGTCCAGCTTGCCCGCCGCGCGGACCGTGCGGTGGCCGCCGCGCGGGCCGACCGGCTCGGCGGCGCCGGTGCCCGGCAGGGCGCCCGCGGCCTCGAAGGCGGCGGCGACGCGGGCGGTGACGTCCTCGTGCGTGACGTTGCCCGCGGCCGTGACGACGAGGCGCGTCGGGTCGTAGTGCTTGCGGTAGAAGCGGGCGACGCGGTCGCGGGTCAGGGCGTTCACGGTCTCGACGGTGCCGAGGACCGGCCTGCCGAGGGGCGTGTCGCCGAAGAGCGTGGCCGCGAACAGGTCGTGCACGCCGTCGCTCGGGTCGTCCTCGGTCATGGCGATCTCCTCAAGGACGACGTCGCGCTCGGCATCGACCTCCTCGGGGGCGATCACGGACGAGGTGAGCATGTCGCAGACGATGTCCACGGCGAGCGGCAGGTCGGTGTCGAGGACCCGCGCGTAGTAGCAGGTGAACTCCTTCGTGGTGAAGGCGTTCATCTCGCCGCCGACCGCGTCCACGGCGGCCGAGATGTCCAGGGCGCTGCGGCGTTCCGTGCCCTTGAAGAGCAGGTGTTCGAGGTAGTGCGTCGCGCCGCCGAGCGCCGGGGTCTCGTCGCGGGAGCCGACGCGCGCCCAGATGCCGAACGTGGCGGACCGTACGCCCGGCACGGTCTCGGTGACGACCCGCAGGCCGCCGGGGAGGACCGTCCTGCGGACGGCGGCGCCGTCGGCGGGGCGCGGACCGGGCACGGCCCGCCCCACCGGAGCGGTGGGGCGGGCCGTGGCCTTGGCTGAGCTGCGGGTCACTTGTCGGCGCCGTCCTCGGCCGCCGCGTCCGAGGACGCCTCCTCCTCCAGGACGGGGATGAGGGAGAGCTTGCCGCGCTGGTCGATCTCGGCGATCTCGACCTGGACCTTCTGGCCGACGCCGAGGACGTCGTCCACGTTCTCGACGCGCTTGCCGCCGGCGAGCTTGCGGATCTGCGAGATGTGCAGCAGTCCGTCCTTGCCGGGGAGCAGCGAGACGAAGGCGCCGAACGTCGTGGTCTTCACGACGGTGCCCAGGTAGCGCTCGCCGACCTCGGGCATCGTCGGGTTGGCGATGCCGTTGATCGTCGTGCGGGCGGCCTCGGCGGACGGGCCGTCGGCGGCGCCGATGTAGATCGTGCCGTCGTCCTCGATGGTGATGTCCGCGCCGGTGTCCTCCTGGATCTGGTTGATCATCTTGCCCTTGGGGCCGATGACCTCGCCGATCTTGTCCACCGGGATCTTGACGGTGATGATGCGCGGCGCGTTCGGGGACATCTCGTCCGGGACGTCGATCGCCTCGCTCATCACGTCGAGGATGTGCAGCCGGGCGTCGCGCGCCTGCTTCAGGGCGGCGGCGAGCACGGAGGCGGGGATGCCGTCGAGCTTCGTGTCGAGCTGGAGGGCGGTGACGAACTGGCGGGTGCCGGCGACCTTGAAGTCCATGTCGCCGTACGCGTCCTCGGCGCCGAGGATGTCGGTCAGCGTCACGTAGTGCGTCTCGCCCTCGATCTCCTGGGAGATCAGGCCCATCGCGATACCGGCGACCGGCGCCTTCAGCGGCACACCGGCGTTCAGCAGCGACATGGTGGAGGCGCAGACGGAGCCCATGGAGGTGGAGCCGTTGGAGCCCAGGGCCTCGGAGACCTGCCGGATCGCGTAGGGGAACTCCTCGCGCGTCGGCAGCACCGGGACGAGGGCGCGCTCGGCGAGCGCGCCGTGGCCGATCTCGCGGCGCTTCGGGGAGCCGACGCGGCCGGTCTCGCCGGTGGAGTAGGGCGGGAAGTTGTAGTTGTGCATGTAGCGCTTGCGGGTCACCGGGGAGAGGGTGTCCAGCTGCTGCTCCATGCGGAGCATGTTCAGCGTGGTGACGCCCAGGATCTGCGTCTCGCCGCGCTCGAACAGGGCCGAGCCGTGCACCCGCGGGATCGCCTCGACCTCGGCGGCGAGCGTACGGATGTCGGTGACGCCGCGGCCGTCGATGCGGACCTTCTCACGGATGACGCGCTCGCGGACCAGTTGCTTGGTCAGCGCGCGGTAGGCGGCGGAGATCTCCTTCTCGCGGCCCTCGAACTGCGGCAGGAGCTTCTCGGCGGCGACCGTCTTCACGCGGTCCAGCTCCGCCTCGCGGTCCTGCTTGCCCGCGATGGTGAGGGCCTGCGCCAGCTCGTCGCGTACGGCGGCGGACAGGGCGTCGAAGACGTCGTCCTGGAAGTCCAGGAAGATCGGGAACTCGCCGGTGGGCTTGGCGGCCTTGGCGGCGAGGTCGGACTGCGCCTTGCACAGCGCCTTGATGAACGGCTTGGCGGCTTCGAGGCCGGCGGCCACGACCTCCTCGGTCGGCGCGGTGGCGCCGCCCTTGACCAGTTCGATGGTGCGCTCGGTCGCCTCGGCCTCGACCATCATGATCGCGACGTCGCCGTCCGGCAGGACGCGGCCGGCGACGACCATGTCGAAGACGGCCTCCTCCAGCTCGGTGTGCGTCGGGAACGCCACCCACTGGCCGCTGATCAGGGCCACGCGGGTGCCGCCGATGGGGCCGGAGAACGGCAGGCCGGCGAGCTGCGTGGAGCAGGACGCGGCGTTGATGGCGACCACGTCGTACAGGTGGTCGGGGTTGAGGGCCATGATCGTCTCGACGATCTGGATCTCGTTGCGCAGGCCCTTGCGGAACGACGGGCGCAGCGGCCGGTCGATCAGGCGGCAGGTGAGGATGGCGTCCTCGGAGGGCCGGCCCTCGCGGCGGAAGAAGGAGCCGGGGATCTTGCCGGCCGCGTACATCCGCTCCTCGACGTCCACCGTGAGCGGGAAGAAGTCGAGCTGGTCCTTGGGGTGCTTCGACGCGGTCGTGGCCGACAGCACCATGGTGTCGTCGTCCAGGTAGGCGACCGCGGAGCCGGCGGCCTGGCGGGCGAGCCGCCCGGTCTCGAACCGGATGGTGCGGGTGCCGAAGGAGCCGTTGTCGATGACGGCCTCGGCGTAGTGGGTCTCGTTCTCCACCTTGTAATATCTCCTCTTCTGCGCCCCCTGCGGCGGGGGCGGGTGGGGTGGAGCACCTCCGACGAGCCGGCCTTCGATCGAAGCCCCCGGGCACTGCCCGGAAGCCACTACCGAGGACCGGCGACGGTCTGGCAGGCGCTCCGCCTCCTGCGTCGTCTCGCTGGGTCGTCCGGCTGGGTCATCTGGCTGGGCCGTCCGATCCGTACGTTCGGGTCCAGCCTACAAAGGAGCCGGGCATCGGGCCCGGCGCCGGGGTGTCTCGTGTGTGTTCCGTACACGCACCGGTATACGGCGAAGGGAGCGGCCCCGCCAGCGGTGGCCGCTCCCTCGTGGGCGTACTACCTCGCGCCCGCCGCGCCGCGGCGGATGCCGAGGCGCTCGACCAGCGCGCGGAAACGCTGGATGTCCTTGCGCGCCAGGTACTGGAGCAGGCGGCGGCGCTGGCCGACCAGCAGCAGCAGGCCGCGGCGGGAGTGGTGGTCGTGCTTGTGGGTCTTCAGGTGCTCGGTCAGGTCCGAGATACGGCGGGACAGCAGCGCCACCTGGACCTCGGGGGAGCCGGTGTCGCCCTCCTGCGTGGCGAACTCGGCGATGATCTGCTTCTTCGTAGCGGCGTCGAGCGACGACACACGTACTCCTTGGGGATGTCATGTAGGGCCACCGAGTGCCTCCGCCTGATGCGCGGAGGAGCTTCCTGAACTCGGAAGGCGGGGTCCGCTGAGCGCTTCCTCCAGAAGACTCCGGGGGCGCGTACGCAAACGGCCAGTGAGCACGGTACAACAGATCGGCGTGCCGAGCACATCCGGGCAGGTGGGCGGCTCGGGCGGCGGGATCAGCCGCTCGTCAGGCCGCGGGCCTCGGCGTAGACGTCGAGCACGGCGAGGCAGAGCGGGATCAGCGACAGCAGGACCGCGCCCTCCGTGAGGTCGAGGACCCGGCCCCAGAAGGGGGTGAGACCGGCGCGGGGCACGATCAGGGCCACGGAGGCGATGAGGGCGGCGCCCGCCGTGAGGGCGGCGGCGAGCCAGAGGGTGCGCAGGTCGCCGTCGGCGGAGGTGCCGAGCGCGTGGCCGAGGGCGAGGAGCGCGAGGGTGACGAGCCCGGCGGCCAGCAGCGTCGTCACCTGGACGGCGTAGCGGAAGAGGCGGGCGCGGGTGAGGAGGGCGATGCCCGCGGCCAGCGCCAGGAGGCGGCCCCAGCCGTCGGGCGAGAAGGCGAGGACGGCCGACGCGCCGGTGGCCAGCATCGCGCAGCCGCCGGTGAGGCCGAGGAGGATCTGGTGGCCGCGCCTCGCCTGGGCGGCGATGCGGGCGGTGTCGACGGGGTCGGTCCGCGGGGCGGAGTCGGCGGAGTCGTCCGTCTCGTAGCCGGGGCGCGGGGCGGTGTAGCCGATGGGGAGGCGCACCAGGCTCGCGGTGAGGGCGGGCAGGAACGCGAGGGCGCCCAGGGCCAAGGGCACGCAGACGGCGGCGGCGGCCGTGGGCTCCGCGTCGGTCGCGATGGCGCCGAAGGTGGCGAGGGCGGCCGGGGCGGCGGCGCCCGCCGTGGCCGTGAACCAGGCGGCGGCGCGCGGGAGCGCGGCGATCAGGGCCACCGAGACGACGAGGACGGCCAGGAGGCCGAGGAGCAGTTCGAGGCGGCCGACGCCGTGGCCCGGGTCGAGCGGGAGCAGGCCGGTGCCCGCGACCAGGGCGTGCGGCAGGGCGGCGAGGCCGAACGCGACGGCGGCGGCGTGGTCGTCGTAGACCCGGGCGCGTACGGCGGCGAAGGCGGCGAACAGGACGGCGAGCACGCCGGCGACGAGGCCGGGGGTGCCGTGCATCCCGTGCGTGCCGGGCTCCCCCGCCCACAGGACGGCGGCGGTGAGGGCGCCGAGGACGCCCGCCGCGGTGAGGCCGGCGGTGCGCAGCAGGTCCTCGTGCCACAGGAGGCGGTCGCGGGTGACGGCGTCGGCGATCGCGTCGGTGACGTCGTCGTGGACCGGGGGCGGCAGCGAGTCGGCGAAGGGCCGGAGGGCGAGGACGTCGCCGTCCAGGACGCGCTGGGCGGCGAGGGTGCGGGCACCGTCGAGGACGGTGCCGTCGCGGCGTACGAGGTGGTAGCCGACGGGCGCGCCCGGCTCCGGCTCGGCGCCGCTGAGGTGCAGGATCTCCGGGCTGAGGTCGGCGAGCGGGATGTCGTCCGGCAGCGCCATGTCGATCCGGCTGGTGGGCGCGGCGATGGTGACACGGCAGAAGCCGGTGGTCGCGGTCGTGCTCACGTGCTGTCTCCCTCCCCGGGCACGGACTGCGCCCGCCACCCTACCCGCTGTGCTGTCGGTGGTCCCCACTAGG
>NZ_JBJZOH010000070.1:0-13621 GCF_047200595.1 Streptomyces sp. MS19 | reverse complement strand
GGGGGGGGGGGGGGGGTGGGGGGGGAGTCTCCCCCCCCCCCCCCCCCCCCCCCCCACAAAGGGCCGTGGCCCGCCTCCGCTGAGGGAGACGGGCCACGGCCTTCATGCGGTGATCGGCGCGGTCAGCGACCGCCCGGTCGTCGGGTCAGCTCTGGCCGCCCGCGAGCTTCTCGCGGAGGGCCGCAAGCGCCTCGTCGGACGCCAGGGCGCCCGCGTCCTCGGTCTGCGGCGAGGAGTACGAACCGCCGCCGCCCGAACCGCCGGCCGCCTGGCCGCCGCCGGAGCCCGCCGCCTCGGCCTCGGCCTGCGCGTCGGCCTCGCGGGACTTGATGACCTGCGCCTGGTGCTGCTCGAAGCGCTGCTGCGCCTCGGCGTACTGGCGCTCCCACTCCTCGCGCTGCTTGTCGTACCCGGGCAGCCAGTCGTTCGCCTCCGGGTCGAAGCCCTCGGGGTAGATGTAGTTGCCCTGGTCGTCGTAGGAGGCGGCCATGCCGTACAGGGTCGGGTCGAACTCGACGGCCATCGGGTCGGGGCCGAAGTTCTCGTTCGCCTGCTTCAGCGAGAGGCTGATCCGGCGGCGCTCCAGGTCGATGTCGATGACCTTGACGAAGATCTCGTCGTTGACCTGGACGACCTGCTCCGGGATCTCCACGTGGCGCTCGGCCAGCTCGGAGATGTGGACCAGGCCCTCGATGCCCTCGTCCACCCGGACGAACGCGCCGAAGGGCACCAGCTTGGTGACCTTGCCGGGCACGACCTGCCCGATCTGGTGTGTCCTGGCGAACTGCTGCCACGGGTCTTCCTGCGTGGCCTTGAGGGACAGCGACACGCGCTCGCGGTCCATGTCCACGTCCAGGACCTCGACCGTGACCTCCTGGCCGACCTCGACGACCTCGGAGGGGTGGTCGATGTGCTTCCAGGACAGCTCGGACACGTGCACCAGGCCGTCCACGCCACCCAGGTCCACGAAGGCACCGAAGTTGACGATGGAGGAGACGACGCCGGAGCGCACCTGGCCCTTCTGGAGGGTGGTGAGGAAGGTCTGGCGGACCTCGCTCTGCGTCTGCTCCAGCCAGGCGCGGCGGGAGAGGACCACGTTGTTGCGGTTCTTGTCCAGCTCGATGATCTTGGCTTCGAGCTCCTTGCCGACGTACGGCTGGAGGTCGCGGACGCGGCGCATCTCGACCAGCGAGGCGGGCAGGAAGCCGCGCAGGCCGATGTCGAGGATCAGGCCGCCCTTGACGACCTCGATCACCGTGCCGGTGACGATGCCGTCCTCTTCCTTGATCTTCTCGATGGTGCCCCAGGCACGCTCGTACTGGGCGCGCTTCTTCGAGAGGATCAGGCGCCCCTCCTTGTCCTCCTTCTGGAGGACAAGGGCCTCGATCTCGTCACCGACGGCGACGACCTCGTTGGGGTCGACGTCGTGCTTGATCGACAGCTCGCGCGAGGGGATGACGCCCTCGGTCTTGTAGCCGATGTCGAGCAGGACCTCGTCCCGATCGACCTTCACGATGACGCCGTCGACGATGTCGCCGTCGTTGAAATACTTGATCGTCTCGTCGATCGCGGCGAGGAAGGCTTCCTCGGAACCGATGTCGTTTACCGCAACCTGCGGCGTGGTCGCGGTGGTCTCGGTGCTGCTCGTCATGTGGTAAAGGGCTCCGGTACGGACATGTTTCGTAGGCACAGCTACGCCGAAAGCCCATGTCGCAGCACTGAGGCCGACCGGATGGGGAAGGGGCTTCCGCACCGGGACCGCGAAGGGTCCAGGAGCCGGTAGCGCCTCGACAACCGAGGGGACTACAGCAATTGCGAGCGCGTCCTGCTCCGTCTGAGGCGCGCAGGCCCGCAGCGCGCCTTATAGCATACGGGCGCATCGGAGCGGGGTCAATGCGCGGTTCGCCCCACGAGGGGCGCTATCGGGCCAAATCCGGCGAGTGTCCTCCCCCGGGCGGCGGGACGACGCCGCCGGCGGGCGGGCCCGAGCCCCCGGGACGCTTGGTCCCGGGGGCAGTGTCCGGCGTCTGGCGCCTGGCCTCAGACGGCGCGCCGGGACAGCACGCCGAGGGCCGTCACGGTCCCGGCGGCGTCGTCGTCGCCGGCGCCGTCCTCGTCCTCCTCGCCGTCGCCCGGGGTCTCCTCGCCGGGTGTCTCCTCGCCGGGATCGGTCGGGTCCTCGGGCTCCGTCGGGTCCTCGGGGTCGCCGCACCCGTCGTCCTCGCCCGGGTCGGCCGGGTCATCGGGACCGGTGGGATCACCCGGCTCCGTCGGGTCACCCGGCTCTGTGGGCTCGCCGGGATCGGTCGGGTCTCCCGGTTCCGTGGGCTCTCCCGGCTCCGTGGGCTCCCCGGGGTCCGTGGGCTCTCCCGGCTCCGTGGGCTCGCCCGGGTCGGTCGGGTCCTCCGGGGCGGTGGGGCACTCGGGGTCGGTCGGGTCCTCGGGATCGCCCGGGTCCGTCGGATCGGTCGGGTCGGTCGGGTCCTCGGGATCGCCCGGGTCCGTCGGATCGGTCGGATCGGTCGGGTCGGTCGGGTCACCCGGTCCCGGGTTCTCGTTCCCGGGGCCCGGGTCCTCGGAGCCCGGGTCCTCCGGCTTGCCGGGACCGCCCGGTTCCTGGGGCTCCTCGGGCTCCTCGGGCTGCTCCGGTTCCTCCGGCTCGGCGGGACTGCCCGGCCTGTCCGGGCGCTCACTGCCGTTCCCGCCGGTGGCGGGCGGGCCCGCGGGGCGCTGGGGACCGGCGGGGCGGCGGCCGGCGTCCGGGTTGCCTGGACCGGGGCTGTGCGGCAGGCCGCCCTCGCCGTCCGGCACCTCGTGGACCCCGCGCTGGTAGTACTCCAGCCAGGAGCGGACGGTGCGGACGTAGTCCCAGGAGTGGTTGTAGCTGAGGATGGCGCGGTCGAGGTTCGCCGAGAGGGCGAGGGTGCGGCCGGAGGCGCAGAGGTAGTCGCCCGCGGCGAGGGCCGCGTCGTAGACGTTGTTGGGGTCCGACACGCCGTCGCCGTTGCCGTCGGCCCCCCAGCTCGCCCAGGTGGAGGGGATGAACTGCATCGGGCCGACCGCGCGGTCGTGGACGGTGTCGCTGTCCCAGCGGCCGGCGTCCGTGTCGTTGATCTGCGCGAAGCCCTGCCCGTCGAGGACGGGGCCGAGGATGGGCGTGGTGGTCGTGCCGTCCGCGGTGACGTCGCCGCCGCGTGCGTGTCCCGACTCCACCTTGCCTATGGCGGCGAGCAGTTCCCAGGTGAGTCCGCACCCGGGGGTCGTGCCCGCGACGGTCGTGGCGGCCGAGCGGTAGGCGTCCAGGACCGTGGCGGGTATGCCGGACTCGCCGCCGCCGAGGGGGCCGCCCGCGTCCTGCCCGCCGTCCGGGGTGCCCGGCTCCACCGTGTCGAGCGGCGGCAGGTCCGTGTGGTAGGGCGGGTCCCCGGCGGCGGGGCCGTCAGGGACCGCGTCGCCCGGTGTGTCGTCGGCGGCGACCGCGTCGGACGGCGTGTCCTGCGGCGGCGTGGAATCAGTGCTCAGAACGTCGGATGCCTGTGAGGCGGTCAGCGCGGCCATCGCCGCCGCGGCGACCGCGGACCCGGAGATCCCCCGGCGGACCCTGCCGATGCGCAACCCCACTCGCCGTCCCCTTCGTCTGCTGCTGTCTGCGACTCACGTGCGGCTCTTGCCCGTTGACGGATGACAGTACGACAGGTCGCGCTCCCGCTGCCAGAACCCCCGGGCGTATCCGGAGTGGCGGCTGGGGAAACCGGGGCCGTCAGTGCGCGGCCGCCTCCCAGGTCTCCCCGGCGCCGATCGAGACGTCGAGCGGGGCCCGCAGCTGCGCCGCGCCCGCCATCTCGCGGCGCACCAGCGCCGTGACGTGCTCCCGCTCTCCGGGGGCCACTTCGAGGACGATCTCGTCGTGGACCTGGAGCAGCATCCGGGTGGCGAGCCCCTCGCGGCGCAGCGCGCCGTCCACGCGCAGCATCGCGATCTTGACGATGTCGGCCGCGGTGCCCTGGATGGGGGCGTTGAGCGCCATGCGCTCCGCCATCTCGCGGCGCTGCCGGTTGGAGCTGGTGAGGTCGGGGAGATAGCGGCGGCGGCCGAGGACGGTCTCGGTGTAGCCGGTGGCCGTGGCCTCCACCACGACGTGCTGGAGGTAGTCGCGGACGCCGCCGAACCGTTCGAAGTAGGTGTCCATCAGGCCGCGCGCCTCGTCGGGGGAGATCGACAGCTGCTGCGACAGGCCGAAGGCGGACAGGCCGTAGGCGAGGCCGTAGCTCATCGCCTTGATGCGGCGGCGCATCTCGGCGTCCACCTGGTCCTTGGGGACGGAGAACACCTGCGAGCCGACGGTGGTGTGGAGGTCCTCGCCCGAGGTGAACGCCTCGATGAGCCCGGCGTCCTCCGACAGGTGGGCCATGACGCGCAGTTCGATCTGGCTGTAGTCGGCGGTGAGCAGGCACTCGTAGCCCTCGCCCACGGTGAAGCCGCGGCGGATGGCGCGGCCCTCGTCGGTGCGGACCGGGATGTTCTGGAGGTTGGGGTCCGTGGAGGACAGGCGGCCGGTGGCGGCCACGGTCTGCTGGAACGTGGTGTGGATGCGGCCGTCCGAGGCGATCGTCTTGATCAGGCCCTCGACGGTGCTGCGCAGCCTGGCCTGCTCGCGGTGCCTGAGCATGATGACCGGCAGTTCGTGCTCGGTCTGGGCGGCGAGCCAGGCGAGCGCGTCGGCGTCGGTCGTGTAGCCGGTCTTCGTCTTCTTGGTCTTCGGCAGGCCCAGTTCGCCGAAGAGTACTTCCTGGAGCTGCTTCGGCGAGCCGAGGTTGAACTCGTGGCCGACCGAGGCGTGCGCCTCGGTGACGGCCTGCTGGACGGCGGTGGCGAACTGCTGCTCAAGGCGCTCCAGCCAGGCGCGGTCGGCAGCGATGCCGGCCCGTTCCATGCGGGCGAGGAGGTCGGAGGTCGGCAGTTCCAGCTCGGTGAGCAGTCCGGCGGCGCCGACCTCGGTCAGCCGGCCGCGGAACGTCTCGCCGAGGTCGAGGACGGTGCGGGCGTGCCGCATGAGGGTGTCCGCCTCGGCCGCGTCGTCGGCGCCGAGGGCGAGCTGGCCGCTCTCGTCGGCCGGCCTGGCCAGCTCGCGGCCGAGGAACTCGACGCTCAGCGCGTCGAGGGCGAAGGCGCGGCGGCCCGGCTGGACGAGGTAGGCGGCGAGCGCGGTGTCCATGGTGATGCCCGCGACGTGCCAGCCGTGCTCGGCGAAGACCCGCTGGACGGCCTTGGCGTTGTGCAGGACCTTGGGGCGCCCTGCGTCGGCCGCCCAGGCGGCGAAGGCGCGTTCGTCCGCCTCGTCGAGCTGCGCGGGGTCGAACCAGGCGGCGGGGCCGGTGGCGGTGGCGAGCGCGACGGCGTGCACGCTGCCGGTGCCGAGCTTCCAGGCGTCCGTGGTGGCCATGCCGAGCGGTTCGGCGGCGTGCCCGGCGAGCCAGGGGGCGAGGCCGCCCGCCGTGAGGACCGCGCCGTCCACCTCGACGCCCTCGCCGACCTCGGGCGCGTCCTCCTCGGCGCCAGGATCGACGGCGAAGAGGCGGTCGCGGAGGCTGGCGTTGCGGAACTCCAGGGCGTCGAGCAGGACGACGAGGGCGTCCCGGTCGTACGGCTCGCGCGCCAGGTCGGCCGGGCCGCAGCCGAGGTCGATGTCGCGGACCAGCTCGGTGAGCACGCGGTTGAGGCGGACGGCGTCGAGGTGGTCGCGGAGGTTCTGCCCGGCCTTGCCCTTCACCTCGTCGGCGCGCTCCAGCAGGTCGTCGAGGGAGCCGAACTGGTTGATCCACTTGGCGGCGGTCTTCTCGCCGACACCGGGGATGCCCGGCAGGTTGTCGGAGGGGTCGCCGCGCAGGGCGGCGAAGTCCGGGTAGCGGGCGGGCGGCAGGCCGTACTTCTCCAGGACCTTCTCGGGTGTGAAGCGGGTCAGCTCGGACACGCCCTTGGTCGGGTAGAGCACGGTGACGCTGTCACCGACCAGCTGGAACGCGTCCCGGTCGCCGGTGACGATCGAGACGTGGAAGCCCTCGGACGCGGCCTTCGTGGCGAGGGTCGCGATGACGTCGTCCGCCTCGTACCCGTCGACGGCGAAGCGGGGCACGCGCATCGCGTCGAGCAGCTCGCCGATCAGCTCGACCTGGCCCTTGAAGTCGTCGGGGGTGGCGGACCTGGTGGCCTTGTACTCCGTGTACCGGTCCGAGCGCCAGGTCTTGCGGGAGACGTCGAAGGCGACCGCGAGGTGCGTGGGCGCCTCGTCACGCAGGGTGTTCGCGAGCATGGAGGCGAAGCCGTAGATCGCGTTCGTCGGCTGGCCCACCGCGGTCGTGAAGTTCTCCGCGGGCAGCGCGAAGAAGGCGCGGTACGCCAGCGAGTGCCCGTCGAGCAGGAGCAGGCGGGGCGGGGCGGTCGTCGTCTGCGATGCGTTCTCAGCCACGTTCCCGATCCTCCCACGCGCCACTGACACTCCCGTCCCGGCCGTGGGAGGATCGGAGGATTCCCTCCATGCGACGTCCCCCACGCGAGGTGATCAGCGATGCCTGCCAAGCCCCCGGCGCAGGACCCGGTCCAGGACTCCCCCGAGGTCGGTGAGCCCCGGCACTCGGCGGCCGGGCTCCCGGCGGTCGGGCACGCGATGCGGGCGGCGCAGCGGCAGATGGGTGTGCGGCGCACGGCGCTCACGCTGCTGCGCGTGAACCAGCAGGACGGGTTCGACTGCCCCGGCTGCGCCTGGCCCGAGCCGGGGAAGCCGCACGCGGCGGAGTTCTGCGAGAACGGCGCGAAGGCCGTCGCGGAGGAGGCGACGCTGCGGCGGGTGACGCCCGCGTTCTTCGCGGAGCACACGGTGGGTGACCTCGCGGGCCGCTCCGGTTACTGGCTGGGGCAGCAGGGGCGCCTGACGACGCCCATGTACCTGCCGGAGGGCGCGGACCGGTACGAGCCGGTGGGGTGGGACGAGGCGTTCGGCCTGATCGCCGAGGAGCTGCGGGTCCTCGGCTCGCCGGACGAGGCGGTGTTCTACACGTCGGGCCGCACGAGCAACGAGGCGGCGTTCCTCTACCAGCTGTTCGCCCGCGAGTACGGCACGAACAACCTGCCCGACTGCTCCAACATGTGCCACGAGTCGTCCGGCTCCGCGCTGGTGGAGACGCTGGGCGTCGGCAAGGGCAGCGTGCACCTGGAGGACCTTCACCAGGCCGATCTGATCATCGTCGCGGGCCAGAACCCGGGGACGAACCACCCGCGCATGCTGTCGGCGCTGGAGAAGGCCAAGGAGAACGGCGCCCGCGTCATCTCGGTGAACCCCCTGCCCGAGGCCGGGCTCGAACGGTTCAGGAACCCGCAGACCCCGCGCGGCCTCACCGGGCGCGGCACAGCGCTGACGGACCTCTTCCTCCAGATCAGGATCGGCGGCGACCAGGCGCTCTTCCGGCTGCTGAACCGGCTGCTGCTGGAGCGCGAGGGCGCGGTGGACACGGAGTTCGTCGCGGGGCACTGCCACGGCTTCGAGGAGTTCGCGGCGGCGGCGCGGGCGGCCGGCTGGGACGAGACGCTGGCCGCGACGGGCCTGTCCCGCGCGGAGATCGAACGGGCGCTGGAGATGGTGCTCGCGTCCCGGAGCGTGGTGGTCTGCTGGGCGATGGGCCTGACGCAGCACAAGCACTCGGTGCCGACGATCAAGGAGGTCGTGAACTTCCTTCTGCTGCGCGGCAACATCGGCCGCCCCGGCGCGGGCGTCTGCCCGGTGCGCGGGCACAGCAACGTGCAGGGCGACCGGACGATGGGGATCTACGAGAAGCCGGCCGGCGCGTTCCTCGACGCGCTGGAGCGCGAGTTCCGCTTCTCGCCCCCCAGGGAGCACGGGCTCGACGTCGTGGACTCGATCCGCGCGATGCGGGACGGGCGGGTGAAGGTGTTCTTCGCGATGGGCGGGAACTTCGTCGCGGCCAGTCCCGACACGGAGGTGACGGAGGACGCGATGCGCCGCGCGCGCCTGACGGTGCACGTGTCGACGAAGCTGAACCGTTCCCACTGCGTCACCGGCACCCGTGCGCTGATCCTGCCCACGCTGGGCCGCACCGAGCGGGACACGCAGGCGTCCGGCGACCAGTTCGTGACGGTCGAGGACTCCATGGGCAAGGTGCACGCCTCGCGGGGGCGGCTGCGGCCCGCGAGCGCCGAGCTGCTGTCGGAGCCTGCCATCGTCAGCAGGCTGGCGCGGCGCGTGCTGGGGGCGGGCAGCGCGACGCCGTGGGAGGAGTTCGAGACGGACTACCGGCGCGTGCGGGAACGGATCGCGCGGGTGGTGCCCGGTTTCGAGGACTTCGAGGAACGGGTCGCGGCGCCCGGCGGGTTCACGCTGCCGCACGGCCCGCGCGACAGCCGCACGTTCCCCACCGCCACCGGCAAGGCGCACTTCACGGCGTCCCCCGTCGAGTACCCGCGCGTCCCCGAGGGCCGGCTGCTGCTCCAGACCCTGCGTTCGCACGACCAGTACAACACCACGGTCTACGGCCTGGACGACCGCTACCGCGGCATCACGGGCGGGCGGCGCGTCGTCATGGTGCACCCGCGGGACGCGGCCGAACGCGGGCTCGCCGACGGCGACTACGCCGACCTGACCAGCGAGTGGACCGACGGCAGCGAGCGCACCGCGCGCGGCTTCCGCGTCGTCCACTACCCGACGACGCGGGGCTGCGCCGCGGCGTACTACCCGGAGACGAACGTGCTGGTGCCGCTCGACTCGACGGCGGACGTCAGCAACACCCCGGCCAGCAAGTCCGTGGTCGTCCGCCTCACCCGGGCGGCGGAGCGCTGAGGGGACCTGGTAGAACGCTGGCATGGCTGAGCGCAGTGGTACACAGTTCCCCCCGGAGACCCTCGACCAGTGGGCCGTCCTCGGCATCGACCTGCCCGCACTCTTCTCGGCGGGGGCGCTCGGCGAGCGCATGGGCGTGCGGGTGACGGAGGCGTCGCCCGAGCGCGTCGTCGGCACGATCCCGGTGGAGGGCAACACCCAGCCGTACGGGCTGCTGCACGGCGGGGCGTCCGCCGTCCTGGCCGAGACGCTGGGTTCCGTGGGCGCGATGCTGCACGCCGGACCGAACAAGATCGCGGTGGGCGTGGACCTGAACTGTACGCACCACCGCCCGGTGCGCTCCGGCCTCGTCACGGGCGTGGCGACGCCCGCGCACACGGGGCGGACGTCGGCGACGTACGAGATCGTCCTCACCGACGAGCGGGGCAAGCGCGTGTGCACGGCGCGGCTGACGTGCGCGCTGCGTCCCGCGACCCAGCAGACGCGGGAGGGCGGGGCCCCGGAAGCCGGTGCCCCGCCCGTCGCCTGACGTGCCGCGTCACACGTCGCACGTCACACGTCACACGTCACGTCACTCGATGGCCTCACCGAGGTAGGCGGCGCGTACCCGCGGGTCGGACAGGAGAGCCCCGGCGGTGTCGGCCATGACGACGCTGCCGGTCTCCAGCACGTAGCCGCGGTCGGCGAGCTGGAGCGCCTGCGACGCGTTCTGCTCCACGAGGAGCAGGGTCGTGCCCTGGGCGTTGATCTCCCCGAGGATCTCGAAGATCTGCTGGACGATCAGCGGGGCGAGGCCCATGGACGGCTCGTCGAGCAGCAGCAGTTCGGGCTTGCCCATGAGGGCGCGGCCGATGGCCAGCATCTGCTGCTCGCCGCCCGACAGGGTGCCGCCGACCTGCTTGCGGCGGTCGGCGAGGCGCGGGAAGAGCGTGAACACCCGGTCGAGGTCGGCCGGGTCGGGGCGGCGCAGCCGGTACGCGCCCATCCGCAGGTTCTCCAGCACGGTCATGCGCGGGAAGACGCGGCGGCCTTCCGGGACATGGCCGATGCCGAAGCGGACCAGCTCGTGCGAGGCGATGCCGTCCACCCGTTCGCCGTGCAGCAGGACCTGGCCCGTGCGGGGCGCGTGCATGCCGGAGGCGGTCTTCAGGGTGGTGGACTTGCCCGCGCCGTTGGCGCCGAGCAGCGCGACGACCTCGCCCCGGCCGACGGTGAGGCTGACGCCCTTCAGCGCCTCGATGGCGCCGTAGTAGACGTGCAGGTCCCGCAGTTCGAGCAGGGGCGGTCCCGCGTCGGTGCCGGGCGACGGCCGGGGCTCCTTCTCCAGCTCGGTGCTCATGACCGGTCCTCCTCGCTGCCGTCCGTACCGTCCGCGCCGCCGCCCGTGCCGTCGTCGGCCGGTCCGCGCGGCGCGGGGACGTCGGCCGCCGCCTGCGCGGCGAGCATGTCGGCGACCGCGGCGGAGTCCTCCTCGGCGGACGCGCCGAGGTACGCCTCCACGACGGCCGGGTCCCGCTGGACCTCGGCCGGGGTGCCCTCGGCGATCTTCTTGCCGAAGTTGAGCACCACGACGCGGTCGGCCACCGACATGACCAGCCGCATGTCGTGCTCGATCAGCAGGACGCTGACGGCCAGGTCGGTGTTGATGCGGCGGATCAGGACTTCCAGGTCACGCTTCTCGGTGGGGTTGGTGCCCGCCGCCGGTTCGTCGAGCAGCAGCACCTCGGGCGCGGTGGCGAGGGCGCGGGCGATCTCCAGGCGCCGCTGCTCGCCGTAGCTCAGCGAGGAGGCCAGCTCGTTGATCCGGTTCTCCAGGCCGACATAAGAGAGGACCTCGTGCGCCTTGCGGTCGCTCTCGCGCTCGTCGCGGCGGGCGTTCGGCAGGCCGAGCATGATGGAGATGGCGTCGGTGCGCTGCCGCGTCTCGACGGCGATCTTGACGTTCTCCAGCACGGTGAGCGCGCCGAACAGCCGGATGTTCTGGAACGTCCTGGCCACCCCGAGGCGGCTCACCTTGTGCGGCTTCTGGCCGCGCAGCTCGTGGCTGCCGCCCGCCTTGGGCCGGTAGGTGATCGCGCCTTCCTGCGGGACGTACGCGCCGGTCAGCGAGTTGAACAGCGATGTCTTGCCCGCGCCGTTCGGCCCGATGACGGCGAGGATCTCGCCGCGCCTCATCCGCAGCTCGACCCCGTCGAGGCTGGTCAGGCCGCCGAACCGCAGGGTGACCCCGCTGGCGTCGAGGACGTTGTCCGCCCCGGCGGGTTCGGGCGCCCGTGCGGCGTCCTTCATCTCGGTGGTCATCCCTGCGCACCTCCCGGCTGCGCGCCCAGCGCGTCCGCGCCGCCCCGGCCCTCCTCCGCCATCCGCAGCTCACGCTGGCGGCGGCGGGAGGGCAGCAGGCCCTGCGGGCGGTAGATCATCATGACGACCAGCAGGCCGCCGAGGTACATGAAGCGGTCCTGCGGGTCGACGGTGTCGCGCAGGTACTCCGGCAGCCAGACGAGGAGCACGGTGCCGAGGACCACGCCGGGGATCGAGCCCATGCCGCCGAAGACGACGTACGACAGCGCGAGCACGGACATCAGCACCACGAACTGCTCGGGGTTGATGAAGCCCTGCTTGCTCGCGTACACGACGCCCGCGACGCCCGAGGTGGACGCGCCGATGGCGAACGCGAGCAGCTTGAAGCGGACGGTGTTGACGCCGGTGGCCGCCGCGGCGACCTCGTCCTCGCGGATCGCGGTCCAGGCGCGGCCGACGCGCGAGTGCTCAAGCCGGAGGAAGAGAGCGATGATCGCGACGACGAACGCGAGCTGGAGCCAGTAGTACGGCGCCGGGTCGAGCTGCCACTCGTACGACCAGAAGCCGAGGTCCACGGAGAAGCGGTCGAGGCCGGGGGCGCCGCGCGTACCGCCGGTGAAGTCGGACCAGTTCCTGGCGATCAGGTAGACGATCTCGTGGAAGCCGAGCGTGACGATGGCCAGGTAGTCGCCGCGCAGCCGGAGCGTGGGCGCGCCGAGCAGCAGGCCCGCGATGAGGCAGGTGACGACGGCGACCGGGATCACGAGGAAGTTGTTCAGCTCGACGGGCGGTTCGACGGGCAGGCCGCCGGTCCAGAAGGCCGAGCTGTAGGCGCCGATGGCGAAGAACGCGATGAAGCCGAGGTCGAGCATGCCGGCCCAGCCGATGACCACGTTCAGGCCGATGGCGACCAGGACGTACATGCCGATCTGGTCCACCATGACCTGCTGCCAGAAGGTGGCGACCATCATCGGCAGGAAGACGAGGAAGACCAGCAGCGCGCCGAGGGCGGTCCAGCGGTAGGCGGCGTGGTCCCGGAACAGGCCGGTGACGAGCCGTACGGCGCGGGCGACGGTGGCGGGCAGCCAGACGTGCGCGGTGCGGGGGGAGAAGCGCTGGGCGGGGCGTACGTCGGCGGGCCGTCCGACGGGGCGGCCGGTCTCCTCGCGGACGGCGGAGGACCAGCGGGCGACGCCTTCGCGGCCGAACTCCCTGACGGCCCAGACGGCGAGGGCGATGCCGACGCAGACCCAGATGCGGACGCCCTTGAAGTTCTCCTGGAGCGCGAAGAAGAGATCGCCGCGGACGCCCTGGACGCCCGTCGCCTGGGCGATGACGACGGCCAGGACGAGGAGGGCGGACAGCCGCTTCCAGCGCGGCTCCTGGTACCACTTGCGGCGGCGCAGGCGTGCCGCCGCGCTCAGGGGCGCGTGGACGGGTGCTTCGGTGGTCATGCGGCCCTCCCGACCCGCTCGCCGAGGATGCCGGTGGGGCGGAACATCAGCACGAGCACGAGCGCGGCGAACCCGCCGACGTACCGCCAGGCGTCGCCCCAGATCTCGACGGTGAACGACTCGACGACGCCGAGGGTGAGCCCGCCCAGCATGGCGCCGCGCACGTTGCCGATGCCGCCGAGGACGGCGGCGGCGAAGGCGGTGATGCCGGGGAGGAAGCCCATCGTGTAGTCGACCTGGAGGTTCGTGCCGAAGAGGAATCCGGCCGCGCCGCCCATGAGGCCGCCGAGGACGAAGGTCCTGGAGATGACGCGGTCGATGTTCACGCCCATCAGCGACGCGACCTCCGGGTCCTGCGCGACGGCGCGGATGCCGGAGCCGAGTTTGGTGCGGTTCACGATGAAGTCGACCGTGACGAGCATCAGGACGCCGACGAGGACGATCAGCAGCTGCGTCACGCTGACCGGGGCGCCGAAGACGGTGAACAGGCGCCGGTTCTCGTACATCGACGGCATCGGCATCGGATAACGGCCGAAGAGTTTCCCGGCGAGGTTGTAGAGGAAGAACGAGGCGCCGATGGCCGTGATGAGGAAGACGAGGCGGGGCGCGTTACGGCGCCGCAGGGGAAGATACGCGGCCTTTTCCAGTCCGAAGGCGACGAGCCCGCCCAATGCCGCGCCGGCGCAGATGCCGAGCAGAATGTAGAGGACCGATTGCATTCCGGACGGGTCGGCGACCGGTTCGACGAGCGTGAGGGCGATGACGCCGCCGAATCCACCGGCCATGAAAACCTCGCTGTGCGCGAAGTTCAGGAGCTGGAGAACGCCGTAGACGAGCGTGTAACCGATGGCGATGACGGCGTAGAGCGAGCCGAGCACCACCCCGAGGACGAGGACGTCCCAGATGTCGGAAAGGGACATGGGCTGACTTCCTTGTGGGAACGAGCGGCTGCCGGGGGGACGGGCCGTGGGGGGGGGGGGGGGGGGGGGGGGGGGGGGGGGGGGGGGGGGGGGGGGGG
>NZ_JBJZOH010000069.1:0-14011 GCF_047200595.1 Streptomyces sp. MS19 | reverse complement strand
CCCCCCCCCCCCCCCCCCCCCCCCCCCCCCCCCCCCCCCCCCCCCCCCCCCCCCCCCCTCCGGCGTGTCAGCGGCCGTCCGGCGCCTGGCGGGCGGCCCGTTCCACGCGGTCGTGGTGCGCGGTCCACCAGTCGGCGCCGCCGTCCGGCAGGTTGTCGGCGTCGGGCCGCAGTCCGGCGGCGCCGTCGATCAGTTCGCGGACGATGTCGGCGTGGCCCGCGTGCCGGTGGATCTCGGTCGTGACGTGGACGAGGGCGCGGTGCAGCGTGAGCACGGCGCGGTCCTCCGGCCACCAGGGGACGCGGCCGGCGGCGTCGAGCGGGAGGGCGGCGATCGTCGCGTCCGAGTGCGCCCGCACCCGCCCGTAGAGGCCGGTGATGTCGGCGCGCGACTCGTCCGGGGTCGCCCACAGGTCGGCGTTCGGCCCGGCGTCCCCGGTGAGCCAGGGGAACGACTCGCCGAACGGCCGGGAGAAGACGTCGCCGAAGTAGCCGATCTCGACGCCCGCGACGTGCTTGACCAGACCGAGCAGGTTCGTGCCGGTCGGGGTCAGCGGGCGGCGGATGTCGTACTCGGACAGGCCGTCGAGCTTCCACAGCAGGACGTCGCGGGCGATGTCCAGGTAGCGCCGCAGATCGGCCTTGGGGTCGTACACGGATGCGGAAGTGCTCATCGGCGCAGTGTGGCACGCCTCTCGCGGCGCGGCCGTCACAGGGAGCAGCAGCCGGTGTCGAGCCCCGGCGGGAGCTGGTCGGGGGAGAAGACGGCGCGGGTGGCGGAGTCGCCGGTGAGGGCGGCGGCGGCCAGCAGGATCGATCCGGCGGTCCAGGTGGTGAGTTCGGCGGGCCAGACGGCGTCGTCCTCGAAGACGTACCCCGTCCAGTAGAGCCCGTTGTCCGCGCGCAGGCGCGCGAGGCCGCGCAGGATCTCGACGGCACGCAGGGTCAGGCCCATCGTCCAGAGGGTGAGGGCCAGTTCGGCGCTCTCGCCGCCGGTGATCCACGGGTTGGGCCGGACGCAGCGCACGCCGAGGCCCGGCACGACGAACGCGTCCCAGTCGGCGGCGAGCCGCGCGCGGGCGGCGCTGCCGCGCACGGCCCCGCTGAGGATCGGGTAGTACCAGTCCATGGAGTAGCGGGACTTGTCGAGGAAACGCTCGGGGTGGCCGCGCAGCGCGTGCCCGAGGCGGCCCGCCGCCAGCTCCCAGTCGGGCTGCGGGCTCCTCTCGCGGCCGGCGAGCGCGAGGGCGCAGCGCAGGGCGTGGTAGCAGGACGCGGAGCCGGTGACGAGCGCGTCCGCGACGGGCGTGCCGTCCGCCTCGCGCCGCCAGCCCAGCTGCCCGCCCGGCTGCTGGAGGTCGAGGACGAACTCGACGGCCGCCACGACCATGGGCCACATGCGGCGGCGGAACGCCTCGTCGCCCGTGGTGAGGTAGTGGTGGAGGACGCCGACGGCCGGGTAGGCGCAGAAGTTGCTCTCGGCGCCCAGGTCGGTGGGGCGGGTGTGGTCGCCGTCGGAGTAGGCGGCGTACCAGGAGCCGTCGGCGTTCTGGTGGCGGGCGAGCCAGTCGTACGCGGCCTCGGCGCGGTCGTGTGCGCCCGCGGTGTCGAGGGCCATGGCGGCCTCGACGTGGTCCCACGGGTCGAGGTGGTGGCCGCGGAACCACGGTATGGCGCCGTCGGTGCGCTGCTCGGCGGCTATGGCGGCGGCGGTGGCGGCGGCCTCGTCGGCGGTGAGGACGCCGGGGAGCGCGGGGCGTTCGCGGTGGCCGGGGGCGGTCACCCGTGCCGCTCCTGCGCGGTCACGGTGTGCGGGGCGCGGGGGGTGTGGGGTTTGGTGGCGTAGACGACGAGGCTCTTGCCGAGCAGCGGGTCGAGGGCGCGCTCGGCGACGCGGGTGGCGAGCGGCCGTTTCATGATGTCCCAGACCAGCAGCTTGTGGTACGCGCGCACCGGCAGCGCCTTGTCGTTGTCCACGCCGAGCGCGCACTTGAGCCACCAGTAGGGCGAGTGCAGCGCGTGCGCGTGGTGGCTGCCGTACGGGCGCAGGCCCGACTCGCGGATGCGCGCGAGGAGTTCACCGGCGCGGTAGATGCGGATGTGGCCGCCCTCGACCTGGTGGTACGCGTCGGACAGGGCCCAGCAGACGCGTTCCGGCCCGTAGCGCGGCACGGTGACGGCGATCCGGCCGCCGGGGCGCAGGACGCGGACGGCCTCGGCGAGCAGGCCCTTGTCGTCCGGGACATGCTCCATGATCTCGGAGACGACGAGCGCGTCGAAGCTGTCGTCGGGGAACGGGAGCGCGAGCGCGTCGCCCTCGACCGCGGCGGCGGTGGCTCCGGCCGGGGCCTCCCCCGCGTCGCGCATGGCGGCGAGCCAGCCCGCGGTGTGGCGGACGTCGTCGCCGTCGCGGTCGAGCGCGACGACGCGGGCGCCGCGCCGGTAGCACTCGAACGCGTGCCGTCCCTGGCCGCAGCCGAGGTCGAGCACCCGGTCGCCGGGGGCGATCGGGAAGCGGGAGAAGTCCACCGTCAGCATGTGTCGGGCGTCCCTTCGCC
Source organism: Streptomyces sp. MS19 (assembly GCF_047200595.1). Lineage (NCBI taxonomy): Bacteria > Bacillati > Actinomycetota > Actinomycetes > Kitasatosporales > Streptomycetaceae > Streptomyces > Streptomyces sp. MS19. The sequence continues at coordinate 11,454 of NZ_JBJZOH010000069.1, read as the reverse complement.
GGCCGTGCGGCCGGATCGTCGTGGCCGGATCGTCAGGGGCGGCGGCGCTGCTGTGCCAGTGCCGCCCGGTAGTGCTCCGCGGTGCCGATCGCGGCCTGCCGCCAGGTGAAGCGGCGCAGGACGCGTGCGCGGCCCGCGGCGGCGAGGCGGGCGCGCAGGTCCGCGTCGTCCAGCATCCGCGCCAGGGCGGCGGCCAGTGCCCCGGCGTCGCCTGGCGGGACGGCGAGGCAGGTCTCGCCGTCGGGGCCGGCGACCTCGGGGATGGCGCCGCCGGTCGTGGCGACCAGGGGCGTGCCGGCCGCCATTGCCTCGGCGGCGGGCAGGCAGAAGCCCTCGTAGAGGGACGGGACGCAGGCGACCTGCGCGCCGCGTACGAGATCGGCCAGTTCGCCGTCGCCGATGCCGGTGACGAACTCGACGGCGCCGCCGAGGCCGAAGCGGTCCAGCGCGTCCGCGACGGCGCCGGACGCGGGGCGCCTGCCGACGACGACGAGGTGCGCGTCCTGGTGCTCGGTGCGGAGCTTGGCGAGGGCCTCGACCAGGTGCACGAGGCCTTTGAGCGGCACGTCGGCGCTGGATGTGGTGACGATCCTGCCGGGGACGCGGGGGACGGCGGGGTCGGGGTGGAAGACGCGGGTGTCGGCGCCGATGGGGACGACGTGCAGCCGCTCCGGGGGGACGGCGAAGTCCTCGATGATCTCGCGCCTGGACGCGCCGGAGACGGTGAGGACGGACGGCAGGCGGCGGGCGACGCGCTTCTGCATGTGCGTGAAGCCGTACCAGCGGCGCAGGGACCAGCGGCGTTTCCATGTGCCGGCGGCGGCGAGTTCGAGACGGCGGTCCACGGTGATGGGGTGGTGGATGGTGGTGACCAGCGGCAGCCCGGCCCTGCGGGCGCCGCCCAACAGGCCGTACGCGAGCGTCTGGTTGTCGTGCACGACATCGAACTCGCCGCGCCGCGCCAGGAGTTCGCGCCGTGCGCGGAGGGCGAACGTGCGGGGCTCGGGGAAGCCGCCGGTCCGCATCGTCGCGACTTCGAGGACGTCGATCCAGTCGCGGTACTCGTCGCGCTTCGGCGTGCGGAACGGGTCGGGCTCCCGGTAGAGGTCGAGGCTCGGCAGCTCGCGCAGCGTCACCCCGGGGTCGAGCACGGGGTACGGCTGGGCGCCGATGACCTCGACACGGTGGCCCAGCGCGGCCAGTTCACGGGATAGGTGACGGACGTAGACACCCTGTCCGCCGGAGAACGGGTTCCCCTTGTAGCTGAGCAGTGCGACCCGGAGGGGGCGGTCCTCACCAGACTGATGGGTCACGCCCGGCCACTCCCAGGGGTCGTTCTGTCCTCCGGCACCGCGCGGACGCGGCTACTCGCGGGTATCAACATAGCCTGCACACCCCCACGATGCCCCCGCCCGATCAAGGTGATTCCCACCACGCGCCACCGGCGGCGCGGAACCATGACGCGTACCGGCGCGTCGTTGAACAGGGCGGGGAAGTCACGGAGCTGGGGGCGAGATGGGGCGCGCATCCGACTGGAGTCCGGTGGGGATGGACTCGGATCCGACGCCGGGGGATCCGGAGGAGGTCCGTGAGCTGGCGGACGAGTTGCAGACGTTCTCCGATGATGTGGCCGAGGCGCTGGGGAAGGTCCGGGGTCTTGCCTCTGACCGTGCGGTGCAGGACTGGGCGGGCCTGTCGGCGGAGGCGTTCCGTGACGAGTTCGACGGCGTGCCCGGGAACCTGGAGAAGTTGCGGGACTCCTACGACTTGTGCGCGCAGGCGTTACAGACGTACTGGCCGAAGCTCCAGACCGCGCAGGGGCAGGCGGACCGCGCCCTGGACCGGGCGATCGCCGCGCAGGCCGATCTGACGTCGGCGCAGGGTGCGTTGGGGGACGCCCAGGGCTGGGTCGGCCGGGCCGGGGAGGAAGCCGAGCGCCTCCAGCGCGAAGGGGAACGCGACAACGCGCCCCCGCCGGACGAGTCGGAGGTGCGCGCCGCCACCCGTGACCGCCAGGCGGCGGACCAGGCGCGGGAGGCCGCGCAAGCGCGGGTGGACACCGCACAGGACTCCCTGGACGCGGCGCGGGAGCTGGCGCGGCAGGCGAAGGAGATGCGCGAAGAGGCCGCCAGGCAGGCGGCCCGTGACATCGACGAGGCGTCCGACGCGGGGATCCAGAATCGCAAATGGTGGCAGAAGGCCGTCCACTGGGTCACGGAAAACTGGGACACAATAGTCGAAGTGTGCAAGATCGTCGTCGCTGTCCTCGGCGTCGTCGTGATGATCATCGGCGGACCGCTGGCCTGGGTGGTGCTGGCGGCGGCACTCGTCGTCCTCGCGGACACATTGATCAAATACGCGCGCGGCGAAGCAGGACTCCTCGACGTCGCCTTCGCCGCAGTCAGCCCCCGCCCGTACAGTATTTGCTATGAGGGAAACAACAAGAAAGCGAAGGGCACGGGACTTTCGGGCAGTCACCCCGGGAGAACCCGCAGCAATCTACTGCCGGATTTCCAAGGCTGACGACGACGACCAGACTGGCGTTGACCGCCAGGAGCGCCTTTGCCTTGACCAGGCGGAGCGCCTTCAGCTTTCAGTCGAGCCGGGACACATCTACAAGGACAACAACAAGAGCGCATGGCAGCGGAGCCGTAAGCGGCCGAAGTGGGATGCTCTCCTCAAGGGCATGGAGGCGGGCAAGTATCGACACGTGATCGTGTATCACGCGGATCGGTTGATGCGGCAGCCTCACGACCTTGAACGGCTTCTGAGCCTCGCCGACGACAAGCATGTGATTCTGCATGGCCAGGCGAACAACAGGGATCTGTCGAACGCGGACGACCGGTTCATTCTCCGCATCGAGGTTGCGCAGGCGTGCAAGTCTTCGGATGACACGTCACGTCGCGTCCGTGACGCTCTGGAAGACCGGTTCATAGCCGGACTCCCGCACTCGGGACGGCGCCAGTACGGATACACCAAGGACGGCAAACGGATCATCCAGCACGAGGCCGAAATCATCAAAGACGTGTTCCGCCTCTATCTTGAAGGCAGGACCCCCGCCAAGATTGCGCGAACGATACACCAGCGCGGAGAGCTGACGAGCAGGGGAAAGGAGTGGCAGGCCGACACGGTACGCAACCTCCTCCAGTCTCAGCGCGTCGCCGGAATTATCAGCATTGACGACGGGGAAATCCGGATGGGGGCGTGGCCCGCGATTGTCGATCTCGGCACATGGAGGGAAGTTCAAGCGAAGCGCGCCACCCGCTCAGTCCAGGAGAAGGAACGTTGCGCCCAGAAGTACTACTACAAGGCGCGTGGTGTGATCACGTGCACGTGTGGTGTCCGGATGGGCGGCAGCAGCAGCACACGGGGATCGCACATCTACCGGTGCGCCAGGTCGGCCCGGATCGGCGAGAAGCGCTGCACGCGCACCATCGGAGCCGAAGCCGTTGAGAAGGCGCTGACAGAGCTTTCCATCCGCATTCTCGAACGGCTGGACCCGGCAGGCGTGCCCGCCGTATCACCCCGGAGTTCCGAAGATGTAGCGGCGGACGAGGCGGATCGGCGGAAACTCGGAGAGCTTCATGAAATGTGGCTGGCTGACGAGATCACGCGAGCTGAATTCGTCAGGCTCAGGAAGAAGGTAAATGACCGCATTGCGGAGCGGCAGGTATCAGTCATTCAGCGGCCCGTAGTGGCGCTGGAAGGGCTCACCGGCCCGGGAGCGCGAGCGGCTTTCAAGCGGCTTGAGGAGCGCGGGGAATACGAGCGGATCAACGCGGTATTCAGCTTGCTATTCGAAGCGGTCATCATCAAGCCTGCCACCAGGAAGGGAACGGGTCTGGATCTCTCCCGGCTCGAAATACGGCAACACCTCTTGTCCGCTTAGCCGTCCCCGGGGCCGAGAAGCCGCGCCAGTCGTTCAGCGGTTCTCGGCCCCAGCTCCCGAGGGAACTTGGCCGCTTCACGCCGCGCCCATTCCTCCACCGTCTCACCAGACGGGCGTGCCTTCTCTGATCTTTCAGAGTCTCGCGCCGTTACCCCCCCACCCGCCCCCGCCGCCACAGGGCGCGCCGCCGTCGGCCCCGTCCCTTTCTTCGCGTCCTCAGCCATAACCCGACCGCCACTCCCGGCGGGCAGCCGACGCGAACTCCCGGGCCACCGCAGAATCAAGCCGGACACCCCGCGCAATCAAATCCTCAGCCGGAGAAAGACCGCTACCGGCATACGCCCACTCCACACCGACAACCACCGTCGAGCCGGAATCCGCAGCCCGCCATTGCCGCCGCTGCTCCCGCAAAGCCGAGTACGTCAGCGAGAAATTCCGCGACTTGCTGAGCACGTGCCCCCGGAACCCAAGCGTGTGCGCCCAGCGCCTCAGACCAAGCCCGGCGAACTCCCGCCGCCCGCCCAGGCGCCAGCAGGCCCACATCAGGTCCCGCACGTGCCCGCTCACCCGCCGCGCACCGATCTCAGCGGCCGACCGGACCCGAAAGTCCGTCCCACCCGAGTCCCCGACGCTCTTGCTGACGTACTTCGCCAAGTAGCCCGCGATCTCCCGGCCCCCCTGGCGGACTTCGCGCACGTCCCGCTGTGCACCCCACCGGGCCACCCGCCCGTCCGGCAGACCCACCCACGCATCCGCCGCCGCCCGCTCCACCGCCCCAGCGAACGCGTCCACCGCCCACCCGGGAGGCCCAAGCCGGCAAAGACCTGCACCCTCCGGCCCATCAAGCCTGAACAACACGTGGAAGTGCACCGCACCCCGCGCCTGATACTCCGCAACCTTCGCGAACTCCACCCTCGCCACGTCACCCAACCGCGAGCGCGGAACACCCCCCGCCTCAGCCAGCCGCCGCCGAACCCCCCGAACCGTCCGCGCCCACAACTCACCAACCATGGCCTGCCACAACACATGACCGCCGTAGTCGTAACACCCCGCGCACAGCGGCGAGCCCACCACCGCCGACCCCTCCCCATGCACCACCCCACACCCCCGCGCACGACCATGCCGACACGAACCCCGACCCCGCACACACCCACCCGGCCCCGACCGATGCACCACCCCGAAACCCGGCGCCGTCAGCGTCACGAACCACAGCCGCCCGTCGCCGTCACCCCCGCGCTCCAGACCACCCCGCACCAGCCGATACGTATCCCCCGCATGCAACCGGGCACAGGGCTGACACACCCGAGCCCGCCGCGTCCCACACCGCACCGCCAACCGGCCACCCCACCCACCAGCACCAGGCACACGACCCCGCACCCACACCGGCCACTCACAACCACCAGTACCCGCCAGGGACGCCAACGCCCCCGGCTCCTGCGCCACCCGCACCAGATCCGCCCCCACCAGATCCAGCACGGGACGCCCCACCACCCCACCGGCAGGACGCCCCGCACCCCACACCACGCCACCCATGGTGGACCCCTCGCAGACTTCATCCCCAGCACCTCACCTAGACCTGATCCATGAACGCCAACCCCGACGAGCCCGCGTCGAAGGCCGACACGAACACGGCAGAACATTCCCCCACCGATCCCGCCGCAGAGGCCGACTGCACCTCCCACACCGCTCCACCGGCACCCGCCCACCCATCACTAAAACCCCCGCGTGAACGGCCCGACCACGAACCACCAGACCGAGGCCACGATCCCCTCAGCCACCGGGTTCTGCCCGAGAGCAACACCCGCCGCAACCAGCAGAAACGCCAGCCACCAGCGCACCTGGCCCGACCACACCAGCAGCCACGCCGCCAGCAGCAGAAGGACCGCAACCGGCACATCCCCACTCACGACAACCCCTCCCCGCCGTCGAGGAGAGAGGGCAGCACCGGCGCCCGCTCCGACCACCGCACCGCCGCCGCCTCAGCTGCTTCCGGCGATACGTACGCCGACCGGGCCCGCGACCACTCCCCACCCGACCCCGCCACCACCGCCACCCCCGGCTCACCCGGACCGATCGACTGGGCCGCCACCACCGCATCCGGCGACAGATCCCCCAAAGCCATCACCGCCGTTTGCGGATCAGTCACCCTGTGACACACCCGCCCCCCGAGCTGAGCCCGCAACGCTGTCACGCCCGGCCCCAAATCCGACCCGACCCGCTGACCCGCCACCACCAGATACATCCCCAGAGCCCGCCCAAGCTGAGCCAGCCGCAACAGCGACGTTGAGCAAGCCGCCGCAGCCCGCCGCCCCTCCGTCGAACCGTCCGACAAGTACAGCTCGGCGACCTCATCCACCAAGACCACCACCGGCACCGGCCGGTCACCCGGCGCCAGCTCCCACACCGACCGCACGCCAGCCGCCGCACACGCCGCCATCCGGGACGCCAACTCCCGCTCAACCAAACGCTCCAGCAGCCCCCGGGCCTCATCCCTCGAAGTCGCCAACGCCGACAACCGCGCCCCGAACAACCCCAGCTCCATACCCCCCTTCAAATCGATTCCGACCAGGGCAACCGGCTGAGGAGCCAACCGCACCACCAACGCCGCCACCAACGTGGACTTGCCACTCTGCGTAGCCCCAACAAGCAGCCAATGCGGAACCGCCCGGAAATCCAGCGCCCACGGCGACCCGTCATCCAGCAACCCCACCATCGGCCACAACAACGGATCAGCCACTTCCGGCAGCCGCACCACCGACCCCAGCGGATCACTCTGCGTCACATGCACCATCAGCCACCCCCGCCGCAACTCCCTCACCCGCACCCCATGCACCCGCCACGCATGCGCCATCGCCGACGCCGCCCCTACATAGGGGTCCGGCACCTGCCCCGCATGCATCTTCAAGCGGAACGCACACCCGCCCGGCGTCACCCGCACCCGCCACAGCTTCGGCGCCACCGGCCGCACCGCCCGCCCCGCAACCATCCGATCCTTCGACACCAACAACCACGACGGCCGCCGCACCACCGACAACCCACACTCATCCGCCACCCGCCGCCACGACCACCGCACCCGCAACACCAACAACGGCCCCCCGACGAGGTACCAACGCCCCCACCCACGCCACCAACGCCCCAACCACACACGCCACCACCACCCCGCGACGCCAGCCACACACACCACCACAGCCACCAGCCACCACAGGTCAGCGCTCATACCACGCCACCTGACCAGCAGACCCCGACGACGACGGCGACGACGACGGCGACGGCGACCAGGCCGACGAAGACGAACCCGACGCCGAGGCCGCCGCCGTCACCCCCTCCACCAACGCCCGCGCATCAGCCGCAGCAGAAGCAGCCTCCATCGCGACCGCTTGCAACACCGACACCGCCACCAGCGGATCACGCGTCGCGCCGAGCACCGCCTCATAGCCGCGAAGCAGCGCCAGCCGACGCAACAGCTCACCCATAGCCACCTGACCCGAAGGCAACTCCCGCATCACTTCTCACCCCCCGCCGGACGCTTCGCCGCCGCCCCCGACACATGCACACCCCGCGCCCGCCAACTCACACCGGACCGCCCATCAATCGACCACTGCACCGCTTCCAGATCCTCAAGACGGACCCACGCCCCCGGCTCCATCTCCGGCACCGCCGGAGCCGTCAACGTGATCTCCAGCACCTCAGCCCGCCGCGTCTCCACATCCCGTACCGCCACCCCCACCACCCACTGCGGACGACCCTCCCTGTCCGTCCGCTGCTGCCCCGCCGGATCGGTCTTCGGCCCCGGCGGCACCACCACCATGCACGCCCCAAGACGCCTGTCATCCACAGGTATCACCTGCACACCAATCACCCCTTCGTCCTGCTTGGCAAGCTGAATCTTGCCAAGTAAGGCGTGATCATGCCTTGGCAACCAGTGGCTTGCCAAGTGGAAATAGGATGCGACTTACCTACCCGAGGAAGGCAGGCACCCCATGCCACCCGTGACCGACCGCGCAGCCGCCATCGCAGCCGCCATCGCCGACCAGATCAGCCAAGGCACCTACCCCACCGGCACCCAACTCCCGAGCCATGCAGCCCTCTGCGAGACCTACGGCGCCACCCGTCCCACCATCCAAGAAGCGCTACGCCTCCTCCACCACCAGCACCTCATCACCAGCAGCCAAGGCATCGGCACCTTCGTTGCCCGGACCGCACCCCCCACCATCAACCGCACGCCTTCCCCTCACCGTGAGCCCACCCACCCCATCGAACCCCCCGTCATCACCCGCGTAACGCTGGCCGACATCGAGGCCGCACTACTCGACTTGGACCCCGGCACACCCGCGTTCGCCGTCTCGCGACTCGTGATGGACGTTGAGACACGCGTCCGCGCCCTGCACAGGATCTTGCTCCCCTACCCCACCGCCGCCGCCCACGACGACGCGGCCCTCACCACCCCTAGCACGAGCCCCGCGGAGCTGTACACCGCACTAGCCCGACACCACCGGCGCCTCACCTGGTGGGAAACCATCACCACCCGCACCGCCACCCCCGATGAAGCCATCGCCCTCCAGATCCCCCGCCGCTCCGGCCACGTACTCATCACCACCCGCACCACCCGAGGCCGCCGAGACACACCGCTCCTCCTAGAGCACACGACCAGCAGCGCCACCGCCGCCACCATCGCCTACCGACTCACCTCCGCACCCACCACCGCCCGCACCAAGACCACCTGAACCGCGCCTGGTCCAAACTTTCTCTACTCGTTCAAGGCGCGCCTGACGGCGCGCGGCGGCCCCGGCCGCCCCGGCGGGCATGCGGACCTCCGGCCGGTCCCGCCGGGCGCCCAGCCGCCCACCCGCAACCACCCCAAACACGAGAAGGGCCCCGCACCAGGGGGCCCTTCTCCGATCCACGCCGTCACTTCGGTTTGCACCTGCGCTTATGATCAGCAAGCGCATTCGTCTCATTCTGAAAACCCGTCAGCGGCACATTCGTCCGGCACTCCGCACAGACCAGCCGACGCGCCCCAGAACGGCTCTTCTCAATCCGAGGACTTCGACGCCCAAACACTCAATCACCCCTATCCGAGAACCCGACCACGATACCGCCGCCGCCAAATCCGCAGAACCCCCCGAGAGCGACGGCGACGCAGCCCCCGCGCCACGCCCCGCATCACCACAGGATCACCCCGCATCACCACCACCGGACGGCCGGCATCACCCACGGTCACCGGACTCGCCCGCACCAACCGCAAGTCCCACCCGGCCCGTTCAAGCGCCGCGTTGCACTCGTCCGCCGCCGCAGCAGCCTCCCGCCATCGCGCCACGTACGGCACCCCCGGCACGTACACACTGGACGCCATTTCGGCGTCCCAATCACCACACGGCATACCCACAGCGCCCCACCCTCCAAATGCACGTGCATCTTGCACACACCGCTTCAAGGCCGACCACACTACATGTTCAGACCCTCTGCAAAACAGGCAAGGAACAGGTAAAGCGGGGTCCACAGAAAGGATTTTTGCGGACCCCGCTCACCATCAGCTACGCGAAATCCCCACCACCAGGGAGACTTCTACCGATCCCGGACAATGTACGACTGTGAAACGTAACCCACAGTGCCCGTCAGCCCTGTGACGGAGGACCGCACGATCGCCCGAGCCCACCGGTGCCCGTTGTCACTCGGACCGTACGCGGGGGTCACGTAGACCCGATCGCCGGGGAACAGCAGGCCCCTGATCGTCCCCGCCGTACTCGGACCCGACCTCAACCGCAACCCATTCCCAGTCACCCGCGCAGGCCCCCAAACCTGATGGGCCGTCATTGTGGAAGCCGAGGACGGCACCGCACCCACCGCACACGGCGGAACCTCCCGACACTGCACCTGACTCCGCGCGAGGAACGCCAGCTCCGATATTCGCGCCGCCCGCTCCGCCTCCTTCGCCTCCTTCGCCTCCTGGCGCGCCTCCTGGATGAGATACGCCTCCACCGGCCCCACCATCGGCCCCCTGGGATCATCCGGTGTGTCCGCCGCCGACGCCACCCCCGAACCGACCGCCAGCAACCCACCCACCAGCAGACCCACAAAACGGTTCACCTTCACGTCCACTCCCTTGGCAACTCAATGCTTGCCAACCCATGCTTGGCAAGCTGAAGTCTGCCAAGTGTCGATACGTGGGCCCCGAACCGCAATCGCATTTCGAGCCCACCGGACCAGGCCCCACCATCACCACGAAGAGCAACCCGCATGCCCAAGCCGGCACCAGACACAACCGGACACAACAGGCAGACACCCGAAGCGCCCGTCACACAGAGAGAAGCCCCGCAGCTCTCGTCAGACTGCGGGGCCTTGCCGGGGGAGAGGACTTGCGGTCAGCCGCCCAACTCACCTCGTGCGACAGCTGCTACAAACTGGTTCCACGTTGAGTGGTCGAAGAGGACGACCGAGCCATGTTCGTCCTTGCTGTCGCGGACGGGTGCGGCGTTCGGCAGTTCTCCCAACTCCAAGCAGTTACCGCCGTTCGTGCTGTAGCTGCTTCTATGCCATCTCACAGGCGCCGTCATCAAAGCTCCTTCAAGTGCTTGCCGATCAGTTCGGCACTCGCCTCGGGCGACAGGGCCACGGCCCTCAGAAGATCATAGGTGTGTGCGGCAGCAGAGACTTCAGCAGCGTCCAGCGCAGTTCGCCCTTGAGAAAAGCCGTCCACGTAGAGAACGTCTGGGCCTTCATCGAAGGAGAGCACCGTCAGGGGCCCGGCCAGACCAGCATGCGCAACTACCGTACGGGGCACTACCTGAATCACATTCCGTGGATCACGACCAGCACTCAGTAGGCGTTCAAGCTGAAGGCCGAAGACCTTCCGACCGCCGATGGGACGGCTGAGGACGTTCTCATCCACAACGAACCAGGTTCGTGGTGGGGTCTGCCGCTCGAATACCTCTTGGCGGGTCATACGCGCGGCTACCAGGTCTTCGAGGTTGTCCGGACGTACCGCCGCGAGCATCGCTCGGGCGTAGTCCTCTGTCTGGAGCAAGCCCGGCACAATTTGACTCTCGAAGACGCGCATGGCGCTCGCATCCCGTTCAAGCTCGATGAACGGCAAGAACCAGCTTGGGTAGGCGTACTTGATCACCAGGGGGTACAGCCGTTCGAAGTGCCCGCCAGTGTTGAACGCTCGATCAAGATCTTGGGCCAAGTCGTGTGACGGCACTCGCCGCGCCGCCTCGACTTTGCTGAGCATGGACTGCGTTGTGAACGCGCGCCGAGCCGCTTCTTCCTGCGATACCTGCTGATCAAGGCGGATGCGGCGCAACTCCGAGCCAAAGAAGGCCAGGAGTGAAGACGTTGGGTCGGGCGCGTCGGTTTCGACGGTCAAAAGTTCCTCCCGTTCCATGACAAGGCGCGTGTCATGACGGTGCGTCATGACTGCTTACTGGTCATGACGTTAGCCCTAGTAAGGGTACGCAGCCGGGGCAAGCCTTGGACCTACGTCGCCCGAACGAGAGGGGCAGCCTATGAGCCAGTCCAACGATCCGACCACCGGCAGGCAGGCGTCGAACCTATCCGTTCTTCTC
>NZ_JBJZOH010000068.1:0-14830 GCF_047200595.1 Streptomyces sp. MS19 | reverse complement strand
CAGGTCCACCCCCCCCCCCCCCCCCCTCCCCCCCCCCCCCTCCTCCCCCCCCCCCCCCCCCCCCCCCCCCCCCCCCCCCCCCCTCCGGGCCGGTGTGCGTGGGCACACCGGCCCGCCCGCGTCCGCCCCCGCCGCACCCCGGCAGCACCCCCACCGACGGACCCCCCGGAGAAGCGCCCCCGCAGAAAGGCCCCGTGCCCATGCGCCAGGAACTGCGACCGCCGGCCACCCGCCCCCTGGACGAGACGGAACTGACGGCCCTCAACGCGTACTGGCGGGCCGCCAACTACCTGTCCGTCGGCCAGATCTACCTGATGGCCGACCCCCTGCTCACCGAGCCGCTGCGCCCCGAGCACATCAAGCCCCGCCTGCTGGGCCACTGGGGCACCTCGCCGGGCCTCAACCTGGTGCACGCCCACCTGAACCGCGTGATCATCGCCCGCGACCTGGACGCCATCTGCGTCTGGGGCCCGGGGCACGGCGGCCCGGCCGTGGTCGCCAACTCCTGGCTCGACGGCAGCTACACGGACACCTACCCCGACGTCACGCGTGACGCGACGGGCATGGGCAGGCTGTTCAAGCAGTTCTCCTTCCCCGGCGGCGTCCCCAGCCATGTCGCGCCCGAGACGCCCGGGTCCATCCACGAGGGCGGCGAGCTGGGCTACTCGCTCGCCCACGCCCACGGCGCCGCCCTGGACAACCCGGACCTCCTGGTCGCCTGCGTCATCGGCGACGGCGAGGCCGAGACGGGCCCGCTCGCCGCCTCCTGGCACGCCGACAAGTTCCTCGACCCGGTGCACGACGGCGCCGTCCTCCCGATCCTGCACCTCAACGGCTACAAGATCGCCAACCCCACGGTCCTCGCCCGCATCCCGCGCGAGGAACTGGACGCCATGCTGCACGGCTTCGGCTACGAGCCGCTGCACGTCGGCGGCGACCAGCCGGACGACGTCCACCAGCAACTCGCCGCCGCCATGGACCTGGCGCTCGACCGCGTCGCCGCCATCCAGCACGCCGCGCGCAACGAGGGCCGCACCGAACGGCCGCGCTGGCCCGTCATCGTCCTGCGCACGCCCAAGGGCTGGACGGGCCCCGGCACGGTGGACGGCCTCCCCGTCGAGGGCACCTGGCGCGCCCACCAGGTCCCGCTGGCCGCCGTCCGCACCAACCCGGAGCACCTGCGCCAGCTGGAGGACTGGATGCGGTCCTACCGCCCCGAGGAACTGTTCGACGCGCAGGGCAGGCCGTCCCCCCAGGTGCTCTCCCAGACACCCGCCGGACGCCGCCGCCTCGGCAGCAACCCCCACGCCAACGGCGGCATGCTGCTGCGCGAACTCCCCGTGCCGCCGCTTGAGGACCACGCCGTGCCCGTCGAATCCCCGGGCACCACGCTGCACGAGCCGACCGCCGTCCTCGGCACCCTGCTGCGCGACCTCATGCGCGCCACCGAACAGCGCCGCGACTTCCGCCTCATCGGCCCCGACGAGACCGCCTCCAACAAGCTCCAGGCGGTGTACGAGGCGACGGGCAAGGCATGGAAGGCGGGCGTCCTCGACGTGGACGAGGACCTGGCGCACGACGGCCGCGTGATGGAGGTCCTGTCCGAACACCTCTGCCAAGGCTGGCTGGAGGGCTACACCCTCACCGGCAGGCACGGGCTGTTCTCCTGCTACGAGGCGTTCGTGCACATCGTGGACTCCATGGCGAACCAGCACATCAAGTGGCTGCGCACCTCCCGCCGCCTGCCCTGGCGCCGCCCCGTCGCGTCCCTCAACTACCTGCTGACCTCCCACGTGTGGCGGCAGGACCACAACGGCTTCTCCCACCAGGACCCGGGCTTCGTGGACCACGTGCTCAACAAGAGCCCCGAAGTGGTGCGTGTCTACCTGCCGCCGGACACCAACACGCTGCTCGCCGTCTCCGACCACGTCCTGCGCAGCCGCGAGTACGTGAACGTGATCGTCGCCGGGAAGAACGCGTGCTACGACTGGCTCGACCTCCCCACGGCCCGCGCCCACTGCGCGCGCGGCGCGGGCATCTGGGACTGGGCGGGCTCGGAACAGGGCGACCGCGAGCCGGACGTGGTCCTCGCCTGCGCGGGCGACGTGCCCACCCAGGAGACCATCGCCGCCGCCGACCTCCTGCACCGCCACCTGCCCGACGTGGCGATACGGGTCGTCAACGTCGTGGACATCGCGCGCCTGCTGCCCGCCGGCGAACATCCGCACGGCATGTCCGACCGCGACTACGACGGCCTGTTCCCCCCGGACCGCCCCGTCGTCTTCGCGTACCACGGCTACCCGTGGCTGATCCACCGGCTGACGTACCGCCGCGCCAACCACGACGACATCCACGTCCGCGGCTACATCGAGGAGGGCACGACCACCACCCCGTTCGACATGGTGGTGCGCAACAACCTGGACCGCTTCCGCCTCGTGATGGACGTGATCGACCGCGTGCCGGGCCTGGCCGTACGCGCCGCGCAGGTGCGCCAGACCATGGCCGACGCGCGCTACCGCCACCACGACTGGATACGCGAGCACGGCACCGACCTCCCCGAGGTCGCCGAGTGGCGCTGGGGACAGGAGAGCGCGGACGTCCCGCCCGGAGCCCGCTGATGCCCGCGCGCCCCGCAACGCCCGTGCCCCGGGACGCCGATGCCCGCCGGGGATTCGCGGGCCACGGCAGGCTCCGGGGTACTGTGTCCCTCGCTGCGCCGTCCCCGGTCACCGCGCGTCCGCCGCGCACCGGCCGGGAGCACCAGCGCCGCGCCGAGCGGCCCCCCGCGGCGTATCCGCCCGCGGGAGCACCGCCGCCCGGCGTCCCCACGCTCGACGAGCAGCTGCCGAGCAGCCGCGAGGAGACATGATGCCGACCCGCCGCCGGTCCGTCCGCCGCGCGCCTTCGCGATAGGTCCCTGCCGCCATGAAGATCGTCTTTCTCCTGCACAACGGATACGGGATCGGGGGCACGATCAAGACGACGTTCAACCTCGCCTCGGCACTCGCCGAGCGCCACGACGTCGAGATCGTCTCGGTGTTCCGGCACCGCGCCCAGCCGAACTTCGCGCTCGGCGAGAAGGTCGCCATGCGCCACCTGGTGGACCTGCGGGAGGAGAAGGACCACCCCCTGCACACCACCCCGGCCCGCGTCTTCCCCGCCTCCGAGTACCGCTACGGGCAGTACAGCAAGCTGACCGACCAGCGGATCAAGGAGTGCCTGGCGGGCCTTGAGGCGGACGTCGTGATCGGCACGCGCCCGGGGCTGAACGTGCACCTCGCGCTCGAAGGCCCCCAGGACGCCGTCCGCATCGGCCAGGAACACCTCACGCTGCTCAACCACCCGCCCGCCCTGCGCGGCGAACTGCGCCGCGTCTACCCGAAGCTGGACGCCGTCACCACCGTGACGCACGCCGACGCCGACGAGTACCGCCGCCGCATGCGGCTGCCCGGCGTACGCCTCCAGGCGCTGCCCAACAGCGTCCCCCGCCCCGGACTGCCCCCGGCGGACGGCAACGGGAAGATCATCGTCGCGGCGGGCCGCCTGGTGCGCGTGAAGCGCTACGACCTGCTGATCCGCGCGTTCGCCAAGGTCGCCGCCGAGCGCCCCGACTGGCAGCTGCGGATCTACGGCAAGGGCGAGGAGCAGGAGAAGCTGCGCGCCCTGATCGACGAACTCGGCCTGTACAACAACGCGTTCCTCATGGGCTCGGCCAGCCCGATGGAATCGGAGTGGGTGAAGGGCTCGATCGCGGCGGTGACGTCGAACTTCGAGCCGTTCGGCATGACCATCGTCGAGGCCATGCGCTGCGGCCTGCCCGTCGTCAGCACCGACTGCGACTACGGGCCCGGCGAGATCATCAAGGACGGCGTGGACGGCAAGCTCGTGCCGGTCGGCAAGGCCGACGCCTTCGGCGACGCGCTGCTCGCCCTCGTCCGCGACGACGAGCGGCGCCGCGAGATGGGCGCCGCGGCGCTGGCCAACTCCGAGGTGTACGACCCGGTCCCGATCATCGCGGAGGCCGAACGGCTCTTCCTCAGCCTCATGGAGGAGAAGCGCGCCGGGCGGGCCACCCGGCCGC
Organism: Streptomyces sp. MS19; assembly: GCF_047200595.1. Taxonomy (NCBI): domain Bacteria; kingdom Bacillati; phylum Actinomycetota; class Actinomycetes; order Kitasatosporales; family Streptomycetaceae; genus Streptomyces; species Streptomyces sp. MS19. Next base: position 10,749 of record NZ_JBJZOH010000068.1, on the reverse strand, counting down.
TCGGCAGCCGGGTGTCCGCCGCGCTGCGCAGCGCGCCGCACGCCCTGCGCGACGCGGCCGTCAGCGCCGCGTCGGCCACGGTCCGCACCGTACGGAAGGCACGCCGATGACCACCGCCACCGAGACCGCCCCCGGCACCTCCGACCTGCCCAAGGACCGGCTGCCGCGCGTCGACTGCCTGCTCGCCGCCGACGGGCGGCTGGCGTTCGGCGTCGCGCGCCTGCCCGAGCCGGACGGCGACCCGGCGCTGCTCGTCGTGCTGCGCCCGAAGAAGGGCGATCCCGAGACGGAGACGCGGACCGTGCCGCTGGCGCGGGACGCCGAAGGGGACAGCGGCTGGCGCGGTGTGCTCGACGCGGAGCCGCCGCTGCCCGAGGGCCGCTGGGACGTGTACGCGCTGACGGGCCCCGACCGGCCGCGGCTGCGCGCCGTACCGGGGCTGCGTGACCTGCGGGGCCTGGCCGCCGGGACGCGCCCCGACCCCGAGGGGCCCGAGGTGGCCGTGCGGCTGCCGTACGCGACGAAGGACGCCTACTTCGCGCTGCGTTCGTGGGTGCGCCAGGGGCACGCCGAGGCCGGGGACGTCCGTGTGGACGGCGAGGGCATGACGGCGGCCGTGCGGCTCGTGGGCGTGGCGCACGGCGCGGGCGCGGCGGCGCTGCTGAAGCTGCGCGGCGGCGGGAAGGACGGCCCGGCGGTCGAGGCGGAGCTGCGCGCGGACGGCGCGGGCGGCTTCACGTTCACCGTGCCGTACGAGCCGCTGGTCGCGCAGGGCACCGGGGACGCGGACGAGGTGTTCTGGGACGTGTTCGTGCGGCCCGCGCGCAAGGCGCCCCGGGTGCGGGTCGGGCGGCTGCTGGACGACGTGGCCGACAAGAAGCCGGTGTTCGTCTACCCGCCCGCCAGGATCGGCACGACCACCGTCCAGCCGTACTACACGGTGGACAACGACCTGGCGGTGCGCGTGCGCTGAGCCGCGACCGGCCGTGAGGCCGGGGAGAGGAGCCCCCATGGTGTACGCCGACCGTACCGAGGCCGGACGGGTGCTGGCCCGGGAGCTGAGGCGCTTCCTGGACCAGGACGTCGTGGTGCTGGGGCTGCCGCGCGGGGGTGTGCCGGTGGCGGCCGAGGTGGCGGGGGCGCTGTCCGCGCCGCTGGACGTCGGGGTCGTCCGCAAGCTGGGCGTGCCGCACCAGCCGGAGGTGGCCATGGGCGCCATCGGCGAGGACGGCGCGCGGGTGCTGAACGGCGACGTGCTGCGCGCGGCGGGCGTGTCGGAGCCCGAGCTGGCGGAGGTCGAGGCGGCCGAACGCGCCGAGCTGGAGCGGCGGTCGCGCGCCTACCGGGCCGGACGGGCGCCGGTGTCAGTGGCGGGCCGTACGGTGGTCGTGGTGGACGACGGGATCGCCACCGGGGCGACGGCGCGGGCGGCGTGCCGGGCCGCCAGGTCGCGGGGGGCGCGGCGGGTGGTCCTGGCCGTGCCGGTGGCGCCGCCCGGGTGGCGGCGGGCGATGGGGGGTGACGCGGACGAGCTGGTGTGCCCGAGCGAGCCGGAGGGCTTCCGGGCGGTGGGGCAGTACTTCACGGACTTCGCGCAGACGACGGACGAGGAGGTCACGGCGGCCCTCGGGCGCGGCGACCGGCGGCGCGTGACGCTGGAGACGGCGGACGGGGCGCGGCTCGGCGGCGAGCTGGTGCTGCCGCGCGGGGCGCGGGGCGTCGTGCTGCTCGTGGGGCCGCGCAACGGTTTCGTCGCCGAGGTGCTGAACGACGCGGGCCTCGGCACGTTCCTCCTCGACCTGCTGACGGACGCGGAAGACCTCGACCGCGCACGCGTCTGCGACGTGGCACTGCCCGCACGCCGCATCACGGCGGCGACAGCCTGGCTCACCGGTGAGCTGGAACGGCCGCTGCCCGTCGGCCTGTTCGGCGCCGGCACGGGCGCGGCGGGCGCGCTGTGGGCGGCGTCCGAGCCGGGCGCGCGATACGCCGCCGTGGTCTCGCGCGGCGGCCGCCCCGACCTGGCGGGCGAACGGCTCGCGGCCGTACGGGCGCCGGTGCTGCTCCTGGTCGGCGGCGCGGACCCGGACGTCCTGCGGCTGAACGAGGACGCCCTGCGCACCCTGCCCGACCCGTCCCGGCTCTCCGTCGTCCCCGGCGCGGGCCACCTCTTCGAGGAGCCGGGCACCCTGTCCGCCGTCGCGGAACAGGCCGGGGACTGGTTCACCGCACACCTGGCGAACGGTTGACCCACACCCGCGCCGGGTACCCGCGAGCGGTTCGCCAACGGATCGGGTTCCCGAACGGATGAGGTGACCGCGCGTGCGGGCGACCATCACACTGGGCAGGATCGCCGGGGTCAGGGTCGGCGTCCACTGGAGCGTCCTGCTGATCTTCGCGCTGATCGCGGCCGGTCTTGCCGCCGAGCGCCTGCCGGACGCGTACCCGGGGCGTTCCTGGGCGCTGTACACCCTCGTCGGGCTGGTCACGGCCGCCGTCTTCTTCGCGTCACTGCTCGCGCACGAGCTGGCGCACGCCGTGGAGGCGCGGCGGCGCGGGGTGGGCGTGGACGGCATCACGCTGTGGCTGCTCGGCGGCGCGACGCGGCTGCGGGCGGAGGCGCCCGACCCGGGGTCCGAGCTGCGGATCGCGGGCGTGGGGCCGCTGGTGAGCCTGGTCCTCGGCGGCCTGTTCGCGGCGCTGACGTGGCTGCTGGACGCGACGTCGGCGAGCGGCCCGCTGGTCGAGGCGTCGGCGTGGCTGGCGGCGATCAACATCCTGCTGGGCGTGTTCAACGCGATTCCGGCGGCGCCGCTGGACGGCGGCCGGCTGCTGCGCGCGTTCCTGTGGTGGCGCACCGGCGACCGGCTGCGCGCGGCGCGGGGCGCGGCGGGCGCGGGGCGGGTCTTCGGCTGGGTGCTGGTGGCGCTCGGCCTGTGGGGCTTCCTGACGACCGGCGTGTTCGGCCCGCTGTGGCTGGCGCTGGTCGGCTGGTTCCTGGTGCTGGCGGCGACGGCGGAGGGCCGCCAGGCGCACCTCCGGGAGACCGTCTCCGGCGTGCCGGTCGGCTCGGCGATGACGGCCGACCCGGTGACCGTTCCGACCACCCTGCCCGCCGGCCGGCTGCGCGACGACCCGTCGTACGGCGACCGGCACCGCGCGTTCCCGGTGACGGACGAGGAGGGCCGCGCCGTGGGCCTGGTGACACGCGAACAGGCCGCCACGGGCGACGCGACGGTCGCCGAGGTCATGCGCCCGCTCTCCGAAACCCGCATCTCCCACCCCGACGAACCTCTCTCCGAACTCCTCCCCCGCCTCGAACCGACCCCGGAGGACCGCGTCGTGGTCCTCGACGACGACCGCCCGGTCGGCGTGCTGACCCCGGTCGACGTGCAGCGGGCGGTGCAGAACCTGATGACATCCCACTCCGGCCCGCACCGCTGACACGCCGCAGGCACCCGCGCTGAGGCCAGCAGACGTCTCAGGCCGGTGCGGCGGCGTACGTGTCGGCCTGGGCGCGCCACATCGCCGCGTACGTCCCCTCGCGGTCGAGCAGCGATTCGTGGGTGCCTTCCTCGGTGACCACTCCCCCGTCGAGGACGAGGATGCGGTCCGCGCGGCGCGTGGCGCCGAGGCGGTGGGTGATGAGGATGACGGTGCGGCCCCGGGCGAGCGTCTGGATGCGCCGGTACACGGCCTCCTCCGCCAGGGGATCGAGGGCGGAGGTCGGTTCGTCGCAGATGAGCACGGGCGCGTCGCGATAGATGGCACGGGCGGCGGCGATGCGCTGCCACTGGCCACCGGAGAGGTCGCGTCCGCCCCACCAGGAGGGCGCGAGGTCGGTGTCCAGGCCGTCGGGCAGGGCGTCGAGAACGGCATCCGCACCGACGGCCGCCGCTGCCGCGTTGATGCTGCGTTCGTCCTGGTCGCCCTGGCCGAGAGTGATGTTCTCGCGGGCGGTGACACGCCAACGACCGAAGTCCTGTGGCAACAGGGCAAGTCGTTGCCACAGTTGTTCGTGGTCGGTCTGGGACAGATCGGTGCCGTCCCAGGTGACGGTGCCCGTGTCCGGGGTGTAGAGGCCGACCAGGAGTTTGGCGAGGGTGGACTTGCCCGAGCCGTTCGCACCGACGATCGCCAGGACTTCGCCACGACGAACGCGTACGGTGACGTCCTTCAGTGCCGGAGACCCGGCGCCCGGGTAGCGGAACGTGACGCCTCGGGCCTCGATCACCTCGGGGTCGGCCGGCACGGGTGCAGACTGGGCCGGGAGACGGGTACGGGTGGCGGTGTCGGTGAGGAAGGCGTCCCAGTCGCCCAGGTACAGGCCCGCCTTGTACGTGGTGTTGGTGCCTTGGACCAGCCCGGTCAGCAGTCGCTGGCTGGTCTGGACGGCGATGAAGGCGGTACCGGCGGCGGCAGGCGCGATGTGACCGTTCGCGGTCAGCCACAGCAGGGCGGCGTAGACGCCGCCGGTGGCGATGCCTGCGACGGCGTCGCCGATGAGTTGGTAACGGGCGGTGGCACGGCCGACGGTGGCGGCTGCCTCTTCCAGCCGGGCGGCGACATCGCGGAAGCGGCCCAGCAGCCAGTTCCGCATGGTGTAGGCCCTGACTTCCAGGGCACTTTCCCGGCTGGATGTCTGGAAGATGACGGAGTGCCGCAGACGGCGGTCGGCGAGGGTGTGGCGGTCGGCGAAGTAGGCGGCGCGTGCGGAGCGTACGGCAGCCCAGCCACGGGGGATGACGGCGAGCAACATGAGGGGCAACAACGCGGGGTGCAAGTGAGCCATGATCCCGGCGGCGGCCACGATGCACAGCAGGGCGGTGGTGACCGTGGTGAGGGCTTCCACCATCAGATGGACGTCTTTTGCGGCACGAGAGGCTGCTTCGGACTGGTCCGACCACGCGGGGTCGTCGTAGCAGGCGAGCGGCGCTTTTGTGGTGGCTTCGAGGTAGCGGGTCTCCGCGATCCCGTCGACACGCGGCCCGATACGAGCGGTGGTGGCGACGGTGAGCGCTGCCACCACGGAGCGGGCGCAGGCAGCAACGGTGACGACGATCAGCGCGGGGAGTGCATCGTGTACGCGTTCCGCCGTGGGACCACTCGCCAGCAGCGGGGTGAGGGCGCTGGTGGTGGCGTACAGGCCGAGTGCGGTGACAGCCCCGGACACCAGTTGGAGCAGGCAGGTCAGCAGCACAGCCCGCGGCGCCGCCTGCCAGGCCAGCCGGATGGCGATGCCGGAGAACCGGGGCAGGCGACGAGCGATGGCCCACCAGGAGGCATCAAGCGCGTCGTCGTGGCGTTCGGCGCTGAGGCTGTATGTGGGCAGCAGGACATCTGTGGGCCGCTTCCGCCGAAGGAGGCGGCGCTTGCTTGGTGTGCTGAGCGGGGTCTCCGCCGCGCTTGGAGGGCTCATACCCCCGGCAACGAACCGCCCCAAAGCGTGTCACGGCCCATAGGCGTTCCGGCTGGTGACGAAAGCATGTTCTGGTTCCCGAGGACGCTGGGTGAGGCATCAGATGCGAAGGGCAGGCGCGTATGGCCATACCCGGTCGCCCGCGTCCTGCCCGATCACCACCCCGTCTGCTTCGTTCCAGGCGTGCGCGGCGGCTGGTGCGGTACGGGCGCCGATCACCCAGGCGACTCGTCGGCCGCGCAGTACGGCGGCGAAGTGGCAGCCCAGCGACTCCTCACGGCAGGCCACGCGTCCCGGCCATGCACGGCCTGCGCGGCGGACTGCGAGGAGGAGGGCGTCAGCCTGCCGCGCGGTCGCCGGGCGGCGCGGGATGTGCGCGAGGGCGTGGGCCACGGCGATACCTGTGCGGATGGGGGCACAGCGCAGAAGGACCAGGGCGGCCGTCATCCCGAGGAGACCGGCGACGCGATCGGCCGCGGACAGCGGTGTGTTGGTGGGCAAGGCGATCCGGGTCTGGGTGACGGTGAGGTCCGGGGCCGGGGCTGCGCGGGCGGTGAGCAGCCCGGTTCCGCTCAGCTGGCGGGCCAGGGCGGTCAGGTCGGCACGGACGATGTCGCGGTCGGCGCCCTGCGCGGCGAAGTGGTTGGCGAATTCGTCCACAGCTTCGTCGAGAGGGGTGCCTGCGGCGAGTTGATGCCACAGATGGGCGGCGGTCCCGTTGAGGTGCCACCATCGACCACGGCCAGCGCGGATGTCCATGATGGCGGCGCCACCACCCGTGAGCCGGGCGGTGCGGAGCTGCGGGGTCACAGGCACAATGCACTCCTGACGTCGGGAGTGTCGGTCCACCAAGTGGCGCGTGCGATGTCCAGTCGGGCGAGCCACAGCTCGGTCACGAGCAGGACGTGGAGGTCGGCCAGCGGAGCGGGAACGCCCGTGGCTGCTGCGTCGAGATCGGCGGCGGCGTGGCGAACGTCGATCAGGCCGGCCTGGGAGAGCCGCGAGTTGCCGAGGATCCGCCGCAGAGTAGGCACGTTGGCAGCCAGCCCGGCGTACATGCTGCCGGTGAACGCCGTCTTCGTCGGCCGCTGCAAGAGCCAGTCCGGGGCCAGGCCGCGGAATGCCGCCTGCGCGAGTGGTTTGTAGACGCCGGGGCGGACCCGCTGGTAACCGGGGATGCCGAAGGCGGCTTCGGCCACGGCGGTGTCCAGGAACGGCGCGTGGATGCCCAGCCCCCACCGCTGGCGGGAGATCGCGTCGAAGGTGGCGTGCGAGGCGGACATCCATTCCCAGGCCAGTCGGTCGTGCAGTACGGCCGGGATGATGTGCGGATCGGCGCTGACCGCCCGCTGGCCGACGAGCCCGGCCACGGCGGCCCGGCCCTGGCCTGTAAGCCAGCGGGCGGCCGGCGCTGGCGAGCACCAGTCCAGGTACGCCCAGCTGTCCGGGGCCGGACGCCTGGTGAACGGGCGGGTTCCAGCCAGTGTCTCGGCCAGGCGCTGTAATGCGCGCGGGTAGCTGGTGGCGGCGGTGGCTGCGAGCTGGCGCCACACCCGCCACGGGGCGACGCGCTGCGCTCGGGCGTAGGCGGCGGCGCGGCGAAGTGCTGGGATGCGGTGACCGGCCAGGAAGTGGTCCACCGGGTGGCTGGTCGACGGGACGAGAATGTTGTCGCCGCCGCGCCCCGTCAGATGTGCCTGTGACCCCGCGGCTGCCGCGCGCTGGAGCTGGGCGTCCTTGATGGCCAGGAGCGCGAGCGTGAGCGAGGGCATGTCCGTGGCCGGCAGAGCATCCGTCTCTTCGAGGCCGTCATAGTGCGCCACGCCCGAGGATCGGCCGTCAACGATCTCGTGGGTGATACCGCCGACCTCCTTCGCGATCCGGCGGGCGTACAGGACATCGTCGTCCTCTGCCATCACCGCGTCGGTGTAGGTGATGGCCAGTAATGGCTTCACTTCGGATGCCATGCAGGTGACGGTGCTGCTGTCCACACCGCCGGAGAGATCGGCTGAAAGCACGTCGAAACGGTGGGCCCGGCGGGTGACCGCCGTGACGACAGCGCCGCGCAGTCGCCGCGTCCCTTCCCCGAGATCGCACCGTGGCTGGATGGCGGGAGCTTCGGCGACGCGGGGCGCCTGCCCCTTGGCCAGGACCAGAGCGTGACCCGGTGGCACGCGGCGCACCTGCTCGAAGTGAGACGCGGCCCTGCGGAAGTCCACACCTGTGACCGTCAGCTCGGCCAGCAGCCACGCCGGGTCCGGTCGGGCCCCGGACAACGCGGCCAGCGGGGTGGCCATGGTGGGCCACCACAAACCGTCCTCCTCCGGCAGCCAGTACAGCGGCACAACGCCTGCACCGTCCCCTGCCACCCATACCTCGCCGCCGAGGTCCACCACGGACAGGTACGAGCCGGCGAGGCGCTGCGCGGGAGAGGCGTTCCCGAGGCGCGCCGCGAGCACCGCCGCCTTCCGTTCGGCGGGGGTGGCGAGGCAGCACCCGACCGTGATCAGACGCGCCCCGGGTCCTCCCGGTGCGGCGTCCGTGATGGCCACCTCCTGCTCGGTGTGGCCGGCCGTCCAGACCCGTCCGGTGGGCAGGGCCACGACCTCGCGGCCCCGCCGGGGCACCAGACCGGACGCTGTGTCGGCGGCACCGGTGGCGAACCGTCCAGCGACGAAACGCGTCATCTCCATCCTCCTTTATCATGTGGACGACTCGAAAGACGCCCGGGGCGGCCGACCGTCCTCACGGCCGCTCCGGGCGCGGACCTCAATCGCCGATCACCGCACGAATCCGGTCAGTGCCAGTACTCGGTTTCGTCGATGCCTTTCTTCTTGTTGGTGCCGAGCGTGGCGCCGGTGACGGTGCCGAACTCCGTCATCACGGCCGGGTTGTAGCCGTCCGCCTCCGCGTCCTCAGGGATCGGAACCTGTGTCTCGTCGCTGTCCATCGGAGTACCTCCGGTGAGGGATCCGCCGCCCGTCCCGTGCGGTCCCGGCGTCCGGCCGGGGGAGACGGTGCGGCGACGTGTCACCACGGTCGCCGAACACCGAAAGCGACGGAAGCGGTACGGCGGGTGCGTCCGGGGTGCTCTCAAGAGCACCCGATGAGCACCCCGAGGCGTTGTTCCGCCGGCCAGGTCCGGCCGCTAACGTGCCCATGTCCGGCCCAACTCCTGGGCTGTGGAGGGCTGATGAAGCACCCCTTGACCTTGGCGCGCGAGGCACGCGGCTGGAGCGCACGCGAACTCGCCCGGCGCTTGTGCGAGCTCGGCGCCCAGCGTGGTGTACCGGTGGGCACCCGCAAGGACGGCGTCTACCGGTGGGAGCGCCCGGACGCGGCAACCGGCAGGACCCGCCACCCCGATGCCCCCACTCAGCGGCTCATCGCGGAACTGGTGGGCATACCTCAGAAAATGGCGGGCTCACAGTTGTGGCCGCGGTGGCTGAGCCTGGATCCGCTCCAGCAGCCCGTTCGCTACGCCTGGGACGCCGCCGGTGCCACCGCAGCGCTCGCCGAGTTGCCCAGGGGAGAGACCGTGATGGACCGCAGGCAGTTCACCCAGTTGACCGGCACGGCCCTCACCACCTTACTGTGGATGTGGCTGACCGCCGATCCGGTCGCGGCCGGCCAGCTGACCCGGGGCCGACGGCTCGGCGAGGCCGCGATCGGCCACGTCGAGGAACGCGTCCGCCAGCTCAGGCGCACCGATGACATCGACGGCGGGGGGCAGCTCCTCGCCGAGGCCGCCGTCGCCTTGGACTTCGTCGTCAGCCTGCTCACGACCCGCAGCTACAGCCACGCCCACGGCGCCCGGCTCTACGCCGCGGCGGCCGACTTGGCACGCATGCACGCGTGGGCCCGGTTCGACGCACACGACCAGTGCGCCGACGAGGTGTTCCATGCCGCGTTGCGCGCGGCCCACGCCTCCGGTGACCCGGTACTCGGCAGTCACGTCCTCGCGTTCTGGTCCATCGCCGCCAACAACACCGGCCGCCCCGATGCCGCCGAGGACATGATCGCCACGGCGCTGTCCGCCGCCCGGGGCCGCAGCACCCCGCGTGTAGAGGCCATGCTCCTCTCCCGGCGCGCCCGTGCCCGCGCACGCCGCGGCGACCCGGCCGCCTTCACCGACCTCGGCCGCGCCGCCGAACTGCTGCACGCCGCGAGCACGGGACACCCGGTGACCCCGATCCCGAGTGGATCTACTGGTTCGACCCGGCCGAACTCGCCGGAGCCACCGGCTCCACACACCTGGACTTCGACCAGCCCGGCCGGGCTGAACAGGCGTACGTCGAGGCCGCCGCCCTCTTCCCGCCGGACCGGGTACGCACCCGCGTGCTGTTCCTGGGCCGCCAGGCCGACGCCCAATGGCTGGAGGGCGATCCTGAGCGCGCGTGCGCCACCGCGCACCGCGCGCTCGACCTGGCCGAAGAGATCAGCTCCCACCGCGCGGCCGGCCCGCTGCGCGACCTCGCCGACCAGATGAGTACGACCAGCACAGTCCCGGCCGTACAGGACTTCCGCGAACGCCTCGCAGCCTTTCCTGCTTGACACACCGCGTGCCGTGGGCCCTGGCGCGGACGGGTCCGTTAGGGGCTCGCGGGCAGACGGCGGCGATCCGGTCGGGGCCCGCGCTCACCTTCGTCCCACACGCCGACGAACCCCTCTCCGACAACCGCCCAGTCGGCGTGGTCACACCGGCGGACATCCACCGCACGGTGAGTCAGCTCGTCGGGTCCGCTCCCGGACCCGGCAGCAGGCAGAACGGGTGGCCGGCGGGGTCGGCGCACACGATCCACCCGTGCTCGTCCCGGTGGAGTTCCGTCCCGCCCTCGGCGACGACCTGCCGGAGCGCGTCGTCGAGGTCGGTGACCTCGATGTCGAGGTGGAACTGCTGCGGGTGCGCGCTGTCGGGCCACCGCGGCGGCCGGTGGTCGGCGACCCGCTGGAACGCGAGGACGGACGCGTCGGGCAGGTGCAGCGTGGAGAAGTCGTCGTCCACGCTCCACCGCGGATCGGCGCGATCGACCTCCCCGCCGAGCAGCGCCCGGTAGAAGCGCGCGAGCACCTGCGCATCCGGACAGTCGAGCACGACACACTGGACGACACCGATCACGTCCACCCTCCCAGCGGTTGACGACCGCGTCTGCGAAACGGCCCGCACTCTAACGGCTTCCCTCCCCACGCGGAACGGTCAGCCGTGCTCGCCGCCGACCAGCGCGGTCACCAGGCACACGCCCTGGTCGCGGCCGGTGCCGGGTGACGGGCGGAGTCCGGCGCCGGCCAGCAGGGCGCGCAACTGGTCGTGTGTTCTGGTGTGGAACGGG
>NZ_JBJZOH010000067.1:0-15314 GCF_047200595.1 Streptomyces sp. MS19 | reverse complement strand
CCGTCAGGTACCGCACCTGATTGGCCTGGTTCACCGGTCCTCCGGTGTTGTTGATGATGTTCGCGATGGTGCCGGCGCCGCCGCCCAGGGAGACGGCCACCATGTTGTCGAACCGGACGCCCGGCGCGTTCGGCACCTGGAAGGCGCGCTCCGCGACGACGCTGCGGTTGACGTTGAAGAAGCAGTAGCTGCCCAGGCCGTACGCCTCGTGGCTCGTCACCGAGTCCGCCACCTGGTAGGCGGCGTAGCCACGCGTCGAACCGTTCATCCAGGCGGCCTGGTCGGGCGGGTCGTACGGCATCTCGTTCTGGTAGAAGTACGTGCGCCCGCCGTTGCCGTTCCAGATGGTCTGCGTCTTCTGGTAGTGCTCGACGAACAGGCCGTACATCGTGACGCTGTCGCCGTTCACGACGAGCCCGGTGTCGGCCGTGTTGGTGTTCCAGCCGATGCCCGAGCCGTGGTCGCCGCGCCACAGCCACAGGTGGTCGCCGATGACGTCGTCACTGTTGATCACCAGACTGGTCGTGGCCTTCCCGGCGTGCGCGCCGCCGATGCGGAAGAACACGTCGTGCAGCGACGTCGGGTTGGCGCCGTGGTCCGCCGACGAGCCGGCCGGGCCGACCTCCATCAGCAGCGACGAGTTCGTGGTGCCCGCGTCGATCAGCAGGCCCGCGACCTTCACGCCGCCGACGTCGGCGACCGTCATGGCCGTCACGCCGTTGTCCGGGATGAACGTGGCCAGGCCGAGGCCGAGGACCACGGTGTCCGGGTTGGTCACGCGCAGCGTCTGGTTCAGGTGGTAGATGCCCGGGGTGACGAGCAGGTGCTTGCCCTGGGCCAGCGCCGCGTTCATCCCGGCGGCGGTCTCACCCGGGCGGACGATGTGGAAGTCGTCCGCGAGGGAGAGCGAGGTGCCCGCCTGGGTGGTGTTGTGCCAGCTGGTGCCGAGCGAGTCGGCGCGCAGGGCCGGGACGAAGACGCGGTAGTCGCCTGCGCCGTCGATGTAGAGGAACGGCTTCTCGCGGTTCACCGGCGTGCGGTCCACGACGGTGTACGGCGGGCTGGGGAACGTACCCGCCGGCGGGTTCTGCGCGCCGACGAACACCATGTTCCAGTTCGAGCCGGTCCACTGCGACCACTCCGTGTTCCGCGACAGCCACTGCTGCTGCGAGCCGGAGATGACCCGCCCCGACACGACCGTGTCCGCCATGAAGCCGCCGGAGGACCAACCGCCGTCGTCCAGCTGGATGTTGCCGTTGACGTGCATGCGGCGGTACGGGGCGGCCTGCGAGACGGCCCAGCGTTCCGTTCCCGAGTCGGGCGTCACCGACAGGTTCTCGGCGGCGCGCCAGAAGTTGTGCGTGGCGTTGCCCTGGAACCAGTCGGCCTCGGTGTGCACCGACCCGGCGATGTGCGTGTCGTCGGGGGACAGGCCGAGGCCCGACACCTGCGTGTAGTAGCCGACGTTGACGTCCACGTCGTACTCGCCCGGCTTGAAGAGGAACGCGGCCCGGCCGTTGCCGAACTGCGCGGTCTCCTGCTGGGCGAAGACGCCGTTGACCGTGGACTGGATGGCGGAGTCCGGCATCGACGGGTCGAAGACATGGACATTGGGGCCCAGGTCGGGGGTGCCGGGCGGATTCTGTATGTCGGCGGGGTTCACGTGGAACGATTGTGCCGCCGACCCGTTGCACGCGTACTGCTGGAGCTGCACGCTGTCGGCCGCCGAGGCGGCGGGGACGTCCAGGCACTTGCCGCTGTTGCGGTTCACGAAGCGGTAGGTGCCGTTCGCCTGCTCGACGGGCTGCCACTGCTGGTTGTTGCCGCCGCTGTAGGTCCAGAGCTGGACGGTGCCGCCGTCCGCCGTGGACACGTTGGTGACGTCCCAGACCTGTGCCGCCGCGTTGCGGCTGCCGATCTGGTAGTAGCCGCCGCTGGTCGGGGTGAGGCGCCACTGCTGGGCGGTCGAGCCGTTGCACGCGTACTGCTGGACGGCGGTGCCGTTGCCGGTCGCGGCGGCGCGGGCGTCCACGCACTTGCCGCTGCCGGCGTTCACCACCGTCGCCCAGCCGCCCGGCAGGGCGGCCGGGGCCACCGGCGCGGCCTGGGCGGCCGTCGCCGGGACGGCGGCCAGCAGGCCGGTGAGCAGCGCGCCGAGCGCCAGGCCGAGCCGCAGCGGGGCGCGGCGTTGTCGAAGGAGTCTCACGGTTGCTGTGGCCTCTCGGGTCAGCCCGCGTACTGGGCGAAGACGCTGGTGAACTGCCAGTTGGACTGCCCGACGCCCGAGCACGAGTCGGCCGGGCCGCCGGTGCAGGGCCGGTCGCGGTTGACCGACCAGAAGGTGAGGCGGGCGAGCTGGTGCTGCTGCGCGTAGTCCCGCATCGTCTGGAAGTCGGCCACGGTGATGACCTCGCCGACGTCGGTGACGCCGTTCATGGACGAGATGCCCATGCGGCTGTACGCCTGGGCGTCGGTGTAGCCGTACGCGTTGCGCAGGGAGGTCTTCAGGCCCTCGGCGGCGCGGACGGAGAGCTGGCCCATGTTCTGGCCGTTGCCGCCGAAGTTGAACGGCATGATGGTCCAGGCGTCGACGGTCAGGCCCGCGGCGGCCGCGCGGTTGATGAGGCTGGTGTCCGGGCCGTTCTGGCCGGTGCCGAAGGTGACGTAGACGCGCAGGCCCGGGTTGTCGGCCTTGACGGTCCGCAGCGCCTCGACGGTCCGCTGCTGGACGGCGGGGGAGTCGTACGCGGCGGCCTCGATGTCGATGTCGATGGCGCGCAGGCCGTACGCGGAGATGACGCGCTGGTACGCGGCGGCCAGCTCGGCGGCCGAACCGCAGGAGCTCTCCAGCTTGTTGCCGCTCCATCCGCCGAACGACGGGACGACGTCGCCGCCCGCGGCGCGGATGGTGTTGATGGTCTGCTGGTCGACGCCGCCGGTGAGCGGTCGGCCGCCGTCCCACTGCGGGTTGCAGTAGCCGTTGCTGAGGATGAAGGCGAGGGTGAACCAGCGCACGCCCGTCGCGTTCATGACGGTCTGCGGGTTCGGCGGGCTGCCCCAGCCGTTGTAGAGGTAGGGCGCGACGGCCATCGCGCCGGGGCCGGGGCCGGGACCGGGGTCGCCGCCGCCGGTGGGGACGGTCCACTTCTGGTTGGCGGTGCCGGTGCACGTCCACAGCTGGAGGCGCGTGCCGTTGGCGGAGGACTGGCCTGTGGCGTCGACGCACTTGTCGGCCTGGGGGTTCACGATGTCGCGTGCCGCGCTGACGGACCAGCGCTGGTTGGCTGCGCCGGTGCACGTCCACAGCTGGAGCTGCGCGCCGTTGGCGGTGCCGTTGCCGGTGACGTCGAGGCACTTGCCGAGGGCGCGGATGGTGCCGTCGTCGGCGACGGTCCAGCTCTGCGCGGCGGTGCCGTTGCAGTCGTAGAGCTGGACGGCCGTGCCGTTGGCCGTGCTCGCGCCCGCGACGTCGACGCACTTGCCGGCGATGCCGGTGATCTGTCCGGTCGCGGCGGCGGAGGCGGGGGCGGCGCTCAGGGCCAGCAGGCCGAGGAGCAGGGAGAGGACGGCGAGCGCGCCGGCCCAGGGGCGGGGGCGCAGGGGGGATCGCATGACGCATCACATCCAGACGGTGGGGGGTGAAATGTGGCGTGACTATGACAATCGAGCTGTCCCGGCGGGCCCGCCGTGTTCCGTCAGGGCTTGATTTAAGAAGTGGCCGCGAGGGGCGTCAAGGCTTTGGACTGGACCAATCCGGTTCCGGTCGTCGGCGGGCACGCGCGGCGGCCGGGTCGCAATCCGCGCGGGTAATGCGCCCCGCCGCCCGGCCTCCTGCGCGCCGGTCGCCGGACGGACCGCGCCGTTCCAGCAGTTCAGCGGCGTGCGGCGTGAGGTGCCGGGGCGCACGGGCAACTGGCGTGCGGCCGCCGACACGCGTACGGCAGCATGATCCCCATGTCCTCACTGACCCGCGTCGAAGCGGAAGCCCGCGCCCAGCTCCTCGACGTCCACAGCTACACGATCGGTCTCGACTTCACCCGCGGCGACGACACGTTCGCCTCCGACACCGTCATCCGCTTCACCGCGCGCACGGCGGGGGACACCTTCGCCGAGGCCGTCCCGGCGGCCCTGCACGGCGTCACCCTCGACGGCCGCGCGCTCGACCCGGCGGCGCTCGCGGACGGCCGCTACCCGCTGACCGGGCTGGCCGAGGGGGAGCACGAGCTGCGGATCACCGCGGACATGCGCTACTCCACGACCGGCGAGGGCATGCACCGGTTCACCGACCCGGCCGACGGGCTCACGTACCTCTACTCGATGTGCTGCATGACCGAGGGGCCGAGGGTCTTCCCCTCCTTCGACCAGCCCGACCTCAAGGCCGTGTTCGACGTGACGGTGACCGCTCCCGCCGGGTGGACCGTCCTCGGCAACGGGATCGCCACCCCCGTCGAGGGCGAGCCGGGCCGCTGGCGCTGCGCCACCACGCCGCGCATCAGCACGTACCTGATGGCCGTCGCCGCCGGTCCATACCACTCGGTCCGCACCGAGCACGCCGGGCTGCCGTTCGGCATCCACGCGCGGCGCTCGCTGGCGCCCTACCTCGACAAGGACGCCGACGAGATCCTCGACGTCACCCGGCGCTGCTTCGACCGGTACCACGAACTCTTCGACGAGCCCTACCCGTTCGACTCCTACGACCAGGCATTCGTCCCGGAGTTCAACGCGGGCGCGATGGAGAACCCCGGACTCGTCACCCTCCGCGACGAGTACGTCTTCCGCTCCGCCGTCACCGACACCGAGCGCGAGGTGCGCGGCGTCACCATCGCCCACGAGATGGCGCACATGTGGTTCGGCGACATCGTGACGCTCCGCTGGTGGGACGACGTCTGGCTGAACGAGTCCTTCGCCGAGTACATGGGCTACCAGGTCCTCGCCGACGCCACCGCCTTCCAGCCGTGGACCGAGTTCGCCGCCTCCCGCAAGCCATGGGGGTACGAGGCCGACCAGCGGCCCTCCACCCACCCCGTCGCCCCGCGCCCCGAGGACGTGCCGGACACCGCGTCCGCCTGGAACAACTTCGACGGCATCTCCTACGCCAAGGGCGCCTCCGCGCTGCGCCAGCTCGTCACCTGGCTCGGCGAGGACCGCTTCCTCGCGGGCGTCAACGCCCACATCACCGGCCACCGCTTCGCCAACGCCACGCTCGCCGACTTCATCGACGCCATGGCCCGCGCCTCCGGCCGCCCCGTCGCCGACTGGGCCGACGCGTGGCTGCGCAGCAGCGGCCCCGACACCCTCGCCCCCGAGATCACCGCCGAGCCCGACACCTGGCACATCGACGTCACCCACACCGGCGGACGCCCGCACCGCCTGCGGGTGGGCCTGTACGACGCGGACCCGGGGCAGCCGGACCGTATCCGCGCGCGCGGCTCCGCCGACATCGAGCTGACCGCCGACGACGGCGTGACCCGGCACAGCTTCACCGGGCCGCGCCCCGACCTCGTGGTCCTCAACGAGGGCGACCTCACGTACGCCAAGGTCCGCCTCGACCCGGAGTCGTGGGACACCGCCCAGCGCGCCCTGTCCGCCCTCGACGACCCGCTGACCCGCGGCGTCGTGTGGAACGCGGCGCGCGAGATGGTCCGCGACGGGCTGCTGCCGCCGTTCGCCTTCCTGGCCGCCGCGCGCCGCAACCTCCCCGCCGAGCCGTCCAGCACCATGATCGGCAAGGTGCTGCGCTTCGCGCACGCGCAGCTGGCCGCGCGCTACGTACCGCTCGCCGACCGGCCCAAGGCCCTCGCCGTCCTCGAAGCCGTCGCCGACGACCTCCTCGACACCACGGCCGACGGCTCCGACCCGGCCCGCCGCCTCGTCGCCGTCCGCGCCGCGATCGACGCCGCCACCTCCCCGGAACGGCTCCGCGCCTGGTGGGACGCGGGCACCGTGCCGGACGGGCCCGCGCTCGACCCCGAACTGCGCTGGCAGCTGCTGCTCAGGCTCGCCGTGCTCGGCGCCACCGACGCCGCCGAGATCGACGCCGAGGCCGCCCGCGACCCCGGGGCGACCGGGCAGGAGGGCGCCGCGCGCTGCCACGCCGCCCTGCCCGACGCGGACGCCAAGGCCGCCGCCTGGGACGCCCTGTTCGGCCCCGACGACCGGCTGTCGAACTACCTCTTCAACGCGACCGCCGAGGGCTTCTGGCAGCCGGAGCAGCACGCGCTCCTCGCGCCCTGGGTCGAGCGGTACTTCCCGGCCGCCGTCGCCGTCGCCGGCCGGCGCGGCCACTCGCTGGCCACCTCCGCCGCCCGCCTCGCCTACCCGCGCGGCTTCACCGACGAGCGGACGGTCGGGCTGGCCGAGGCGTGCCTCGCGGGCGAGGGCCTGCACCCCGGTTTCCGGCGCGCCCTCGCCGACGAGGTGGACGACACACGGCGGGCGCTGCGGGTCCTCAGCCGGTGACGGCCAGGTGCGTCCGCCGGTGCTGCGGCTCCTCCGCCTCGTCCAGCAGGGCGACGGCGAAGTCCTGGTAGGAGACGCGGTCCCCGGGATCGCCGTGCGCGGCGGTCCCGTACCGGCCGGTGCGCCCGCCGGTGTGGTCGAAGTCGCCGGCGGGACTGGCGTACAGCCAGTCCACGCCGGCGCCCTCGCGCCGCAGGACGTCGAGACCGGCCCGGTGCCCGTGGACGAACGGCAGGAACTCCGCGGGCAGCCGCGTCGCCTCCAGCAGGGGCGTGCCCGCCGCGTCGGTCAGCAGCGTGGCCAGGCCGACGACGAGCAGCCGCCGTACCCCGCCGTCCCGCGCGGCCGCCAGCAGCGCCCGCGACGACCCGGTGAAGAACGCCTCCGGGTCGGTCCCGGGACCGTACGCGGCGGCGGCACCGACCACCACGTCCTGCCCGGCGGCCAGTTCGGCCACCCGTGACGCGTCGGCGGCGTCGCCCGCCACGAGCCGTACGCGCCCCTCCTGCCCGGCGAACGCGTCGGCGTGCGCGGCGGTGTCCCGCACCACGGCCGTCACCTCGTGCCCCCGCGCACACGCCTCCGCCACCACACGCCGCCCGGCCCTGCCCCCGGCGCCCAGCACCACGATCCCGCTCATCCATGACCTCCCGAAGTCGTCGCTGCCGCCGGACCGTAGTCCGAGCCCCGGTATCCCCCGGGAAACCGGGCGTCGGGCTACCGTGGCCGCATGAACGAACCGCTGCGCCGCGACATGTTCGAGGAGCTGTGCCCGTCAGGACTGCTGCCGCTGCGGTTCGCCGACAAGTGGGCGCCCCTCGTCCTGCGGTGCCTCGCGGACGGCCCGCGCCGCTTCTCCGAACTGCGCGTGCCGCTGCACCGCACGACGGCCAAGGTCCTCACCCACACGCTGCGCGCCCTCCAGCGCGATGGGCTGATCATCAGGACCGAACTCCCGGGCCGCACGCCGCACGTCGAGTACGCGCTCACCGACCTGGGCCGTGGCCTCCTCGGACCCCTGGAGGCCGTCTGCGCCTGGACCGAGCGGCACTGGGAGGAACTGCTCGCCGCCCGCGAGGCGTACGCGGACGCGACGCCCCGTCCCGCCGCCTGACACCGGGCACCGACTCCCGGACTCCGCACCTCTCATTCCAACCCGGCTAATCCGTACTTGCGTTCGCCAGTACCTCCTTCGGGGGAACGGCCGCGCAACGGGCGCTCTTTCCCCGCCCGCGCGGATTACGTTGTGCGCGCCCTCAGCCGTTCGGCCCAGGCCCGGTCTGCCCCGCCACACCCCGGAAGGTGCCCCAGCATGTCCGCGCCAGCCCCGCCCGACCCCGCCGCGCTCGCGGGCGGGACCGCCGGGTCCCGTGCCCTCCGCCCCCTCCTGCACACCGTGCTCACGGCCCTCGCCGACGGCGCCGCCACCCGCTGCGGACCCCTCCCGGCGGGCGGCCCCCTCACCGTGGCGGACCGTCTCGCCGAACGCTGCGGCCCCTTCCTGCCCGAACACGGCCTCGGCGCGGACGAGGCCCTGCGCACCCTCGTCCTGGCCCTCGCCGAAGGCACCGCGGACCCCGCCGACCCGCACTGCGCCGCGCACCTCCACTGCCCGCCCCTTGCGGTCGCCACGGCGGCCGACCTGGCGGCCGCCGCGCTCAACCCCTCCCTCGACTCCTGGGACCAGGCGCCGGCGGCCTCCGCACTCGAAGCCCAGGTCACCGCCGAACTGGCCCGTCTCGTCCACCCGGCGGGCGAAGCCCCCGACGCCCTGGTCACCACAGGCGGCACCGAATCGAACCTCCTCGCCGTCCTCCTCGCCCGCGAACGCTTCGCCCACCACCCCCCGCTCACCGTCCTGTGCGGCGCCAACGCCCACCACAGCGTCCACCGCGCCACCTGGGTCCTCGGCCTCCCCGCGCCGCACGTGCTGCCGACGCCGCGCGGTGTCCTCGACCCGGCCACCGTCCACCGGGCGCTCGACGACCTGGACACCCTGCGCTGCCACCCCGGCCCACCCACCCCGGCACTGGTCGTGGGCACCGCCGGGACCACCGACGCGGGCGTCATCGACCCGCTGCCCGCACTCGCCGACACCGTCGCCGCCCACCGCGACCGCCGCCCGGTCCTCCTCCACTTCGACGCCGCGTACGGCGGGCCGCTCCTGTTCAGCCCGGCGCACGCCGCCCTCGTCGCCGGGCTCGAACGGGCCGACAGCGTCACCCTCGACCTGCACAAACTCGGCTGGCAACCCGTCGCCGCCGGACTGCTGACCGTCCCCGACACCGCTCTCCTCTCCCCCCTCGGCCACCGCGCCGACTACCTCAACGCGGACGACGACACCGCCGCCGGACTCCCCGACCTCCTCGGCCGCTCCCTGCGCACCACCCGCCGCCCCGACATCCTCAAGATCGCCGTCACCCTCCGGGCCCTCGGCCGCACGGGGATCGCCCGCCTGACCGACGCGGTCTGCGCCGCCGCCCGTGACCTCGCCGTCCTCGTCGACGCCGACCCCGCCCTCGTCCTCCAGGCGGAACCCACCATCAGCACCGTCCTCTTCCGCCCGGCGGGCGCGACCGACGGACAGGTCGCCGCCATCCGCCGCGGCCTCCTGGCCGACGGCCGGGCCGTCCTCGGCCGCGCGCAGGCACCCGGCCCGGACGGGCGGCCCGCCCTGTGGCTCAAGGCGACCCTCCTCAACCCCCACGTCCATGGCGGTGACCTCGCCGCCCTCCTGAAACTCGTCCTCGACCGGCACGCCGGCCTCACCCACCACCCAGAGCCCGCGCCCACCGCCGGGCACCTCCAAGGACCCGTCTCCCGATGACCCCTCCCGGCTCCGAACCCACCCGCCCCCTCGACCTCGCCGGCATCGGCATCGGCCCGGCCAACCTCGCCCTCGCCGCGCTCGCGCACCCCCTCGCCGGGCTGCGCGCCGCCTGGTACGAGCAGGAGCCCGCCTTCCGCTGGCACCCCGGCCTGCTGATCGAGGACGCCACGCTGCAAGTCCCGTTCCTCGCGGACCTCGTGACGCTCGCCGATCCCACCAGCCGCTGGAGCTTCCTCAACTACCTGCGGCACACCCAGCGCCTCTACCCCTTCTACTTCTCCGAGCGCTTCCACAGCCCGCGCGCCGAGTACGACGCCTACTGCCGCTGGGTCGCGGACGGCGTACCCGGCCTCCACTTCGGGCACCGCGTGGACAGCGTCCACTGGGACGCCCGGCACGCCGTCTTCGCACTGGCCGTCACGCGCCTCACCGACCGGGGGGAGACCTCCCTCGTCACCCACGCGCGGCACCTCGCCATCGGCATCGGCACCGCCCCCCACACCCCGGAGCCACTGCGGCATCTCACCGGACCCGGCGACGGCCGCGTCCTCCACTCCGCCGACTACCTGAGCCACCGCGACGCGCTGGCCGCCGCCGGGCACGTCACCGTGATCGGCTCCGGACAGTCGGGCGCCGAGATCTTCCTCGACCTGCTGCGCCGCAGGCCGGAAGGCCGCGAGGCCCTGCACTGGCTCAGCCGCAGCCGCGCGTTCGCGCCCATGGAGTACAGCAAGCTGGGCCTCGAACACTTCACCCCCGACTACACGCGCTACTTCCACGGGCTGCCCGAGCCCGTCCGCGACCGGCTGGTGGCGGAGCAGTGGCAGCTGCACAAGGCCGTCGACCACGACACCCTGGCCGCCGTCCACGACGAGCTGTACCGCCGCACCCTGGGCGGGGGCTGGCCCGACGCCGTGCTCATCCCGGGCGTCACCGTGACCGGCGGCGCCAGGACGGCGGGACGGCTCCACCTCGACCTCGTCCACCGGGAACAGGACGAACGCTCCCACCTCGCCACCGACGCCGTCGTCCTCGCCACCGGCTATCGCGAACGGCCGCTCGGACCGCTGCTCGGCGACCTGGCGGGCGCCGTCCTGCGCGACGCGGCGGGACGCGTGGCGGTCGACGACCGCTACCGGCTGACGCTCGGCACCGCCGCGCCGGGCACGGGCACCGGCACGGGCACGGTCTTCGTGCTCGGCTCTGAGCGCCACACCCATGGCGTCGGCACCCCCGACCTCGGCCTCGTCGCCCACCGCGCCGCCGTGATTCTCAACACACTCACCGGCCACGCGCACTACCCGCTGCCCGACAGGACCGCTTTCACCGCTTTCGGTCTGCGCGGGACGCACGCCCCCGGCGCGCGGCGGCACGAGGCGGAGTTTGCCGTTCCGGCCGAAGGGCAGGCTCTCCCTCGGTAATCCAAGGCCACCGGATTTATTGCCCCCGCGGGAAAAGCTCAAAAGAGCGGGGTGCCGCTCATATCGCGAATTTGTCGGCCTCTTGTGAAAAGGGGGCCGCCGAGTGGTCACTTCCGGATAGCTCTCTACTGGCGGGTAACTCCTACAGTTGGCCGTATGCGCCGAGCAAAGATCGTCTGTACGCTGGGGCCGGCCACCGACTCGTACGAGCGCATCGCCGCGCTGGTCGAGGCCGGTATGGACGTGGCCCGGCTGAACCTGAGCCATGGTGCCCACCGCGAGCACGAACTGCGGTACCAGCGGGTCCGCCGCGCCGCCGGGGAAAAGGGCCGCAGTGTCGGAATTCTCGCGGACCTCCAGGGCCCGAAGATCCGGCTCGGCAGCTTCCGCGAAGGCCCGGTGCTTCTGGAAACCGGCGACGAATTCACCATCACGACGGACGACGTTCCCGGCGACCACACCCGCTGCGGCACCACTTACGCCGGACTGCCGCACGACGTCTCGCCCGGCGAGCGCATTCTCGTGGACGACGGCCGCGTGGCCCTCGAAGTGGCGGCGGTCGACGGGGCGGACGTCCGCACCCGCGTGGTCGAGGGCGGCCTGGTGTCCGACCACAAGGGGCTCAATCTGCCGGGGGTCGCCGTCTCGGTGCCCGCCCTGTCCGGGAAGGACATCGACGACCTCCGCTGGGCGCTGCGCACCGGTGTCGACGTCATCGCCCTGTCCTTCGTCCGCAGCGGGGACGACATCAAGGACGTGCACCGCGTCATGGCGGAGGAGGGGCGCTTCCTCCCCGTGATCGCGAAGATCGAGAAGCCCCAGGCCGTCGAGAACCTCACCGACATCGTCGGCGCCTTCGACGGCATCATGGTCGCGCGGGGCGACCTGGGCGTCGAGGTGCCGCTGGAGCAGGTGCCCCTGGTGCAGAAGCGCGCCGTGGCGCTGGCCCGGCGCAACGCGAAGCCGGTCATCGTCGCCACGCAGATGCTGGACTCGATGATCGAGTCCTCCCGGCCGACCCGCGCCGAGGCGTCCGATGTCGCCAACGCCGTGATGGACGGCACCGACGCGGTGATGCTCTCCGGCGAGACCAGCGTCGGTCGGCACCCGGTGGAGACGGTCGCCACGATGTCCCGGATCGTCACGGCCGCCGAGGACGTCCTGCTCGCGGGCGGACTCGCCCCGCTGACCGACGAGAACAAACCGCGCACCCAGGGCGGCGCCGTCGCACGGGCGGCGGCCGAGATCGGCGACTTCCTCGACGCCGCGCTCCTCGTGGCGTTCACACAGAGCGGCGACACCGCGCGCAGGCTCTCGCGCTACCGCTCCCCGATCCCCGTGGTCGCCTTCACCCCCGATCCGGCCACCCACGCGCAGCTCACGCTGACCTGGGGCGTCGAGACCTACCTCGTCCCCACCGTCACGACGACCGACGAGATGGTGGCGCAGATGGACGAGCGGCTCCTGCGGCTCGGCCGCTGCGCACAGGGCGAGATCGTCGTGATGACCGCCGGGTCGCCACCCGCGACCCCCGGCACGACCAACCTGGTGCGGGTCCATCACGTCGGCGAGGACGACGCCCCGCGCTGACCCGCCCGGCCGCGCAGCAGGGGCGTCCCGACCGCCTGAGGCGGCCACCGGGCGCCTCCCGTCGCGCAAAGGTCCCGCCAACTCCCCGGCGCACACCGGGCGTTCGCCTTCCTGCGCCGCGCCGTGCCCACGATACTTGGCGATCGCGAAGACATCCTTCGCGCGGGCGGCCCCCGGCCGGCCCGTGGGCGCCCGGCCGCGACGGCGTGGGCGGTCCCGTGCCCCCTCGCACGGGGGCGGAGGAGGTGGGGTCGGTGGAAGGGGGAGGCCGCGCGTCGAGCCCGTCCTCACTGATCCGGGAAGCCTGTCGTCATCCATGCACCCACCGTAATCAGCGAATACGGAGGGTGACAATAGGTGGCCGGATATTCACCCGCACGAGTGAGGGGGGGAGGTGCTCAACGGTGCCGGGTGCGGGATTCGAACCCGCAAGCCCTCACGGGCAGAGGTGTTTGAGACCTCCGTGTATGCCATTCCACCAACCCGGCCGGACAAGTGGTCCACGGAGTCTATCGGCTCAGCCCGAACGGCGGCGAGTGGGTACTCTCGTGGGTGCCCCATCTGGCAGGAAACGAGGAGCACCGTGAGCACCCCCGACGTCCCCGACGAGCCCACCACCGCCCCCGATGCCGCCGCCCCCGCCGAAGCGGGCGCCCCGGCCGGGCAGGCCGACTCCCCGCACGTCCCGCCGCTGACCACCCGTGTCGTCATCGCCGAGGACGAGGCCCTGATCCGGCTCGACCTGAAGGAGATGCTGGAGGAGGAGGGCTACACCGTCGTCGGCGAGGCGGGAGACGGCGAGCGCGCGGTCGAGCTGGCGCGCGAACTCACCCCCGATCTCGTCATCCTCGACGTGAAGATGCCCGTCATGGACGGCATCTCCGCCGCCGAGAAGATCGCCGGCGAGGGCATCGCCCCCGTCCTGATGCTTACCGCCTTCTCCCAGCGCGACCTGGTGGAACGCGCCCGTGACGCGGGTGCGATGGCCTACCTCGTCAAGCCCTTCAGCAAGAGCGACGTCGTCCCGGCCATCGAGATCGCGGTCTCGCGCTTCACCGAGCTGAAGTCGCTCACCGCCGAGGTCGCCGACCTCGCCCAGCGCCTGGAGACCCGCAAGCTGGTGGACCGCGCCAAGAGCGTGCTCCAGACCCAGTACGGCCTCAGCGAACCGGCGGCGTTCCGCTGGATCCAGAAGACCTCCATGGACCGCAGACTGTCCATGCGTCAGGTCGCCGAGGCCGTCATCCAGGACGCCGAGGAGAAGCGCCAGAAGCAGCAGAAGTGACCGCGTGGCGGACCGCCGCGGCCGTCGCTTCCCGTCGCCCTTCCCGGCCGGACCCCCCGTCACGCGCCGCAGTCGCCCGCCTCGTTCTCCCGGTCCGCTTCTCCCGGAATGTCGTCCGCTGACCGCCTATGTCATTCCATATCGCACCACGCCTGTCCTTGTCGTTTCTCGAACCGCCCAAACGCGCCCGGGTATCGCGACCCGGGCGCGTTTTCCGTTTGCATACCGTCCCTGGTCCGGGATGAGTCGATCTTGGCCGGAACGTCCGTTGACCGGTCAGTCGTGTTCTGTTTCCGGCGTGTGCCACAGGTCACGAGGCGATCACATCTGTCCCTTCGGAGTGTTCGCGCCGCGTGAAGGGCAATAGATTCCGCTGCACGCCGCACCGGTGTGCCTGCGCGCATGGGAGCTGTGCGGTGACGACACGTCTGGCTCGCTCCAGGGGGTTTTCGAAGTGCTCAACAAAACCATCGTGAGGCTCGCGATACCTGTCGCAGCCGGCGCGCTCGTTCTCACCGGGTGCGGCAGCGACGACGACGGCGGTGATGGTGGCGGCGGCACGTCGTACAAGATCGCCTATCAGGGGCCGCTCTCCGGGCAGAACGTCGGCCTCGGCGAAAACATGCAGAACGGTATTCAGCTCGCCATCAACGAGGCGAATGAATCGGGTGACTACGACTTCGAGCTGGAGTACTTCGCCGCCGACGACCAGGGCAGCGAGACACAGGCCACCGCCGCCGCGCAGAGCGCCATCGACGACTCCGACGTCGTCGCCGTCATCGGCCCTGCGTTCTCCGGCCCCGCCAACGTCTCGGGCCCCCTCTACGGGCAGGCCGGCCTCGCCGCGCTCTCCACCTCCGCCACCAACCCGACGCTCACCGAGCAGGGCTTCGGCACCTTCCTGCGCGCCGTCCCCAACGACAACGCCCAGGGCGCCGGGATGGCCGAGTTCCTCGCCGGCCAGGACGGCGTCGAGTCCGTCGTCGTGGTGGACGACGTGACGCCGTACGGCGAGGGCCTGGCCGATGTCGCCGAGGCCGGCCTGTCCGACGCCGGTCTTGGGGTGGAGCGGCAGAGCATCCCCGCCGACACCGTCGACTACAGCAACGCCGCGCGCAACATCGTCGAGTCCGGAGCCGACGCCCTGATCTACGCGGGTTACTACGAGGCGCTCGCGCCGTTCGCCGTCCGGCTGTCGGAGGCCGGTTTCGACGGCATCGGCATCTCGGGCGACGGCTCGAACGACGACGAGCTGATCAACCTGGCCGGTGACGCGGTCGAGGACTGGTACCTCACCTGCCCGTGCACCGACGCCACGCAGGAGGAGAGCACCCAGGACTTCGCCGAGCGCTACGAGGCCGAGTTCGGCATCCCCCCGGGCACCTACTCCGCCGAGTCCTACGACGCGGCCAACATGATCATCGAGCAGATCGCCGGCCTGGGCGGCGACGTCGACCGCCAGGGGCTCTACGAGGCCCTCGCCGGTGCCGAGTACCAGGGCCTGACGAAGACCTTCTCCTTCGACGAGAACGGCGAGTTCACGCAGCAGGCGATCTTCATGTACCAGATCGAGGGCGGCGCCATCGGCTACGTGGGCGCCATCGAGGAGCTGGTCGGCGGCTGACCGGCCGTCCAAGGACCCGGCCCGCGGGGCGGGGGGGGGGGGGGGGGGGGGGGGGGGGGAGAGGGAGGGGGGGGGGGGGGGGGGGGGGGGGGGGGGGGGGGGGGG
>NZ_JBJZOH010000066.1:0-16000 GCF_047200595.1 Streptomyces sp. MS19 | reverse complement strand
CCGCCGTCAGCTCGGAGGCGTGCTCGGCGAGCCAGGCCCGGACGGCCTCCCGCTCCTTGCGCGTCCCGCCGCACATGTCGTCGGCCGCCGTGACGACGGCGGTGACCTCGCGGGCGAGGACCAGCTCCCGTACGTGCTGCCACCCCGGCCGGTCGTCCATCGGCGAGGCGGGGTCCATCAGGTCCACGACGGTGTCGGCGACGGGGAGGCGGCGCGCGCCCGCGTGCGCCGCCAGCCGTTCGACCAGCGACTCGGGCGCGACCTCGGGGGCGCAGAGGTAGAGGACGGCGGCCGGGTGCGGGCGCAGGTCGGTCGCGGCGTCGGCGATCCGGCGGCGGCGTTCCCTCTCGGTCCTGGGCATCGCGTCCTCCATCGCTCGGGGCGGGACTCCGGAGGCCATTGTGACCGATCGATCACACAGGGCGAAGCAGTTCCGCACCGCAGGCCCGCCGCACCGCATGGCGCTTTATCGGGTCACCCGACAAGCCGACCGGGCGCCGCTCCCGGTGCGGAGGTCACGCCTTCATGAGGACGAAGAACAGGAAGCACAGGAACTTCCCCGACTCCTTCTCCTCGAAGAGTTCGGGGAACCGTTCGCGGGCGCCGGGTCCCGGGGCCGGTTCGCTGAGGACGTCGATCCGGAAGCCGGCCGCGGTGAACGCGTCGGTGATCGCGTGCAGCGGCCGGTCCCAGAAGGTCATCAGGTTCCTGGTGTCGCCGAATTCCCACCACTGGGAGGTGGGGCGGATCGCGAAGTAGTCGGTTCCGGGCGGTGCCGTCAGATGCTGGACGAAGGGGTGGTGGACGGCCCCGATGAGACGGCCGCCGGGCTTCAGCACGCGGCGCAGTTCGGCCAGGGCTGTCGTCCAGTCCTCCAGGTAGTGCAGCACCAGGGCGGCGACGAGGTCGTCGAACTCGGCGTCGGCGAACGGCAGCGTGCCGCCCAGTTCGGCGTGCTTCAGCACCACGTCGTCGCCGAGCCGCCGCCTGGCGAGTTCCAGCATCCCGGCGCTGGAGTCGAAACCGGCGACGACGGCGCCCCGTTCGCGCAGGTCCGCGGCTATGGGGCCGGCGCCGCAGCCGACGTCGAGGATGCGGCGGCCCGCCACGTCACCGGCCAGGTCCACGATCGCGGGGCGCGTGTAGTGGGCGTTGAGGAGGCTTGTCTCGTTCTCGGCCTCGTACGCCTCGGCGAAGCTGTCGTAGTCGTTCGCCTTCTCCCCGGGTCCCCGGGGGACATCGACGGGAGTGACCCGGGACACCGCCTGCTCGGCGAGGCTCTCGGGAGCGGCGGTCCCGCCGGTCGTTCCGGAAGGGTTCGGCATGGTCGACCTCGTTCGCTCAGGCCGCGGTCGTCCCGCGACTGTGAAGGTTCAGCGTTACCCTGGCCAAGTGATTGGGTTTTGTCAATCACTCACTGCCGGGCCCGCCACCAGGCTGGCCGCCCTTCAGTAGGCTGCTGGTCATGACCGAACGCCGGCCGGCGACCGACGCGGAGGCGAAGGCACTCGCCTCCGCCCTCCGCCTGCGCATCCTGCGTATCTGTGTGCGGAAGCCGCACACGAACAAGGAGATCGCGGCGATCCTCGGCCGCGACCCGGCCAGCGTGCTGCACCACACCAGAACGCTGGTCCGCACCGGATTCCTTGAGGCGCAGGAAGAACGGCGCGGCGCGCGCGGCGCACGGGAGATCCCGTACCTGGCGACGCACAAGAGCTGGAACCTAGAATCCCCCGCGCTGGAACGGTCGATGCTCGACGCGTTCCTGGAGGAACTCGCCCTCGTCCCCGCGACCGAGTCCGAGGGCACCAGGATGGCGCTGCGCCTGCCACCGGCTCAGATGGAGGAGTTCCGCACCCGGCTCAAGGACCTGCTGGAAGAGTTCGCCAACCGCCCGGACGACCCGACCGCGCCCGCATGGTCGCTCTTCCTCGTGGTCCACCCCGACCCGAACCGCCCCTGACGACGCCGCGCGTTCCTCCCCGGCTGGGGCAGGGGAGGAACGCGACCTGCGGGTTCACCGGCTGACAGGCCGGCGCTTCGGCTGGGGGGTGATGGTGGTCCATATGCAGAGGCCGTCCGGAGTGGGGATGGTCCCGAACGTCCACACCAGGTGCTCAGCGCCGTGAATCACCGCCGGGAGCCTCGGCGTCCGGGCGGTACGGGCACGGAGGACCTGAACGTTCAGGGCATCCCCGTGATCGCGCAAGCTGAGCCACCACGGACGGCGGCTACGGGCAACGCCGATCAGCGCGCTCACGACGGGAACGGCGTCGCCCCACCCCCACGCTGCCAGGACATCACACGCCCAGCCCCGGGCCGCGTCCCTCTCCCCTCCGGTGAACAGGCGGGAGGCGTGGGCCGTCACGGCTCCACCCCCGACACAGCCGACCACAGGTCGGCGACGGCAGAGTCCACCTCGGCCTGGGCGATCTCCCGCCGGAACACCGCAGCGACGGCGGGGAACAGCCGGTCCACGACGGGCCGCAGCTCGGACGCGCTCCCCAACTCGGCCAACCGCACCACCAACTCGTGCGGGACGACCTCGGGCCAGTAGTGCATCCCACCCCACGAGTCCGAGGGGTGCGCAACCAACGGCACAAGCCGTTCGGAGATCCGGCAGGTTCGGCACGCCTGATACGTCCACCCCGGCCCCGAACCCGACGCAACCAACGCCACGGCAACCAACTCACCGGCCGTCGCTTCGCAGTACATACAACGCGGCAGCAGACTCACTGCTCCTCACCACCCTCCGACTCCGGCTCGTCGCCGTCCGAACGCGGCAGTACGGGCCCTTCCAGCTCGGTGATCACGGTGATGTGCGGGTTCTCCTCCCGCACCGGCGCCACCGTCAGGTAACGCGGGAGGGGACGCGGCATCTCATCCACAGCGCCCCCCGAACACCCGCCCGAGCGCCAGGTACAGCACCTCCGGATCGGTCAGGCAGTCCCCCGACGGCGGCACCACCAGCCACCGGACCTCACCATCCCCCACCCACGGACCCCCGACCCGATCGGCAGCCGGAACAGCCAGGCAGTACCCCCGCCCGAGCGCCAACGCACCGGGCGGCCACCCACGGTCGTTCGCCGAACCCGGCGGCACCAGCCAGTACATGACCCCATGCGCCGGGTCCTCAATCACCGGCCCGCTGATCCCGGCCAACCGCAGACGGTGGAACGCGTACAACCCCTGGAAAGACGGCACACGCACCGCATCAAACACCTCCCCCAACGGCCGGATACGCACCTGGCCGTTGGGCGGAAGCGGCAGAACGTAGACCGAGTGTGTTGGCATCAGGCACCCTCCAGCACCCCCCGGATACACGGAGGGTGCCCATCTCTCGACAGCAGGTAGCCTGCTCACCAAACCGTGAGATCTGCCTCACCTTCCAACAGCCACCCACGGAGTGCATGAGGTTATGCGCCAGCCGCATATATCACGGCCGAATCCATCGAAATCAATGTACGAATCGAAGAGGCACTGACGGATGAACCGGTTGGGACCAGCCATTCATGACGCCGCTCGGACCGGCGACTACGGCCGAGTGATCAGGCTGGCGCGCCGGGATGCGGGTGTTTCACAGCAACAACTCGGCCAGGCGTGCGGGCTGAGCCAGTCCGCTATCTCACGTCTGGAGAACGCACGCCTCGGCGCCTACGACATGACCACTCTGGCCAAGGCGGCCAGACACCTGAACATTCCCGCACGACTGGTCGGACTCGCCGACCATGCGGGATCAGCACGCTTGGAAGGCCCCGTGGAACGGCGCAATTTCCTCGCTGTCGGCGCAGCGGCAGTGACGGCATCCCCTCTTCTGCCATCGATAGCTCCGCATGCTGCGGAAGCGAGCAGCCGAGGGGCGACACTTCGCGTGGCAACGGCCGCCTACCGACGCCTCGACGGCACCGCCCCAGCCCGTGACCTGCTGGAGCCGGTCCTTTCCCATCTACGGCTGACCAAGGCACTCGTCGGCGAATCCCCGGACGAACACCACCGCGCACATCTCGCCGCAGCTGGCAGTGAAGCAGCCAGCTTCGCAGGATGGCTGTGCTGGGATCTCGGCGATCTCGGATCGGCGAGGACGTGGTACGGCACATCGATCAAGGCAGCACGTCGCGTATCAGATCCACTGCTGGGGGCGTATCAAGTCGGCAGCCTGGCACAAATGGAAGCCCACGTGGGCAACACCTCTCAGAGCCTGTCGCTCATCGGAAACGCTCGGAAACGGCTGGGCAGTTCGGCCCCGGCCATCGCGGATGCCTGGCTACGCACCATCGAGGCGCTGGCTCATGCCTCCGCAGGCGATGAGCAACGCACGGACCGTGCGCTTCGTCTCGCCTCTGAAGCCACCCACAGGATCTCCAACGAGGAAGCCCCGTGGCCGTGGGTTTTCCCTTTCAATCAAGGGAAGGTCGCCGCAGCTCGCCTGTCCTGCGGTGCCCGACTCATGAGACCGGACTGGGTCCAGGCGGGCTACGAGGCGGCCGGACCGGTCCTCGACACAGGGCACGAGAAGCAACGCGCCCAGCTTCACATTGACTTGGCATTCGGGCATCTGGCAGCCGGACGACTGGACGTGGCCTTCGCCCTAGCGACGCGCGCACTGGAAGTCGGACTTCGCTACCGGTCCGGGCGAACAGTCGAACGCGCCCGCGCTCTGCGCCGCAGCTATACATCCCCCACACCGCCCCGGGTCGTGCGAGACTTCGACGACCGGTTGCACGACATCTACCTGTGAGGTCCCGGATGCGTGTCGGAATCACCGGCCATCGCGGCCTGTCCGAGCAGATCGAACGCCAGGTGCGCGAAGAACTGAAGACCTGGCTCACCCCCCACGCGGACGACCTCGTGGGCGTCTCCTGCATCGCGGACGGCCCGGACGCCTGGTTCGCCGAAACCGTACTAACCCTCGGAGGGCGACTCGAAGTCGTCATCCCCGCCACCACCTACCGCGCCGGTCTACCCCAGTGGCACCACCCCGTCTACGACGAGCTGATGCGCCAGGCATCCGACGTCCACACCACCGGCCTCACCGCATCCGACTCCCAGGCCCACATGGCAGGCAGCGAAATCCTGGTCGGCCTGACCGACCACCTCATCGCGGTATGGGACGGCCTCCCCGCACGCGGCCACGGCGGCACCGCCGACGTCGTCACCCACGCCCGACACCACAACGTCCCCGTCACCATCCTCTGGCCACCCGGCGCCACCCGCGACTGACGCCGGAACACCATCCGCTTCGCCATCACCACCCACGATGCCGGACACCGCCTCACAGCAGCCGACTTCGCGACCTCGCCGCGCGCATCGACACCATCGCCCAAGCCACACAGCCTGACCGGAAGGCGCGCCGTGCTGATGCTGTGGTACATCAATCTGCCGACAACCGAATGGGACCGCTATCGCCGTACTCCAGCGCCGAGTTGCGCCCTCTGGCGGACAAGTGTGGGATCTTCGCATGAGTGGCGGTGTTCTGTATCTGATCGCGTGTGCTGCGGGGCCGACCCGTTATCTCGATCGGGGGATCTTGCGGGCGCAGGAGGCGGGATGGAGGGTGTGCGTGGTCCTCACGCCGTCCGCCGCCCGGTGGTGGAAGCCGCGCGTCGCGGAGCTGGCGGAAATGACCGGGCACCCGGTGCGTTCCCAGTACAAGCTGCCCCATGAGTCGGACGCGTTGCCGCGTGCGGACGCAATGTTGGTCGCCCCGCTGACCACGACCAGCGCGTGCAAGTGGGCCGCCGGGATCACCGACACCCTCGCCCTCGGCCTGCCCGCCGAAGCCGTGCACCTGGGCATCCCCGTCACCGCCACCCCCTTCTGGAACACCGCGCTCGGCGCCCAACCAGCCGTGGGACAGGCCGTGGACAACCTCCGCGCACAAGGCGTCCACGTCGTCTACGGCCCCGGCGAACCCCACGCCCCCAAACAAGGCGACGCAGCAGCCTTCTGGAACACCGCCCTCGACACACTCACCTGACACGCCGGGGGGCCAGGGCGGGAGACGCAGGGCTGCTGTTGTGGGATATCGACCACATGCTTGTGGAGATGCGGGGATCGGGACGTAGTTGTTCGGGCGGGCGTTGGCCGAGGTAACCGGCGTGCGGATGGATCAGCAGGCCGCCGACCGATCTGGTGATCTTCCGGGAGACCACCGCCCTCCACGGCGATACCACCAGCCAGACCACTCGCGCGGCTCCCGGAACACCGGCGCTGCCCGCAGCACGGCACTCGACTCGGCGGGGCTGGCCGAATGCTCGTGGCTGCTCGGAGACATCAAGACCGCAGTGCAGCAGACCCACAGCGCTGTCGATGCTGCCCTGCTCACCGACTCCACCCAAGTCCGCGAGAAGCTTGGGCGTCTCTACACCCACACGGTGGGGCACAGTTCCGCCGACGTCCGGGACGCCCGCGTGCGGGTCCGAGAACTGCTGACCGTCTGAAATGAAAGGTGAAGAGCGTGACGACACTTTCTGTGACCGGACACATGGACCTCTCCGACGAGGCCGTTCCCCTCGTCCGGGCCGCCCTGCGGGAGTTGCTGGCCGCGTACGAGCCGGGGGAACTCGTCGGTGTCTCGTGCATCGCCGCCGGGGCGGACAGCCTGTTCGCCGAAGCAGTCCTGGAACGCGGCGGACGGCTGGTCGTCGTCACACCGTCGCGGGACTACCGGGACCGCAAGGTCAAGCCCCAGCACGCCGACCTGTACGACCGGCTGGTCCAGGCCGCCGCCGAAGTGATCGTGATGCCGTTCGACACCGCAGGCCGGGAAGCGTACGAAGCGGCCGGGAAGGAACTCCTGCGCCGCGCCGACCGGTTCGTGGCCGTCTGGGACGGCGTACCCGCCCAGCCCGGCGGCCGAGGTGGGACAGCCGCCACCGTCGCCGAAGCACGCGACACCGGACTCGACGTGCATGTCGTCTGGCCCGC
This sequence comes from Streptomyces sp. MS19, assembly GCF_047200595.1. Classification (NCBI taxonomy): domain Bacteria; kingdom Bacillati; phylum Actinomycetota; class Actinomycetes; order Kitasatosporales; family Streptomycetaceae; genus Streptomyces; species Streptomyces sp. MS19. Next base: position 9,073 of record NZ_JBJZOH010000066.1, on the reverse strand, counting down.
AGGCGCCAGCCGCGCCTGACCACACACACCGGCGGACCTTGCCGCCACCGAACCGCCGGACGGACGGCATCTCGATCGGCCGTCGGGGACGTGTCAGGGCAGGGACAGGACGCAGAACTCGTGGGCGTCCGGGTCCGCCAGGCAGGTCCACGGGGTGTCGCCCTGGCCTACGTCGAGGTCCGTCGCGCCGAGGGCTCGCAGACGGGACACCTCTGCCGTCCGGTCGTCGCCGGGGCCGGGGAACAGATCGAGGTGTACGCGGTCCGGCGTGGTCTTCGTGCCGGGTGTGCGGAGGAACTCCAGGTACGGGCCCGTCCCCTTGGCCGAACGCAGCCTCGCCAGGTCGTCGGTCGCCTCGTGCACGGTCCAGTCCGTCGCCTCACCCCAGAAGCGGGCCATGGCCCGGGGGTCCGCGCAGTCCACGACCACGGCCGCGATCGGGCCGGTGCCCCGGTAGACGTCCCGAGGCTCCAGCACGCACAGCTCGTTGCCCTCCGGATCTCCCAGCACTCAGAACTAGCGGTTCTGGAGTTGGGCAGCCATGGCGGAGACTTCGCAGGTCAGCGGGCGCGTCAAGCGAGTCCTTACCTCTCCGGCGCTTATCGGATGGAAGATGCACACGAATGGCGCCGCATAGTGCCGATACTCGAAATCGCCGCAGGTATCGGGGAGGTCGATTACAGCACCGTGAAAGACACGTGCGTGTGCGTCGCGCGCATCGACCAGGCCGAGCGGGATCTTTCCGCACGCGGGCTCATCGTGACGGCTGAACGGGGAACGGTGAAGAACGGCGCCGCCACAATCGCCGGGCAGTACCGCGCTCAACTCGCCCGCTACATTCGGGAAATTGGCTTGTCCCCAAGTGCCCGCACGTCGATTACGACGCCCGATACTGACGACGAAGATTCCGACATCTGGGACTGACCATTTGCCGTACGCACATTGATTTTTACTGTGATATGGCCCTGCCCTGCGGCCGAACTGCTACATGCTAGCCAAAGCCGATTCGGCATTGAAAGGCCCCTCACGATCCATTCTGAGTCGGAGGGGCCTTTCGGTGCCATGTAGGCTATTCCGGGATTTTCCCGTACTTCGCCAGCGTGGCCTTGTTTGTTGATGCATCCTGGAAAATGACCTCCCAAGGACCTGTGTTGACATCCATTTCTTTCCCGAACCCGACCCACTTTCCAGCCATTCGCCGCCCTGTCGGCTCGATGAGCATTTGAATCGCCCCATGGTATCGGGCACCCCGGTAATAGCTGGCTTGGGCTGTCTGTTCCACCCACGTTCCCGTTATGACGTTTCCGTCAATGGTTAGATCCATGCTCAGCTGCGAATCTGCCGATCCGGGGATGCTGCGAACTGTCAGGCGGCTCCCATGCTGTAGGACAACGACGTAGTGAAGCTGGGTGAATGTTCTTTCTCGTCCGCTCGAATAGTACTCGTAGCGGCTCAGCCAAACACCACTGTAGTTTCCTTGCGGGGCGGGACGCGTAATTCGGCCTCCTGCTGGGGCGCTTGCGCCGTTCTGGGCAGATTCGAGATCGTGCCCGCCCTTCCCGTCGCCTGAAACGCGAGCCTCCGGAACGGGAATTGCAAACCCCAGCGACTCTATGGGGAGTCCTGTAACTGTCTCCAGGGCGCGCGCGTAGATGGGACGTGGCGCTGCCGTGGCGCCACTCTCCCAGCGCTGGACGAGCCGCTTGTTCGCGTCGTTGGGTGCCCCAGCGCGTTCGCCGGCACCGCGTAGGGCGCGCGCGAAGTCGTCTTGTGACATGAGCAGTCCCATACGGACTGCCCGCAGCGTGCTGTTCGGTGTCGATGGACTCATGTACCCACGGTAGCTCTCTGGTGCCTCAAATGACACCCAAATGACACCCTCAATGACGCCGGAACGTCGTCTGCAACGTCGTCGCGCAAGGCGACGTTCCGGCGTCATTCTCTTGTGACGCTCAGTCTCCATGAGGGACGCACGAGTGACAAGCAGAACCCCCGCGACCGTCCGACCGGCCCGGGGGCATGGGTCACCTGAAAGGAGCAGGCAACCGTGCCTGAGTTTACGCATGGTGCCGGAGTGCCACCGCCGATGCCCGGAGCACGGCCGCTGCCGTGGCGAGACGGAGAGGGGCGCCCGGCCTACCTGGCGCCGGGCGACGAGGATGGGCCCCTTGCCCGCCTCGCGGACTCGGTAGAGGACGAACAGCTTCGTGACGCTGCCGACGTTCTGAAGCACTCGTTGGCGGTGCTGGCGAACCCCAAGGCACCCGCGCAGGAACTGCGTTTCGTCGGCGAACAGTTGGCCGTATGCCTTGCGGCCGTGCTCACCGTGGCCGAGTCGCGCGGTGCGCAGTTGCACCCGGACGACAGAACGGCGGGTGCGTAATGGGTGCGCGCTTCCGCTTCCGCGAGTTCACCTTGGTACCCGACGACGAATCGGACGCAGAGCCCATCGAGTTCGCGTTCCAGTGTGCTGTTTGCAACATGGTCGGCCCGACCCTCGCCGACGCAGAAAAGGCTTCCGAATGGTCGCACGATCACGTGCGCGACCATCCCGAGCATTTCACCTATCGGCAAATCACGACCCTCCCCTACCGAATGCAACCCGGGGAGTGGCAGTGAACAACCGTCAACGCTTCACATGCGGAGTGGTCGCAAAGGTTCCGCATCAGGAACGGGTAATCTCTCTCGGGAGTTACGCCACCGACAACCCGGAAGCGGCCCTTGGGTGGCTTCGTTCTCAGGCTGCCCGGTTGGCCAACGCTCTCTCCCCTTGTCCCGGGATCGGTCCCCTTCCACGGGAAGCCCTACACCGCGTTATCGAGGAAGCCCCCGACCTTGGACACATCTTCCGTGAATGGGTCTGGGACTACGCGGTCCAAGAGCGACAGTTGGCGAACCTCGCATCCGGGCGCGCAATCGGTGTCCACGCCGGAGACGCTGGAGTGATCTACTCCCTCACCGCCGAGTCCATCAGGCAGCCCACCAACCTTGACGCAACGCTGCAATTATCGGCCGTTGCCTAAACTCCCGCTCCCTACCGGGGAGGAACCCTTTCCGTCCCCCACGGCAAGTAGGCCCCTGGTAGGGGGCGGGCTCCACCCATGGCGACCGTTTCGGGTCAGGGTCGCATCGCTATTCCCCCAGGGAAAGGCGTCAAGAGTTCACGGCCAAGGCTCTCGCCTTGCCGCGAAACCACAGGTCCATGAACGATGATTTCGGAGGAGCTTCATTGAACGCGACGCAAAACCCCTTGAAATTCGCTTGGTTAGAGGTCACGGGACTGTGCAACGAGTTCTGCGACCACTGCTACGCGGACTCGTCCCCCAAAGGCACCAACGGCGCCATGACCGTGCACGACTGGAAGCGCGTCATCGACGAACTGGCCGACCTGGGAACCCTGGACGTGCAGTTCATCGGCGGCGAGCCGACGTTGTACCCGCACCTTGGCGAGCTGATCCGGCACGTTCACGCGGCGGGGCTCTCGGTTGAAGTGTTCTCCAACCTGACCTATGTCCGCGAGGAATTGTGGCGGACCTTCACGGACTGCGGCGTGAAACTCGCAACGTCGTACTACTCCGACACCCCCGAAGACCACGACAAGGTGACCAACCTCCGTGGATCGCACCGACGCACGCGGGCCAACATCGAAAAGGCGCTGAATCTGCGCATCCCGCTGCGAGGCGGAGTTGTCACGGTGCGCCCTGGACAACGCGCGCAGGAAGCCGCGCAAGACCTTCTCTCGCTCGGTGTGGAAGAAGTCGGCGGGGATCGAACGCGGGCATTCGGCAGGGGAAGCAGGGGGGCCGCGCCGACGATCGCGGATCTCTGCGGACACTGCGCGCACGAGAAGTGCGCCATCGGCCCCAACGGTGACGTCTGGCCGTGTGTACTCGGACGCTTCCTGAGCATGGGCAATGTGCGGGAAGCGCCCATTGCCGAAATCTGGTCGGGCACTCGAATGAGTGCGATCCTGGCCGACATCAAGGACGTGCACGGAGACGGCGCGCAGTCGTGCACGCCTCCGCAGTTCCTTCCCATGTGTGGGCCGTGTTCGCCGTGCGTTCCGTCCGTACAGCACTGCGACCCGAGCGAGGCGGACAGCACCACGGCAGCCGATACCATCGGCACACCCGCTTAACCTCCCAGAGAGCCCGAGGAGCGCGCCAATGCACGATCACGGGGACGACTTCGGCACCTGGCAGACCGAAGGCGATACCGAGGCAGTACAGCGGACAGAGGACGACTGGCTGACCATCGCCCGATACGTTCGGCACGCGGCGAACAAGGTCGGCCCTCAGCTTCCGCTCTGCCTGCCCGGTGAACCGGAAGAGTGCGGGCGGAGCGCGCAACAGCACGTGCTCGCATGGTCTGCGGCGCTCAAGGCCGCCGCGCACCACATCATCGAGCAGTCAGCCCCGAGCAAGGCGCGTGCGGCGCATGTCGCCGGACCCCTGTACCAACGGCGTCTCGGTGAGCTTCGGGCTCAGCGTCCCGTGAGTGCCCCTCGCTGACCAGCCAACGCCAGTCACGGCCCCGTTCATGCGCTCCCCCTGGTGGCGCGTGGGCGGGGCTTCCGCATGTCCTGAGCTGCCCGTATCCTCAGAACCGGTAGTCAGGAGTGTTGGGGTCGGCCAAGACGGTCCACGGCACGTCGCCCTGGCCCACGTCGGCGGGCGTCGCGCCCAGGGCGAGCAGGCGGGCGACCAGCTCCCGCTGGTGGGCGGCGGAGGTGGTGGCGAGGTCGATGTGCGTGCGGTTCTTCACCGCCGTCTTGCGGTCGGGGACGGGCACGACGTCCACGCCGAGGAGGTCCGGGTCCGGCCACACGAGGCCGCCGCCGGGACCGACATAGGTGGTGGCGCCCGCGCTGTACGCCTGCCAGCCGAGCGCCTCCGCCCAGAACCAGGCGACCGCCGGTGCGGCGGCAGCCTTGATGTTCACCTGCACAGGTCGCAGCGCCATGCCGCCGATCCTAGCCACGCCACGCGGAGCCGGGCCGGCCTTGGGGTGTTGTGGGACGAGTTCCTGCCGCTCATTCTCCCGGCCTCCTCGACGCCTTTCGAGCGGTGCCGGAGCTTCGCGGCGTGCCGGAAAACGCTTCGACGTGAGGGTGCGGTGCTGGCACAGTGGCGCGGCATGGTGGATGACGCGGGTGTCGCCGTTGAGGATCTGCGGCTCATGCAGGGGTTGGCGCAGCGTGTCGTGGCCGTCCGGCCTGATCTTGTCAACAGTGACGCGTCGTACGGGGAGTTGGCGTGGAACTGGGGCAAGGGGCTTGCCGCCGACGGGGAGAGGTGGCGGCGGCGGTTGTGGTTCTCCGGGGGTGAGCTGGTGGCGTGGGGCTGGGCGCGGCTGCCGCGCCCGGAGGCGACCGGCGCGTATCTGATCTATCAGGTGCACCCCGCCCACGCCGGGCTGGTGGACGAGGTGATCGGCTGGTACGGCGCCACCGCGCCCGGTGCCGAGCGGACGGTGATCCCGAGCGCCGCCGACACGTTCGGCCTGGAACGCTGGGCCGCCCACGGCTACGTGACCGACCCGGCCTCGCTCGGCGACACGGGGTCCTGGACGCAGCTCAACGAACGGGACCTCGCCGACGTCGAACAGCCCGTGCTGCCGAGCGGGTTCCGGTTCCGCACCGCCGACGAGGCCGGTCCCGAGGCGGCGGTGCGGGCGCACGTGGACGCGTGGGCCTCCACGACGTACACCGCCGACAGCTACGCCGGCGTGCGGCGCGCGCCGGGGTACCGGCCCGACCTGCACGTCCTCGTGGAGGCGCCGGACGGGACGATGGCGGCCTCCGCCGTCCTGTGGCTGGACGAGGCCAACGCCACCGTCGAGTTCGAGCCGGTCGGGACCCATCCCGCCTACCGGCGGCGGGGGTTGGGCAGGGCGGTGCTGCTGCACGGCATGCGCCGGGCACGCGCGGCCGGTGCCACACACGCGACAGTCGTCTGCCTCGGCGCGCCCGGCCATCCGAAGGCACGCGCGCTGTACTACGGCGTCGGCTTCCGCATGTTCACACGGGACGCGCCGCTGGTGGGACCGGCGACCGCGACGGCCTGAGGGCCGCCCGGCGGCCCGTGGCACAATCGCCCGCGTGTGGATCGGGATGCTGGGCCCGCTGGTCGTGCGCACCGGCGGGGGCGAGGCGGAGGTGCCGGGAGCGCGGCTGCGCGGCCTGCTGGTCGCGCTCGCGCTCAGGCCGGGCCACGTCGTCCCCAAGGCGTCCCTGATCGACTGGATCTGGGGCGAACGCCCGCCCGCCGACGCGACGAACGCCCTCCAGCGCCTCGTCTCCCGCCTGCGGAAACTGCTGCCGGAGGGAACGGTCGAAGGCCGGCCGGACGGCTACCGGCTGGGAGTGGACCCGGACGCCGTGGACGCGGTGCGGTTCGAACGCCTCCTCGCCGCGAGCCGTGCCCGCCCCGACGACGGCGCCCACCGCGTACGGCTGCTGCGCGAAGCGCTGGAGCTGTGGCGCGGCGACGCGCTGCGGGACATCGGCCTCCAGGACAGCGCCGCGTTCGACGCCGCCCTCGCCCGCCTCGAAGGGCTCCGCCTCACCGCCACCGAGGAACGCGCCGAGGCCGAGACCGCCGAGGGGAACGGCGCCGCGATGCTCGCCGAGCTGACCGACCTGGCGGCCGCCCACCCCGTACGCGAACGCCTCGCCGCCGCCCTGATACGCGCCCTCGCCGCGGCGGGCCGGGACAGCGAGGCGCTGCTCGCGTACCAGCGCACGCGCGAGGCCCTGGCCGAGACCCTGGGCACCGACCCGTCGCCCGACCTGGCCGCCCTGCATGTCGCGCTGCTGCGCGGCGAGTTGGGCCGGGAGGAGGTGCGGGAGGAGGTGCGGGAGGAGAGCCCGAGGACCAACCTCCGCGCCGAGCTGACCACGTTCGTGGGGCGGGACGCCGACATCGCCGCCGTCCGCGGCCTGCTGGCCGGGCACCGGCTGACGACCGTCATCGGGCCAGGCGGCGCGGGCAAGACCCGGCTCGCCACGGAGACCGCGCGCACGCTGCTCGGTGAACTGCCGGACGGCGCCTGGCTGGTGGAGCTGGCCCCCGTCGGCCCCGGAGGTGACGTGGCGCAGGCCGCCCTCGCCGGCCTCGGCCTCCGGGACACCCTGCTCGGCGGCCCGCAGCACGCGGAGCCGGCGGACCGGCTCGTCGCCGCACTCCGCGACCGCGAGGCGCTGCTGGTCCTCGACAACTGCGAGCACGTGGTGGACGCCGCCGCCGTCCTCGCCCACCGCCTGCTCGGCGAGTGCCGCCGCCTGCGCGTCCTCGCGACGAGCCGCGAACCGCTCGGCATCACGGGCGAGGCGCTGTGGCCCGTCGAACCGCTGGCCCTGCCGGACGACGACGCGGCCCCCGACCTGATCGCCCGCTCCCCCGCCGTCCGCCTGCTGCGCGACCGGGCGGACGCCGTACGCCGCGACCTGGCGGCCGATCCCGCGACGCTGGCGACGATGGCCCGCGTCTGCCGCGCCCTGGACGGCATGCCCCTGGCGATCGAACTGGCCGCAGCCCGCCTGCGCACGATGTCCATCGACCACCTCGGCCACCGCCTCGACGACCGCTTCCGCCTGCTGACGGGCGGCAGCCGCGCCGCGCTGCCCCGGCACAGGACGCTGCGCGCGATGGTCGACTGGAGCTGGGAACTGCTCGGCGACGCCGAGCGCGCGGTCCTGCGCAGGCTCGCGGTGTTCGCCGGCGGCGCGGGCCTCGACGCGGCCGAACGGGTCTGCGCGGGCGGCGGCGTGGAGCCGGACGAGGTGCTCGACCTGCTCACCGCGCTCGCCGACAAGTCCCTCGTCGTCGCCGCGGGCGAGGGCGCCCCGCGCTACCGCCTGCTCGGCACCGTCAGGGAGTACGCCGCGCACCGCCTCGCGGAGGCCGGGGAGGCCGAGTCGGCGCGCCACGCGCACCTCGCGTACGTCAACGGGCTGGCCGAGACCGCCGAACCGCGCCTGCGCCGCGCCGACCAGGTCGAGTGGCTGGCCCTGCTCGGCGCCGAGCACGACAACATCGGCGCCGCCCTGCGCGGCGCGCTCGCCGCGGGTGAGACCCGCGCGGCCGTACGGCTGGCGGCGGCCGCGGGCTGGTACTGGTGGCTGGGCGGGCACCGGGCCGAGGGGCTCGACCTGCTCACCGCCGCGGCGCGGGCGCCGGGCGAGGCGGACGACGGGGCGCGGGCGACGGTGTACGCGCTGGTGGTGATGTTCGTCAGCTCGGGTCTCGGCGACGAGCGCCAGGCCGCCGACTGGATACACGAGGCGCACCGCCTCAGCCGCCGCGCCCCCGGGGGCGCGCACCCGGCGATCGGCTTCATCGCCGTCCTGGAACGGCTGCTCCGCGAACCGGACGCGCACCTGCCCGCGTTCGCGCCCCTGCTGGACGACCCGGACCCGTGGGTGCGGGCGCTGGCCAGGCTGCACACGGGGAAGATGCCGTTCATGCTCGGCCGGGGCGGCCCGGAGGCGTACGCGCAGCTGGAGATGGCGCTCGCGGAGTTCCGCGCGCTGGGCGAGCGGTTCGGAATGTCGTTCGCCCTGACCGAGCTGGCCGACCGGCTCGCCGAGCGCGGGGAGTTCGCCGCCGCGTGCGCCCGTTACGAGGAGGCGGTCGCGGCCGTCACGGAGGTCGGTGCCACCGAGGACGTGATCAGGATGCGGTCGCGCCAGGCGCAGTTGTACTGGCTGCTGGGCGACACGGCGGCGAGCGCGGCGGCGCTCGACGACGCGCGGCGGTGCGCCGAACGCGTCACCTGGCCCGACGCGCTGGCCGAGCTGGCGTTCGCCCGCGCGGGCCTCGCCCGGGGGCGCGGGGACGCGGCCGAGGCGCGGCGGCAGCTGGCCGTGGCGACGGCCGCGCTGGGCGACGACGCGGAACTGGCGCACATCCGGGGGGTGACGCACGACATGCTCGGCTATCTCGCCGACGACCTCGGGGAGTCGGGGGCGCACCGGGCGGCGGCCTTCGAGGCGGCGGCGGAGGCAGGGCACCCGCCGCTGATCGCGCTGGCGCTCGTCGGGATCGCGGACCTGGCGCTGGGGGGCGGAGAA
>NZ_JBJZOH010000065.1:0-16491 GCF_047200595.1 Streptomyces sp. MS19 | reverse complement strand
GCTGCCCGCGAGTTCGGCGCCGCGCGCCGCGCCCGGTGGGTCGTCGGACGACGGTCCCTCGCTGATGCCGAAGCGCTCGTGCAGCCGCCGCAGCGGGCCCGGTGCCCACCAGTTGGCGTCACCCGCGAGCCGCATGAACGCGGGCACGAGCACCGTCCTGATGAGCAGCGCGTCCACCAGGACGGCCAGCGCCATGCCGACGCCCAGCTCCTTCAGGAACACGACCTGCCCGGTGACGTACGCGGCGAACGTCAGCGCCAGGATGCCGGCGGCGGCCGTGATCAGCGGCGCGCTGCGCTGGATGCCCGCCGCGACGGCGGCCGTGTTGTCGCCGGTGCGGTCGTACTCGTCCTTGATGCGGGCCATGATGAACACCTCGTAGTCCATCGACAGCCCGTACGCGATGCAGAACATCAGGATGGGGATGCTCGGCTCCATGCGCCCGGCCGGGGTGAAGTCGAGCAGGCCCGACAGGTTGCCGTCCTGGAAGATCCACACCAGTGAGCCGAACATGACGCTGAGGCTGAGGACGTTCGCGACCGTCGCCTTGGCCGGGATGAGGAGGCTGCCGGTCATCAGGAAGATGATCAAGAAGGTGACCACCAGGATGATGCCGACGACCAGCGGCAGCCGGTCGAAGAGGTCGGCGCGGAAGTCCGTCATCGCGGCGGGGAAGCCGCCGACCGCCACCTCGTACGGCGGGGGCAGCGCCCGGACGTCCTCCACCAGGTCGGACAGGTCGGCGTCGAGGGCGGCGCGGTCGGCGGTGACGACGAGCCGCAGGCTGTCGTCGGCCGTGTACCGCTCGGCCTCGCCGAAGGGTTCGGCGACGCGGGAGCCCTCCTGGTAGGCGCCGGTGTACGTGTCCACCTGGAAGACGCCCGGCACCTCGGACAGCGCGAGGGCGTAGTCCTCGGTCTCGCCGGTCCGTTCAGCGGGGGCTCCGACGCCGGGAGCGACGATCTGGAGCGCGTCGCTCTCCTCGGTGGGGAAGTTCTCGCGGATCTCCTCCTGGGTGACGCGGGCGCTGGCGTCGGCGGGCAGTACGCGCTCGTCGGGCAGGCCGAAGCGTGCGCCGAGGAACGGGGAGCCGAGGGCCAGCAGCACGGCCAGGACGGGCAGGCCGTAGAGGAGCGGCTTGCGCATGACGCGCAGGGCGATCCGGTACCAGCGGCCCGCCGTGATGTCGGCCGCGGCGGCCGGCGCGTCCCGGCGCTCCACGCGGCGGCCGACGACGGCCAGCGCCGCGGGCAGCAGCACGACGGCGCCGAACGCGGCGGTCGCCACGACGGCGATGCCCGCGTACGCGAACGACTGGAGGAACGGGAACGGGAACGCGAACAGCGCCGCCAGCGACGCCGCGACCGTCACGCCGCTGAACAGCACGGTGCGCCCGGCCGTCTCGACCGTCCGTACGACGGCCGCGTGCCGGTCACGGCCCGCGATCCGCTCCTCGCGGTAGCGCGCGATGACGAACAGGCTGTAGTCGATGCCGAGCCCGAGCCCGAGGACGAGCGCGAGGTTCGCCGCGAACGTGGACACCTCGGTGAACGCGGTGACGCCCCGGAGGACGGCGAGCGTCGCGAGCACGGAGAACAGGCCGACGGCGAGCGTCAGTCCGGCCGCCGACCAGCGCCGGTAGGCCCAGACGAGGAGCACGAGGACGACCGGGACGATGACGGCCTCCGCGCGCAGGAAGTCCTCGCGCGAGGTGTCGCTGACCTGCCGGAAGATCTCGTCCTGGCCGCCCGCCTGGACGGTGACGGCCGGGTTGTCGCCGCTGTCGGCGTCCCCGGTGGCCAGTTGCTCGGTGACGTCGGCGAGTCCCTCGCGGACCTCGGTCGCGTCCCCGGCGAGCCAGGCGACGACGAGGGCCTGCGTGCGGTCCTCGCTGACGAGCGTCGGGCTGTTGTCGCGGGCCCAGTACGAGTCGACCGAGGTGACCAGCGGCTCGGCGGCGAGCTCGGACGCGACGCGCTGCCCCTCGGCGGCGACGGCAGGATCGTCCACGGTGCCGCTCGTGGCGGTCACGAGCAGCAGGTAGTTGGGGCTGCCGTCCGCGAACTCGTCGCGCAGGATCTCCTCCGCGCGGTCGGACTCGGAGCCTGGTGCCTCGAAGCGCGACAGCGACAGGACGCTCTGCGCGCCCGCGCCCAAGACCGCCGCGATGAGGAAGACGACCGCTCCGGCGATGAGCACGGCACGCCGTCGCCGCGTGGTGAGGGTGCCCAGCCGCCGCAGCAGTGGCGATGATGCAGACATGAGACGGGACTCCTATGTGTCTGACCGTTGTGGGGGTCGGTGGTGGGGCTGACGGGTCACGACACGGGGAAAGCCGGGACATGGTGCGGTGGTGCGAGCGGGGGTGGTGCGGTGGTGCGAGCGGACGGGGCCGCGCCGGGGCCGGTCGCTGACCGGCCCCGGCGGGGGTCTGGCGGTGACGACTGACGGGTGCGTGCGGGCGGGTGGGGACCGGCCGTGGACGGGGAGTGGGCGGGGGCGGGCGATCGCCTTCGATCAGCCGCCCTGCCGGTCCAGCCAGTCGGCGAGGGTGTCGTGCACCAGGGGTGCCTGGCGGGCGAGGCCCATGTAGTGCCCGGCCTCGGGGATCTCGACCAGCTCGGTGGACTCGGCGCCGGTGAACAGCGCCGCGTGCTCCTCGCCGCCCTCGACACGGGCGTCCTCCTCGCCGTAGAGGAAGAGCACCGGCACGGTGATCTCGGGGATCTGCTGGACGTCCATCAGCACGCCGCCCAGCTGCGAGACCATGTCGCCGCACGGGTGCGCGTTCTGGTGCGGCACGGCCAGTTCGAGGATCTCGGGTTCGGTGTCGTTGAAGTTGCCGGTGGCGAACTCCTCCGATCCGAGGTCGTAGTAACTGTAGCCGTCCTCGCCGCCCTGGAGGCACGACTGGAGCGATGTGAAGAAGCGCGCGTTGGCCTGCGGGGTGAGGCCGAGGTCGGTCCAGTCCATGATGACCAGCCCGTCGACGTCCTGGAAGGAGTACGCGGCGATCTGGACGACCTGGCCGCCGTTCGACTGGCCGGCCAGGAAGATCCTGTCGAAGGCGTACGTCTCGCCGCCCTCGATGTCGTACCTCCCGTCGCGCAGCTGCTCGGTGATCTGGTGCGCCATGTCGGCCTGGCCGCCGATGCACGAGCCGAGGCCGTCGGGCCGGTCGCTGGAGTCGTAGCCGAGCCGGTCGATGGTGAGCGAGGCGTGGCCGCGCCTGGCCAGCTCCTCGGCGTGGTGGTAGCCCTCGGCGTCGAGCCGCCAGTACCACTCGCCGGCGGCGATGCCGTGCTCGTACAGCGTGACGGCGGTCTCCTCGCCCGCGGCGGCCTGGTCGAGCAGGGCGCGCGGGGCGGTCAGGTGGCCGCGGACCGTGTACGTCTCGCCGTCCACCGCGCAGGCCGCGAGGGTGCGGTTCTGGTTGACGACGGTGAAGGAGACCGGCAGGTCCACGATGTCCTCGGCCTCCAGGCGCGCCGCGGTGTCGGCGGCCGCCTGCTCCGCGTCGGCCTCGGCGGCGGCCCGTACCGCGGCCGGGTCGGCCGCCTCCTCCGTCTCGGAGCCGGCGGCGACGGCCCAGTACGCGGGGGTGAGCGCGAGCAGCGTGGCCGCCGCGCCCAGGACGACGGTTCTGGTGCTGGGCATGGGTCAGGACCTCCTGGGGGCGCGCGGCGCTCCGTGGCCGTGCGGGTGCTGGGTGCGGGTCGTCGTGGGCGGGGGTGGGTGCGGGGTCATGCGCCGCCCCCCGCGGGGGCGAGCAGCCCCGTGGCGCGGTAGTACGCGGCCTCGTCGGCGAAGGTCTCCGCCAGGGGCCGGAAGGTGACGCCCAGTTCGTTCTGCACGCGGGCCGAGCTGATGCGGGTGCGGTTGCCGTCGAGGAGGACGCGGACGCCCTCGCGGGTGGCGACCGGTTCGCGGCGGCGGAGCTTGGCCGAGGTCTCCAGCAGGGTCGCGAACGTGAGGGCGGCCGCCGCCGGGATCTCCCGGGGCGCGGACACGCCGACCGCGTCCGCGACGCCCTGGGTGGTGGCGGAGAGCCGCTGCCAGCGTCCGGCGACGATGTAGCGGCGCAGGCTCTGGCCGCTCTCGGCGGCGCGGACGCACGCGTCGGCGACGTCGCGGGCGTCCACGACGTGGTTGCCCGCGCGCGGCACGGCGCGCAGGGCGCCCTTGGCGACGGAGAGGAAGAGGCGTCCCGCCGACGTCGGGCCCGAGTCCCCCGGGCCCCACATCCAGCCGGGCAGGACGAGCGGGACGCGCAGGTCCCTGCCCCCCTCGCCCAGGAACTCCGTGATGGCGCGCTCGGCGCGCACCTTGCTGGCGCGGTAGGCGTTGCGCTCCCAGTCGGGCGGGGGCGGCGCGGACTCGTCGGCCGGTGTCTCGGGGGTGCCGGGCGCCAGGGTGTTGATGGAGCTGGTCTGGACGACGACCGGCACCGAGTTGTCCACGGCGGCGCGCAGCAGGCCCGTGACGGCGTCGACGTTCGTGCGGAACAGCAGCGGCAGGTCGGCGCCCGGCTGGTAGTACTCGCGGAAGTACGCGGCGGTGTGGATGACCGCGTCGGCGCCGGCGAGCGCGTGGCGGTAGCTGGCGGGGTCGGTGATGTCGCCCGTGGCGACGGTCAGGCCCTCGCCGTCGGGCAGGAGGCGGCGCGCCTTGTCCGGGTCGCGGACGAGGGCGACGACCTCGCTGCCGCCGGCGAGCAGCCGGCCGACGACCGCGGTGCCGAGCAGCCCGGTCGCCCCGGTGACGACGACGCGGCGCAGGACGGGTCCGGTCACGAGGTCTCCTCCAGTACGGGCTCGGGCTTGCGCGGCGTCCCGACCGGTGCCGGCGCCGGTGCCGGCCCGGCGTCCAGCGGCTCCTCGCGCAGGCCGAAGCGCTGCTGGAAGCGGCGCAGCGGCGCGGGGGCCCACCAGGTGGCGCGTCCGCCGAGCCGCATGACGGCCGGGACGAGCAGGCCGCGGACGACGGTGGAGTCCACGATGACGGCGAGCGCCACGCCGAGGCCGAGCATCTTGGTGTTGGTGATGCGCGAGGTGCCGATGGCGACGAGGACGACCGCCAGGATGAGGGCGGCCGCGGTGATGACGCCGCCGGTGCGGTGGACGCCGGAGATGATGGCCTGCCGTGAGTCGCCGGTCCTGCGGTACTCCTCGGTGACGCGGGAGAGGAGGAAGACGCCGTAGTCCATCGACAGGCCGAACGCGACGCAGAACATCAGCACCGGCAGCGTGACCTCGATGGTGCCGGTGGCCGTGAAGCCGAGGAAGCCGGAGAGGTTGCCGTCCTGGAAGACCCAGACGACGGCGCCGAACATCGCGGTGAGGCTGAGCGCGTTCAGCACCACCGACATGACCGGGATCAGGAGGCTGCCGGTGAGCAGGAACATCAGGATCAGCGAGGCGCCGACGATGATCAGGGCCGCCCAGGGCAGCCGGGACGAGATGGCCTCCTTGCTGTCCTCAAGGACCGCCGCGTCGCCGCCGACGAGGGTGCCGAAGTCGCGGTAGTCGGCCTGGGCGCTGATGTCGCGGACGCCGCGCACCAGTTCGCCGGCCTCCGCCGAGCTGACCTCAAGTCCCGAGTCGGGGACGACGGAGATGTGGCTGCTGCCGTCGAGGGCGCGCATGTTGTGCGCCGGGGTGACGGAGACGGTCTGCTCGCCGTCCTCGTACGTGCCGACCGGGGTGTCCACGTAGGAGACGTGGGGCAGTTGCGAGAGCGCGAGGGCGTAGCCGTCCAGGGCGTCGGCGACGGCGTCGTCCTCGGGGTCGGCGGTGCGCGCGACGACCTCGACGGTCGCGGTGGCGCTGCTGTCGAAGTCGGAGCGGATGATGTCCTGCGCCACCCTGGCCTCGGAGCCCTGGGGGAGCTGGCGGTCGTCCGTGGTGCCGAACTCGACGTTCAGGAAGGGCAGTCCGACGACGACGAGGATGACCGTGGTGCCGATGGCGAACAGCGGGGCGCGGCCCACCGAGGCGTTCGCCAGGCGCCGCCACAGTGTCCCCTCCGCCGCCGCCCCGGTCTTGCGCCGCCGGATGCGCAGGGCGTCCACGCGGTGTCCGAGCAGGACGAGCAGGGCCGGGAGGATGGTGAGCGCGGCGGTGGCGGCGAGGACGACGACGCTGATGCCCGCGTACGCGAACGACCGCAGGAAGTACAGCGGGAAGACGAGCATCGCGGACAGGGACACGGCGACGGTGAGCGCGGAGAACAGGACGGCGCGCCCGGCGGTGCGCACGGTGATGGACACCGCCTCGACCGGTTCGTGCCCGGCCGCCAGCTCCTCGCGGTAGCGGCGGACGATCAGCAGCGCGTAGTCGATGGCGAGGCCGAGGCCGAGGGCCGTCGTGAGGTTCTGCGCGAAGACCGAGACGTCGGTGAACTCCGTGACGACGCGCAGCGCCGCGTTCGTCCCCAGGATGGCGACGATGCCGACGCCGAGCGGCAGCAGGGCCGCGACGACGCCGCCGAACACCAGGATGAGGATGAGGAGGGTGATCGGCAGGGCGATCAGCTCGGCGGTGAGGAGGTCCTCCTCGATGGTCGTCTGGACCTCTTCGAGGACGGCGACCCGGCCGCCGACGCGCACCTCGATGTGCTCGGCGCCCTCGGGCGTGCCGCTGTAGCCGGGGGCGATGCGGGCGAACGTGTTCTGCTGGTCGTCCTCCGCGCCGTCGATGTGGGCGAGGATCATCGCGTACCGGCCGTCGTCCGAGCGCAGCTGGTCGGCGCCGGTCTGCCAGTACGACAGGACGCCGGACAGGCCGGGCTCGAACGCGAGCCGGTTGCTCAGCCCGATGGCCTCGGCGGCGACCTCGGAGTCGTCCACGCCGGCGCCGTCGAGCGCCTCGACGAGCAGCACGAAGTTCGGCTCGCTGGTGGGGAAGTCGGCCTCCAGGGCGTCGGCGGCGCGCGCCGACTCGGAGGAGAGGTCCTCGGTGCCGCCGTTGAGCAGCCGGTCGGCGACCCCGCCGCCGACGAGGACGGCGTCCACGAGGAACAGCGCCGCGAAGAACAGCACGAACTTCGGCCAGCGCGGGCGTGGCGGGCCCTCCGCGCGCCGGGCGCGCGCGGCGGCCCGGCGTTCGCGGCGTGAGGTGCCCGGCGCGGCCGGGCTCTCGGGGGTGACGGTCGGGCTTGGCATGGTGGGCATCACCGCTGTCCGGGCAGGTCGCCGGACGGGGCCGGGGCGAGGACGGGAAGGTGGGCGAGGAGTTCGGCGACGCGGCCGGGGCCGTCCAGCGGGACGCGGGCACCGACGGTGCCGTCCGGCCGGACGTAGACCGCCTGCGGGGTGCGGGCGGTGCTCCCGGCGGGTGTGGACGCCAGGTCGTAGGCGGGCGCGTTGCCCGCCGTGGGGGTGTCGGTGGGGCCGGTGCGGACGAGCAGGACGTCCGACAGCTCGGGGTGGGTGGCGCGCCTGGCCTCCTCGGCGGCGCGGGCCGCCTGCGTCGCGGGGCGGCCGTCGTCCTGGACGACGACGGTGTGCTTCCCGGCGGCGAGGTAGGTGTGCAGGGTGGCGGCCTTGGTGCCGTGGACGGGCGTCAGCGGCAGGTCGGGGACGCGGCGCCCGGCCCGTACGCCGTCGGCCGGGGCGGACGACTGCTGGACGGCCGGGCTCCCCGAGTGGTCCAGGTCCACCTGGGCCAGCTCGGGGATGATGCGGCGCTCCAGGGCGCCGCTCTTGGACAGGCGGCGCAGCAGGGTGTCGCGCAGGCGGCGGACGAGGGGGTTGCGCACCAGCCACAGCTTCGTCTGGCGGTCGGCGTTGCGGACCGCGCGGACGGCGGCGGGACGGCGTTCCTCCTGGTAGCTGTCGAGCGGGGCGGCGCTGCCCGAGCGGATGGCGGCGGCGAGCTTCCAGCCGATGTCGTAGCCGTCCTGCACACCCGTGTTGAGTCCCTGGCCGCCCGCCGGGCTGTGGACGTGCGCGGCGTCGCCCGCGAGGAAGACGCGGCCGGAGCGGAACGCGGCGGCCACCTTCGTGTGGACCTGGAAGCGGCTGCTCCACCAGACCTCGGAGATCCGCCACTTTCCGGGGCCGCGGGCGTCGAGCAGCTGCTGTAGCTCGGGCTTCTCCGGCCGGTCGGCGCGGGTGCCGGCGGGCTGGTCGAAGAACACGCGGTGCCCGCCCTCGGGCAGCGACACGACGACGAGGACGCCCTCGGGCGTGAGGTGGTACTGCGCCTCGCGGTCGGGCAGTTCGGCGCCGCCCGCCGGGTCGAGGACGACGTCGCCCAGCAGGAAGTCCCGCGGGTAGGTGGCGCCTTCGAAGTCGACGCCGAGCGTGCCGCGCACGGTGCTGTGCATGCCGTCGGCGGCGATGAGCCAGCTCGCCGTGGTCGTGCTCTCCTGGCCGTCGGCGTCGCGCAGCAGCGCGGTGACGGTGTCGCCTTCCTGCGTGGGGGACTGGGTGACGGAGGACACCTCGGTGTTCCAGCTGACGGCGCCGCCGAGCTGCGTGAGGCGGGCGTACAGCAGTTCCTCGGTCACCGGCTGGGGCACGCACAGCGGGCCGGGGAAGCGGGTGTTGGACAGGCCGCCGAAGCGCACGCCCGCGACCTTGCGGCCCCGCGACCAGTACGACGCGCCCGCGAGCGGCAGGGCGCGTTCCGCCAGCGGGGTGGCGACTTCGAGGCGGTCAAGGACTTCGAGGGCGCCGCTCCACAGCACCAGGGCCTTGGGGGCGGTGGCCGGGCCGCGGCGGCGGTCCACCACGTGCACGGGCACGCCGTGGCGCAGCAGCGCGCAGGCGGCGGTGAGGCCGGTGGGGCCGGCACCGACGATCAGGACGGTGTGGTCCGCGTGGTTCGCGTGGTCCGCGCTCATGCCCCGACTCCTTCAGCGGTCTGGTCATAGTCGAGTTCCAGGAGGCCGCCGACGTCCTTGACGGCTTGGCCGGTGGTGCTGAACAGCACGGCGTGCATGCCGAGTTCGCGGGCGGCGGTGAGGTTCTCCTCGGTGTCGTCGAGGAAGACGCACTCCTCGGCGTCCGCGCCGAGGCGGGCGAGGAGGCGGTGGTAGATCTCCGCGTCGGGCTTGCGGACGCCCTCCTCCGACGAGTCCACGACGACGTCGAACAGCTCGTCCACCGGCAGCGTGGCGCGCCAGCGGGCGGACCACTCGCGGACGTTGTTGGTCAGCAGCGCGACCCGGAAGCCCGCCGCGCGGACGGCGCGCAGGAAGTCGACCAGCTCCTCGTTCGCGTGCCTGCCGAGGAACCACAGCTCACCGAACGGGCGCCCGCCCAGGATGTCCCCGGTGCCCGGCGGCATCTCGGCGGTGATCCGGCCGACCATCTCGGCCTCGGTGATCGCCCCCGTCTCCAGGTCGGCCATGGGCGTGGCACCGTGCCGTTCGGTGGCCGCCATGAACGCGGTGACGATGGTCTCCAGCGGTATCCCGACCCGGGAGGCGAAGAGCTGGTACGTCTCCCCCAGCGGATTGGTCAGGACACCGCCGTAGTCCACGACAAGGGTGGTGATGCGCTTCACGCCCACTGGGCCACCTCCACGGTGACGTCGCTGCAGAGGCTCCCGCTCTGCTCGGTGCGGACGGCGACGGGCACGGCGAGGAGGCCGAGATCCGTCGCGTGCCGGACGCCGTCGACCCGGGCCAGCACGCTGGTCCCGAGGTCGAGTTCGGCGAATTCGGTGAACACGGCCTCCAGGCCGGTCACCACGAGGTTCTCCGGTGCCAGCCCGTGCAGCCTGGCCACCGAGGCCACCGCGACCTGCCGGGCCGCCTCCAGCTGGAGGTTGCCGGGCACGTGGTCGAGCTGGTGGTCGAACAGGTGCGGGTGCGCCGTGTCCACGACGACGCGGGCGAGCGCGTTCCCCGCCGTGTCCACGGCCGGTTCGGTGACGACGACGTTGCGCGGGTCGCGGCGGCCGATGGTCTCGGGCGCGGCGGGCGCCAGGCGGCTGACGAGCGTCGAGCCGGGGTCGGCGGCGCGGACGCGTTCCCTGCCCTTGGTGCGCAGCAGGTCGAACGCGCGGCGGCTCACGAACATCAGGGCGCCGGACGCCTCCAGCGCGACCGTGTCGTCCACGGTGAACACGCCGTCGAACTCGAAGCCGAGCACGCGCCCGGCGCGGTTGCGCTCCGGGCGCACGGTCAGGCTGACGACGACGTTCGCGGGCCGGCTGCCGATGCGCAGCGCCTCCAGCGAACGGACGCGGTAGCTCAGCGACTTGAAGATGAACGCGCTGTCGATCGCCACGCCGAGGTGCTGGTGCGCGACGAGCACGCCCGTCTGCCGCAGCACCTCCACGATGAGCAGGAAGTCGTACGCCGCCGGGTTCTCCCCGATGACGTGCCCGCGCGGCAGCTGGGCGGCCACGTCGAAGACCGCCTCGGCGCCGTCGGGCGTGTTGGCCGCGGACGCGAGGGAGTCGGTGATGAAGACCTCAGCCACGGACGCCCGGTGCACCAGCGCACGCGGAACGGTCGCGTCGAACCGGAGTCGGTCGCGGGGCGTGGATGAGGGGAGTTCCATGGGCAGGGTCATGCCGTGCTCTCCTTCCGGGTCCGCTGGGGCGAGCCCCCCGGGTGCCCTGCGGAGGATCTTGGCGCCCGGCGCTGACCGTTGGCTGGAAGGATCGCTGAAGCCGCGCTGAAGGCGGCGGGGACGTCGGACACGGGGCCGGCGGGCCGCTCGTGCGCGCCCCCCGCCGTTCGTCTCCCCGTGATGCGGCGGCCTCCGGCCGCTCTCCTCCTTGCTGCCCGCCGCGCCGGGAACTCATGCGCCCCGCCGGGCGACCACTGAGACGTGACGGCGGACGGACGGGAGGCCGGTGTGACGGACGGGACGGCGGACGGCAGGTGGTACGAGGACGAGGCGCTGTGGGCCGACTTCGCGCCCGTGATGTTCTCGCCCGAGCGCGGCACCTCGGTCGCCGCGCTGGTCAGGGACGCGGCGCTGCTCGACTTCCCGCCCGGGTCGCGCGTCCTCGACCTGGCCTGCGGCCCCGGCCTGTTCCTGGTGCCGCTGGCGGAGCGGGGGTACGAGGTGACGGGCGTCGACCTCAGCCCCGGCATGCTGGCGCGCGCCCGCCGGGCCTGCGACGCGGCGGGCGCGCGCGTGACGCTGGAGCGCGCCGACATGCTGTCCTACGTGGCGCCCGGCGCGTACGACGTGGTCCTCAACGTCTTCACGTCCTTCGGGTACTTCGACGACCCGGCCGCCAACGCCCGTGTGCTGCGCAACGCCTGGAAGAGCCTCGCCCCCGGCGGGCGGCTGCTCGTGGACGTGATGGGCAAGGAGGTCCTGGCCGGCTGGATCGGGCGCCCGCAGGCGGTGGACCTGCCCGGCGGCGCGTACGTCGTGCAGCGCGACACCGTGCTGGACAGCTGGCGGCGGCTGCGGACCGACTGGACGCTGGTGCGCGGCGAGGTGGCCCGTACGGCGTCGATCCACTCGTTCCTCTACAGCGCGGCGGAGCTGCACGACCTGTTCGTGGCGGCCGGGTTCGCGGACGTCGCCTGCCACGGGGACTTCGACGGCGGGCCGTACGACCAGACGTCGCGGCGCCTCGTCGTGGTCGGCAGGAAGCCGTGACGGCCCCCGGCCCGCGCGGCCCTCCCCCGCCCGGCGGCGCCCACCCCGTACGACGGCACATCCCGGCTCGCCACCCGCACGCCCAGGAGGTCCGGTACGTCATGCTCCTCTCCCCCAGCCCACCCGCCCGGCACGGCGCCCCCGAGGGAGCCGCGCCATGACCGCCGCCCCCACCCCCACCCCCCTGTCGCCACCGGCCGCCGGACCCGCCGCCGCACCCGTCCACGAGCACATCACCGACGCGATCAAGGCACCCGCGCTGGTCCGCCTCGACGGCGACACGGTCCTCGCCCGCTTCGAGACGATGAAGGTCTACGCGGCGCTCGGCGCCGTCCGCACCCTGCTGCGCCGCGGCCGGATACGCCCCGGGCAGACGCTGATCGACAGCTCCAGCGGCATCTACGCCCTGGCGCTCGCGATGGCCTGCCACCGCTACGGTCTGCGCTGCCACATCGTCGCCTCCACGACCGTGGACTCCGTGATGCGCGCCCAGCTGGAGGTGCTCGGCGCGACCGTGGACCAGATGCCGCCGTCCAGCAGCCTGCGGCTCGACCAGGAACGGCGGGTGCGCCACGTGCGGCGGCTGCTGGCCGGGCGGCCCGACATGTACTGGATGCGGCAGTACCACGATCCCGTGCACCAGGCGGGCTACGGCGAGTTCGCCGCGCTCGTGGACGCCGCGCTGCCCGGGGAGCGGCTGACGGTCGTCGGCGCGGTCGGTACCGGCGCGTCCACGGGCGGGCTGACACGGGCGCTGCGCGCGACGGGCCGTGCGGTGCGGCTGGTGGGCGTGCAGCCGTTCGGCAGCGTGACGTTCGGCAGCGAGCGGTTCAGCGACCCGGAGGCCATCATCGCCGGAATCGGCAGCTCCATCCCGTTCGGGAACGTGCGGCACGCGCTGTACGACACGGTGCACTGGCTCGACTTCCGGCACGCCATGGCGGGGACGGTCGGGCTGCTGCGCGACCACGCGGTCTTCGCCGGCCTCTCCACCGGCGCCGCCTACCTGGCGGGCGGGTACGAGGCCGCGCGCCGGCCGGGCGGCGGCCCGTACCTGCTGCTCGGCCCGGACACCGGGCACCGGTACGCGGAGCGCGTCTTCGCCCGCCACCGCGAGGCCGCCGACCCGGCGGAGCTGCGGCCGCAGCGCATCGGCACGCCGGGCGACCTGCGCCCGCCGTGGTCGGTGCTGGAGTGGGCCGGGCGCCAGGCGCCGCCGGGCGCCGTCCACACGGAGGACACGGAAGGGGAACCGGCGTGACGATCGCCGCGCTCGAAGCACTGTCGTTCGGCCTGGGCCGCACCGCCGCGGCGGCGGAGCGGGCCGGGCACCGGTTCGTCCTGCTGACGGGCGACCGCTCCGTCTACCGGCACGAGCTGGCGCAGCTGCCGCCCGGCGCGCTGACCGTCGTGGACACCGACACGTCCGACGAGGGCGCCGTACGCGCCGCCCTGGCCGCGCTGCCGGACCTCGCCGGGCTGGTCAACACCACGGACACGTGGAGCGTCCCGGCCGCCGGTATCGCCGCGTCGCTCGGCCTGCCGGGTCCGGACCCGAAGGCCGTGCGCGTGCTGCGCGACAAGGCGCGGGTACGGGAGCTGCTGCACCGCGCGGGCCTCAGCCCGGGGGGCGCGCTGCCCGTGGCGCCGGGTCCCGGGAGCGTGGCGGAGGTGCTGCGGGAGGTGGGTCTTCCCGCCGTGCTGAAGGACTCGGCGGGCACGTCGTCGCGGGATGTGTGGATCGTCCACGACGAGGACGCGCTGCGGGCCGCGCTGGCGGAGGCGGCCGGGCGGCGGCTGGCGGGGCGGCTGTTCGCGGAGAGGTTCCTGGCCGGTCCGCTCTACAGCGCGGAGACGCTCACCTGGGCGGGGACGACGCGGCTGCTCGGCGTCCTGAGCCGCCAGACGTCGCGGCGGCCCGCCGTGCGGGAGGAGGCCGCCGCGTTCCCGGTGGCGCTGCCGCCCGGACGGTCGGAGCGGCTCGCGGAGTGGGTCGGCCGCGTGCTGGCGGCGGCGGGGCACGACGGCGGGTTCGCGCACGTGGAGTTCGTCCTGACGGCGGACGGACCCGGACTGGTCGAGATCAACCGGCGGATCGGCGGCGCGCTGGTCGGCGAGGCGCTGTGCCGTTCGCTCGGGACCGACGTGTACGACGCGCTGGTCGACACGGTGCTCGGCCGCCGTCCCGCGCTCCTGGACGCGGACCTGGCGCACACCGGCCCGGCCTGCGGCATGGTCCTCGTGTACGCGGACCGGCCGGGGACGCTGACCGGCTGGCACGGGCTCGACGGGCTCGGGGCGTTCCCTGGCGCGGTGGGCTGGTACCCGACGCGCGCGCCGGGCGACACGGTGGCGCACGTCGGGGACCAGCGGGGCTGCACGGGCATCGTGCTGGCGGAGGCGGAGACGGCCGAGCTGGCGCTGCACCGGGCGTGGAGCGCGGCGGTGACGGTCCGCCCGGTGCTGCGGGACGACACCGCGCGGCCGGGGGCGTAGGCCGGAGGTCCGGCCGTGCACGGCGTGCCGGTCGGCGTGAGGATCGTGACCGTGATCTCCGTGATCTCCGTGATCTCCGTGATCCCGGGGCCCGGGGTGCAGTTCGTCGTCGGCCGGGCGCCGGCCCACGGACGGCGGGTGGCGCCGGCGTCCGTGCTGGGCAACGCGCTCGGCGGCTGCACCCTGGTGGCCGTGGCGCTGGGCGTCGGCAGCCCGGTGGAGCGGTCCGCCCTCCTGTTCACGGTGGCCAGGCTGACCGGGGCCGGGTGTCTCGTCGTCCTCGGTGTCCTGGCGCGGCGGGCCGCCGGGCGGGACCGGACCGCGCCGCACGGCGGGCGGCCGGAGCCGTCGCCGGGGCATCCGGTGCGGGCCGGGTTCCTGATCGGGGTGGGCAATCTGAGGAGCATCGTCTTACGAGGCGGCGCACGCCGTCGTCCAGATGCTCGTCCTCGGCCCGGCGGGTGCCCTGCCGGCCCTGGCCACCGAGGGCGCGTGGTCCGGCCGCTCGCCCCGGCGGATCGCGCTGCGGGGCGGGACGGGCGGCCTCGCGATGGTGGGTCTCGGGGTGTCCGTCGCGGCCACCAGGCGCGCGGACTGATCCCCGTCAGCCGCTCACGGCTTGAGGATCAGCCGGATGGGGTCCCCCTTCTTGGAGTGGACGCGCTCGACGGCCTCGGCGGCGTCGGTGAGCGGCAGCACGTCGGTGATGGAGCGGGAGAAGTCCAGGCGCCCGCCCGCCGTGAGCCCGATGAGCTGGGGGACGGCGGTGTCGTCCGAGCCGTAGTGGCCGAGTATGCGCTGCTGGAGGAAGCTGAACGCGGTGCTGTCCGCTATGTGCAGCGGCCTGCCCGTCAGGCCCACGAGGACGAGGCTGCCGCGCGGGGCGAGCACGCCGAGCGCCTGCTCGCGCACGGCGTCCACGCCCGCGAAGTCGAAGGCGGCGGCGAGCCCCGCGCCCCCGGTCGCGGCGCGCACCGCCTCGCCGAAGCCGGGGTCGGCCGGGTCGAGCGCGAGGTCCGCGCCGAAGGCGAGGGCGCGCTCGCGGGCGGCCGGCGCCGGGTCGGCGGCGACGATCGGGTACGCGCCCACCGCGCGCAGCAGCTGCACGCCGTGCGCGCCGAGCCCGCCGACGCCCCAGACGCCGACCGGCTGGGCGGCCCTGATTCCGGCGGTGGCGGTGATGGCGCCCCAGGGGGTGGAGACGGCGTCGGGGATGATCGCGCCCTGCTCGAAGGGGATGGTGTCGGGGAGCGCGAAGAGGGTGGACGCGGTGGCCAGCGCGTACTCCGCCCAGCCGCCGTCGTAGTCGACGCCGCGGGTCCACACCTGGCCGTCGCGGACCTCGCCCGCCTGGAGGACGACGCGGTCGCCGGGCTGCCAGGCGGTCACGCCGGGTCCCGGCTCGGCGACCACGCCCGCGACCTCGTGGCCGAGGGTGACGGCGTCGCCGCTCAGGTGCGGGCCGCGGCCGAGGGTGCCGTCGATGAGGTGCACGTCGGAGAGGCAGACCCCGGCCGCCTCCACCTTGACCAGTACTTCACCGGGGCCGGGTACCGGCCTTGGCACGTCCTCGACGCGCAGCGTCAGGTCGGGGTGACGCAGCCGGACGGCGCGCATCGTTGCTGTGGCGGTTCCCATCGTGATCACTCTCCGTGGTGCGGTGGCCCCGGTGGTGCCGGGGTGGTTCCGGGTACGCGATAACGCAAGTTCCCTTGCGTTCGACCGTACGACGCGGAACCATGCAACGCAAGAGTGCTTGCGTTAGCCTGACGGCATGCGCAACTCGGACTGCGGAGAAGCCGGGAACGGCGGCGGAGGCGGGGCGGCGGCGCCCCTGCGGCGGCGCGGCGAGCGGCTGCGGCAGGCGGTGCTCGCGACGACGGTGCGGCTGCTGGCGTCCCGGCCCTTCGACGAGGTGACGGTCGCGGCGGTGGCGCGCGAGGCCGGGACCCATGAGACGTCGATCTACCGCCGCTGGAAGACCCGCGAGAACCTGATCCACGACGCCGCCACGCAGTACAGCGACGACATGCTGCCCCTGCCCGACACCGGCACCGCGCGCGGCGACCTGCTGGGCCTCGCCGAGGGCCTTGCCCAGGTGCTGACGACACCGGAGGGCACGGCCCTGCTGCGCCTCTCCGTCCGCCCCGCCACCGGCGAGGACGGCGGCGAGGGCCCGCAGGTCGCCGGGCATCGCGCCGCCTACTGGGCCGAGCGCCTGCGGCTGGCGGAATCTCTCGTCCGCAGGGGCGTCGAGCGCGGCGAGCTGTCTCCCGGCCACGACGCCGCCGTGATCGTCGAGGCGGTGTGCGCGCCCGTGCTGACCCACGCGCTGTTCGGCGGTCCCCCGCCGGACGGGCGCTTCCTCGCCGGGCTGGTGGACCTCGTGCTGTACGGCGGCGCCCCCGAGCCGTGAG
>NZ_JBJZOH010000064.1:0-16541 GCF_047200595.1 Streptomyces sp. MS19 | reverse complement strand
AAAAACCCCCCCCCCCCCCCCCCCCCCCCAACCACCCCCCCCCCCCCCCCCCCCCCCCCCCCCCCGCTTTTCTGTGCCCTGGTGAATTCGGGGCGAACGGGAATGGGGCGGAGTGGGCGGTGAAAGGGGGGCGGGGTGCGGGGAAAAGAAACCGGGAAGTCCGTACCGGGTGCACCCGAAGTCATTCTGGTATTACGTTAGGTGCGCCTTGTTCCTGAGGCCCCGGGCGGCGAACCTTGAATTACACGGAAAGCCGACCCGCCAGAAGGGCGAGGTGCAGATGCCTATTGAGACAGGGAGTTTCCGGAGCATCTTCGGGACTCTCCCCACACCCGTCGCGGTCATCACCGCGGTCGACGGGGAGGGAAATCAGCGAGGCCTGACGACCAATACCGTGACGGCGCTCTCGATGGAGCCGCCCATGCTGCTGGTCTGCCTCGACGAGTCGTCGACGACGCTGCCCGCGATCCTCGACTCGCGATTCTTCGTGGTGAATTTCCTCGCCGACTCGGGCGACCGGATCTCCCAGACCTTCGCCGGCAAGGCGGACGACAAGTTCGCCGGCCTGACGCAGCGGCCCGCCGCGCGTGCGGGCGGTGCCCCCGTGCTCGTGGACGACGTGGTGGCGCACGCCGAGTGCGAGGTGCACAGCACGATCCGCGCCGGCGACCACACCATCGTGATCGGCACCGTGCGCGACGGCGCCGTCCGCGACCGCGCGCCCCTCATGTACCACCGGCGGCAGTACTTCAGGTGGTCCCCGCCGGAACTCGCCGCCATCGGTGACTGACCCGCCCGGCCCGCACACCCGCCGCCGGAAGCCGGTCAGGAAGCCCGTCACCCACCACCAGCCCACCACCCACCACCAGGGAGTACCAGTGCAGTTCGGAATCGATCTCGCCCCCGTCATCTCGCCGGACGAGAAGAGCCCCACGGACTACTTCACCGAGGCCCTCGACCTCGCCGTCCTCGCCGAGGAGCTGGGCTACGGCCACGTGCGGACCGTGGAGCACTACTTCACGTACTACGGCGGGTACAGCCCCGACCCGGTGGCGTTCCTCTCCGCCGTCGCCGCGCGCACCGAGCGCATCAAGCTGGTGACCGGCGCGGTCCTGCCGGTGTTCAGCCACCCGATCCAGCTGGCCGGCAAGCTGGCCATGCTCGACCACCTCTCCAAGGGCCGTCTGGAAGTCGGCTTCGGCCGCGCGTTCCTGCCCTCCGAGTTCACGGCCTTCGAGATCCCGATCGACGAGAGCCACCAGCGGTTCCGGGAGGGCATCGAGGCGGTCCGCACGCTGTGGGCCGAGGAGGACGCCGTGTGGGACGGCACGTTCCACTCGTTCGGCCCCGTCACCCTGCTGCCCCGCCCCTACCAGCAGCCGCACCCGCCGATCCTCGTCGCCACCGCCAGGACCCCGGAGTCCTGCACGGCCGCCGGTGCCGCGGGCCACGGCCTGATGATGGTCCCGGGCATCAACACCGCCGAGCAGACGCAGTACATGCTCTCGCTCTACCGGACCGCGTGGGCCGAGGCCGGCCACGAGCCCGGCACCGAGAACGTCCACATGAGCTACTCGGCGTACGTGGACGACGACGGTGACGCCGCCTACCAGCGCGGCCGTTACCAGGACGCCCGCATAGGCGCGAAGCTGGCGCACGCCGTCTCCGACTGGAAGACGACCCGCAGCAGCGCGTACCAGGGCTACGAGCAGCTGACCCAGGCGCCCGAGGGCGGCGACCCGTTCGACGACCACATCCGGGAGAACAAGGTCCTCGTCGGGACGCCCGAGCACGTCACCGGCCAGCTGGAGGCGATCCGCGACCTGTACGGCGACGACATCACCATCAGCTTCCTCGTCGCCAGCGGTGACATGGCGGTGGAGGACTCGGTGCGCACGATGCGCCTGCTCTCCGAGCGCGTCCTGCCCCACTTCTCCTGACCCGTCCCGGGACCCGCCTCTCCCTGGTCCCGGCAGCGCGAGAACAGCACGGTGCGGGGAACGACAGGCCAGCCGCTCCCCGCACCACTCCCGGACCGCTCCCGCAGGGCGCCGGTCCCGGTGCCCTGCCGCACCGGGACCGGCGCCCTGCGTCAGGTACCCCGCGGCGCGGGCGGGGGCAGCGCCGGCTCGGCCAGCGGCGCGGGACGCTCGCCCGGCTGGCCGGTCATCCCGGCCGTGAAGCGGTGGTTGGCGTCCGCCCGGCTGCCCGGCGTACGCCCGCCGCCCCAGCCGACGGTGGCGCGGTACGCGCCGAGCGCCCCCGACGCCGCGAGCGCCGCCTCGTCCCGGTGCGGCGACCCCTCCGGCGCGGGCCCGGACAGCGGCGCCACGTACAGCGCGTCCACCGGGCAGTACAGCTCGCAGGAGAAGCACGTCTGGCAGTCGCCCTGCCGCGCGATCACCGGCAGGCCGTCCGCGTCCCGGTCGAACACGTCGGTGGGGCAGACCTTCACGCAGATGTCGCAGCGCACGCAGCGGCTGTCGCTCACCATCTCGATCACGGCGCCACCCCCGCCGTGACACCGGACAGCACCGGCGCCACCGGGTCGGGCCGCACCGTGATCCGGCCGAGCCCCGAGACCAGCAGCCGGTGCGCGAACGCCGGGTCGGCCGCCGCGTGGTCCGTGCGCCGGTGGACGCCGCGCGTCTCCTCCCTGGCGAGCGCGGCCGTGTACGACCAGCGGGCGTGCGCCGTCATCGCGCTCGCCTCCCGGGCGCGCAGCGTCGTCCTGCCGTCGCGCGCCCACAGCTCACCGGACGCGTACGCCCACCGCTCGGCGAGCAGCGCGAGGCTGGCGCGCAGACCGGCCGCCGAGCGGAACCAGTTGAGGCCGAGCGGCAGGACCCGTTCCTGCACGGCGGCCACCAGCCGGTCCACCGCCGCGCGGTCCGCCGGGGCCGTCCCGGGGCGGGCGGGCCGCAGCCCGGCGCGGCCCGCGGCGCGCAGCGCGCCGTGGCCCGGCAGGGCGCCCCGGGCGCGGGCGAAGCGCGCCGCGCCCGCGCCCGCCCAGGTGCCGGAGGAGATCGCCCAGGCGCCGTTGAGCGAACCCCCGCCGCTGGCCGCGCCGGTGACCAGCTCGCGCGTCGCCGCGTCGCCCGCCGCGTACAGGCCTGGCACGCCGGTGGCGCAGTCGTCGCCCGTGAGGCGGATGCCGCCGGTGCCGCGCACCGTGCCCTCCAGGACGAGCCGCAGCGGGTAGGGCTCGGTGAACGGGTCGATGCCCGCCTTCTCCAGCGGCAGGAAGTAGTTGGGCTGGGCCGCCCGCATCCGCGCGCGCAGGGCGTGCGGCGCCAGGTCGAGCCGCGCGTACACCTCGCGGCCCTCGGCCAGCCGGGAGGCGAGCACGTCGCGGGTGGCGAGGCCGCGGGCGGGCAGCCGCGTGCCGTCCGCGTCGTAGTAGGTCGCGTACTGCATCATCAGGCCCTTGGTGTGGTTGCCGAACGCGGGGGACGCCCCGTACACGGCGGAGAACTCCATGCCCGACAGCTCCGCGCCCAGCTCGGCCGCCATCAGGTGCCCGTCGCCGGTGTCGACGTTCAGCCCGAACGCCCCGGAGAGGAACGCGCAGCCGCCCGTCGCGAGCACCACCGCCCCGGCCGCCACGCGCCAGGGCGCGAAGCCCTCCTGGCGGCGCAGCCCGGCGGCGCCGGTGACCGTGCCGTCGGTGTCCGCGAGCAGTTCGAGCGCCGGGTGGTGGTCGAGGACGCGCACGCCCGAGCGGTGCACGCGCCGCCGCAGCCGCCGCATGTACTCGGGGCCCTGGAGGCTGCTGCGGCGCTCGACGCCCTCGTCGTCGCGCGGGAACGGGTAGCCCCACTCCGCGAGGCGGTTGACGCGCCCGTACGTCTCCTCCTGGACGCGCGCCATCCACCGGTGGTCGGTCAGCAGGCCGCCGAGGCGCTCCCGTTCGGCGATCGCGCGGGCGCGCAGGGCGGGATCGGGCGGGAGGTACCAGAGGTTGTTGCCGCCGGAGGCGGCGGCGCCGCTCGTCCCGAGGTACCCCTTGTCGGCCAGGACGACGCGGGCGCCCGCCTCGGCGGCGGCCAGGGCCGCCCAGGCGCCCGCGGGGCCGCCGCCGAGGACGAGGACGTCGGTGGCGTCCGTGGCGTCCGGCGCTGTCACGCCGCGTCCCCGTCCACGATCCAGTCGTCCAGGTCGAAGTCCTCGTCGATGAAGTCCTGCTCCACAAGGAACTCCTTGGTGCCGGTGAGCAGTTCGAGCCCGCGCTCGGGGAACGCGGTGTCCGGCAGCTGGTCCTCCCGCGTGGTCTGCCGCACCAGTTCGGCGGGGAAGTCGGAGAGCGAGACGGCGTAGTCCTGGTAGGCGGCGAAGTCGGACCTGGCCAGCTCCACGCCCTGGGCCTGCAACTCCTGCCAGCGGGCCGCGAATCCGGGGTGGTCGTCGAGGAACGCGCCGGTGGAGACGGTCGCGCTGGTGCCCGCGTAGTCCGGGTGGTCCTCGGCGAGGTGGTCGATGATCCGGTAGCCGCGCTGCTCGAACACCTCGGCGTTCACCTGTGGCATCGCGGCGGCGGCGATGTCGCCGCGTTCCAGGGGGGCTTCGGTGTCTGTGGTGTAGATGTGCAGGATCTCGGACGGCTCGACGTCCGCGTCCTGGAGCGCGCCCAGCAGGTAGCGGTGGATGTAGGAGCCGGTCTGCACGGCGATCGGCTCGCCCGCCAGCTCCTCGATGCTGCGCGGCCCGTCGTCGCGGACGACGATCGACGCGTCGTTGCCGACGAGGCCGAGCGCGACCAGCCGCGTGTCCAGGCCGCTGCCGCGCGCCACCAGCGCGGGCGTGTCGCCGTAGCTCGCCACGTCCAGACTGCCGCCCACCAGCGCCTGGTTGAGGTCGGGACCGTTCGGGAACGGCGACACCTCGACGCTGTCGAAGCCGAACTCCTCCAGCGCGGGCAGCAGGTCGCCCTGCTGGTCCAGGTAGCCGATCGGGCCGCTCAGCTGGGCGCGCGAGCCGATGACGCCGACGCGCAGCGTCCCGCCGCCGCCCGCGTCACCCGAGTCGCCCGCGGCCTCGTCGGAGCAGCCGCTGACGGCCGCGGTCAGCGCGAGCGGCAGGGCGACGGCGGCCAGCAGGCGCCGGGGGAGGGAACGGGCGGGTCCCGTGCGTCCGGTGCGTCCGGTACGGGTGAAGTGCATGGTGGTGCCTCTCAGGTGGTTCTGGGCGGGGCGGTGGGCGGGGGAGTGGGGAGGGCGCGCGGCAGTTCGGGGCCCACGGCGAGGCGGGCGCCGGGCGTACGGCCCCTGCCCCAGCCGATGCGGGCGCGGTAGCTGCCGAGCAGGCCGGTGGCGGACAGCAGCGCCTCGTCGCGCAGTGCGGAGTCCTCCGGCAGCGGACGTGTCTCCGGCGCGACGAACAGCGCGTCCACCGGGCAGTACGCCTCGCACATGAAGCAGGTCTGGCAGTCGTCCTGCCGGGCGATCACGGGCACGCCGTCCTCACCGCGGTCGAACACGTCGGTGGGGCAGGCCAGGACGCACTTGTCGCAGCCGATGCAGCGCTCGGCGGACACGATCTCGATCACAGGGCCACCCCCGCCGGGACGGGAGCCGTCTCGGGGACGCTCCACGTCGTGTCGAGGCCGCCCGTGACCAGGCGGTGACGCGAGCCGGGGTCGTCCTGGAACGGCCGGTCCAGGCGCTTGTGCATGCCGCGGGTCTCCTCGCGGGCCAGCGCGGCGGTGTACATCCAGCGGGCCGTCGCCGTCATGGCCGCCGCGCGGCGGGCGCGCATCGCGTCCTTGCCGTGGCCGCGCAGCCCTTCGCGCGCCGCCGCCCAGACGCCGTGCAGCCGCTCCAGGGCGGGCGCGAGGACGGCGCCGTCGCGCAGCAGGTTCCTGTCGTACGGCAGCACCTCGCGGCGTACGGCCTCCGTCACCTCGCGGTGCCCGTCGGCCCCGCCGGGCGTGCCCGTGGGACGCAGGCCTGTGCCGCCCGCCGGGGTCAGCCGGCGGAGGTGGGCGCGTTCCCCCAGACCGCGGGCGAACGCGGCGGCGCCACGGCCCGCCCAGGTGCCCGACGACATGGCCCAGGCCGCGTTGTGGCTGCCGCCGCCGGTGAAGCCGCCGCAGATCAGCTCGCGCGTGGCGGCGTCGCCCGCCGCGTACAGCCCGGGGACGCCCGTGGCGCAGTCGTCGCCCGTGACGCGGATGCCGCCGGTGCCGCGCACCGTGCCCTCGGCCAGCAGCGTCACCGGGAAGAGATCGGTGAACGGGTCGATACCCAGGCGGTCGAAGGGCAGGAAGAAGTTGGCCTGGCCGAGGCGCATCGCGCGCTGCTGCTCCTCGCCCGCCCGGTCGAGGCGTGCCAGGACGGTGCCCTCGGACAGCAGCGTGCGGGCGATGACCGAGCGCCCCTTCGTGCTCCCCGCGCCCTCCAGGAGAGTGCCGTCCGCGTGGTAGAACGACGCGAACGCGTAGTACGCCGTCTTCGTGACGGACGTGAACGCCGGGGCGATCGCGTAGGCGTTGGAGAACTCCATGCCCGACATCGCCGCGCCCGCCTCGGCCGCCATCAGGTAGCCGTCGCCCGTGTTGACGTCGCAGCCCAGCGCCCGCGACAGGAACGCGCAGCCGCCCGTCGCGAGCACGACGGCCCCGGCCCGTACGCGGAAGGGGCGGTCGGCCTGGCGGCGGTGGCCCGCGGCGCCCGCGACGGCGCCGTGCTCGTCCAGCAGCAGTTCGAGGACGGGCGAGTGGTCGAGGACGCGGACGCCCGCGCGCTGCACGCGGACGCGCATCCGCCGCATGTACTCAGGGCCCTGGAGGCCGCGCCGCTGCTGCTCGCCGCGCTCGTCCACCGGGAAGGGGTAGCGGCTGACGGACGCGACCTCGTGCATGTTCTCCCACGTCTGGTCGAGGACGCGCGCCATCCAGCGGCGGTCGGCGAGATGGCCGCCGAGCCCTTCGCGGGACGCCATGGCGGCCTCGCGGGCGTCGGGGTGCGGGGGGACGTACCAGACGCCGGTGCCCGCGGCGGCGGTCGCGCCCGAGCTGCCGCAGAAGCCCTTGTCGGCCAGGACGACGGAGGCGCCGGACTCGGCGGCCTTGACGGCGGCCCAGGTGGCGGCGGGGCCGCCGCCGACGACGAGGACGTCGGCGGTCAGCTCCTCGGTGAGAGGGGCGGTGGTCGGGGCGGCGGTCGGGCTCGTGGTCGTGGTCGGGGCGGCGTGGGTCCGGGACATCAGGCGGTCCTTCCGTGTTCGGCCGGGGCGTGGACGCCCAGACCGGCGAGCAGTTCGGTGCGCAGCCGCACCAGCTCCGGGTGGTCCAGGGGACGGGGACGGGGGATGTCGACGACGAACTCGGCGGCGATCGCGTTGCCGCCCAGCAGCAGCGCGCGGTCGGACAGCAGCAGCGCCTCCTCGACGTCGTGGGTGACCAGCAGGACCGAGGGGCGGTGCTCCTCCCACAGGGCCTCGACGAGGTGCTGCGCCTTGAGCCGCGTCAGCGCGTCGAGCGCGCCGAACGGCTCGTCGAGCAGCAGCAGTTGGGGCGTACGGACCAGGGCGCGCGCCAGGGCGACGCGCTGCGACTCGCCGCCGGAGAGCGTGCCGGGCCAGGCGTCGGCGCGTTCGGCGAGGCCGACCTCGGCCAGGGCGGCGACGGCGCGGGCGCGCAGGTCGCCGCCGCGTACGCCGAGGGTGACGTTGCGCCAGACGCGTTCCCAGGGCAGCAGGCGGTGTTCCTGGAAGACGACGGCGCTGCGCTCCGGCACCTCGACATGGCCCTCGGCGCCGGGGTCGAGGCCGCCCAGGGCGCGCAGCAGGGTGCTCTTGCCCGAGCCGCTGGGGCCGAGCAGGGCGACGAACTCGCCCGGTGCGATGGTGAGATGGACGTCGTCCAGGACGGTCCTGCCGTCGAAGGCGCGGCGCAGGCCGCTGACGCGGACGCCCTGGTGGGCGGGGGGTGCGGTGGAGGAGGGGGCGGGCATGGCGTGCTCCAGGCGGGGTGGGGTGGGGTGGCGGGGCTCAGGTGCCGGTGAAGCCGCGGCGCCAGGCCAGGGCCCGCCGTTCCAGCAGCCTGACCAGCAGGTCGGACAGCACGCCGAGCAGCGCGTACGTCACGAGGACGACGAACATGACGTCCGTGCGCAGGAATTCGCGGGCGTCGGTCATCAGGTAGCCGATGCCGGACGTCGTCGCCGTCTGCTCCGCGACGACGAGGGTCAGCCAGCCGATGCCGAGCGCCTGACGCAGGCCGACGAAGATCTGCGGCAGCGCGCCGGGCAGGATGACGCGCCGCGTCAGCCCCCACCGGCCGAGGCCGCACGAACGGGCCGCCTCCACCAGCCTGTTGTCCACGCCGCGGATGCCGTGCAGCACGTTGATGTAGAGCGGGAAGACCGGGCCGATGAGGATCAGCATCGTCTTCGACGTCTCGCCGATGCCGAACCAGATGATGAACACCGGTGCCAGCGCGAGGTGCGGCAGCATCCTGAACGCCTGGATCGGCGCGTCGATGACGTCCTCCACCGAGCGCGTCAGCCCCGCGAGCAGGCCGAGCAGCACGCCGAGCGGGATGCCGATGGCGAGGCCGCGCGCGACCCGTTCGAGGGAGACGCCCAGGTGGTGGCCGTACTCGCCCGACCTGACCAGCTCGACTCCGGCGTCCCACACGGCGCCGGGTGACGGGGTGGTGGAGCCGAGCCAGCCCTGTGCCGTGCCGAGCCACCACAGGAGGAGGACGGCGATCAGGCCGCTGACCCGCCGCAGCCTGCGGAGCAGGGCGGCGCCGGTGCGGCGCGACGTGCGGCGGCGCGGCGGTCCGGGCGGGCGGGGCTCGGTGCGGGCCGGCGCGGCGACGGCGGGGGCGGTGGCGACGGGCGGGGATTCGGGAATCTGCGTGCTCTGCGGGGGACTTGGGGGCATGGCGGAACCCTTCGGGTACCCCGGACCGCGCCTGCGCCGGGGCATGCGGGCATGCGGGCAGGCGGGACGGGGGCGGCGGTCGCGGTGAAGTCAGGGGTGCGGGCGGCGAGGCACGGCGTGCGGCGGCTCTGCGGCACGCGTACGGCAGGTGTGCGGCACGGGGGATGCGCGGAACGCGCGCCGGGGACCGCCGGCTTGAGGGCGGCGGACGGAGATCGGCGGTGGGGCGGAGGAGCGCCCGCTCAGCCGGACGGCGCGGTGACGGGCTCGCGCGACGGCGAGCGGAGAAGGGGAGTTCGAGCGAAGAAGGGGGGCCGAGCGGAGAGGAGGCTCAGCGCGCGCTACAGAGAGTGGTGGTGATCAGCATGTGATCCACCACTCGCCTGTGCGTCAGGAACGAGGCCCGCTTCATGGCCCGTATGTTCGCATCACGGTCCAAGTCCGGCAAGGCACTGCCCACATGGTGGTACGCCGCCTCGCTGAGCAGCAGGAACGCCTCTGCGGGGCGTCGCGGGCCGGGTGTGGGGGCCGCTCGGGGACGGGCGGCTCAGGCGCGTCGCGGAGGGGCCGCGCTGTGGTGCCGGGCCCGATTGTCAGTGCCGTGTGTCACGCTGTGTGAGCGGTTGGTTCGGGGCGGTCATCGGGCGGTCCCGGGCGGCACCGTGGGACGGATCGGAACGGCGTGGGGGAGTGGCGTGTTGTTGCGGGATGTGTGGGCCTGTGGAGTCTTGCGGGATGTGTGGAGCGTGGTGCGGTGGGCGGGGCGTCGGCGCGGCCGGCGGGGGCGGAACGAGCGGTGGCCCGCACCGGCCCCGCCGAGTGCGGGTCGGTGCGGGCCGCGGGGCTCGCGTGCACGGGCCGTCGTGAGGCCCGGGAGCGGCGGGAGTCCGGGAGGGTCAGCCGCCCAGACCGGCGGTGAGCTCGTCGAGGTCGCCGAGGAACTGCTCGTAGATGTCCTCGGTGAAGCCCGCGGCCGCGCCGCCCGTGACGGTGTTGGTGTACGACTCGCTCTCGCCGTTGTCCCAGGTCACGTTGAGGGTGCCGTCGTCGGCGAGGCTCAGCTCGGCCGACCGGTCGTCGCCGCCCATCATGCAGTCGGTCACCGTGAGGACGCCGTCGGCGTACGTGCCGGCGCTGCACAGGTCGCCCTCGGCGGTCATGTCCTCGATGAAGATGATCTCCTCGTCGCCGTAGACCGCGAGGTTGTGCGAGTTCTCCTGGTCGTCCGGGTCCACGTACCAGTCGCCGCGCAGGTCGTCGATCTCCGGGACGGTGCCCTCCTCGGCCGCGGGCTCCTCGGCGGGGGTCTCCTCGGCCGGGGCCTCGCTCTCCTCCTCGGTGGCGCCGCCGTTCGACTCCTGCGAGCCGCTGGCGTTGTCGTTGCCCGAGTCGGCGTCGTCGTCGCCACCGCAGGCGGTGAGGGTCAGGGCCGTCGCCGCGAGGAGGGCGGGCAGGGCGAGACGTATGGAGCTGCGCATGGATTCCCCTTGAACAGGTGTGCTGTGGGGGGAGCGTACGGTCTGCCACCTGCGGAAACGCCCCTCGTTACCCAGTCGTCGAAAAGGGCATCATCTTGTGATTTTTTAGCTACTTTTGGTGAAGAGTTGACCACGCGAGAGCGGCTGCGGCGGCCTCGCAGGAACGCGCGGCCGGGCAGCTCCCCCGGGTCACGGCCGCGCCGGGCCGGTCGACTCGCGGACCACCAGGCAGGCGGCGGGCGGCTCGGGGACCGGCTCCGCGTGCGCCCCGAGCAGCGACAGCAGCCGCAGCGCCGCGACCCTGCTGACCGCGCGCGCGTCCTGTCGCACCGTCGTGAGGCGCGGGTGCAGCCAGCGGCCGAGCGGGTGGTCGTCGTGCCCGATGACCGACAGGTCGCGCGGCACGGCGAGCCCGGCCCGCTGCGCGGTCGCGATGCCGGTGAGCGCCATCGCGTCGTTCATGTACACCACGGCGGTCGGCCCGCCGTCGTCCGCCGCCAGCAGCCGCGCCGTCGCGTCGGCCGCCGCCTCGGCGGTGAGGTCGGTGGGTATCACCGCGTACGGCCGCAGCCCGTTCCCCGCGAGGTGCGTCTCCAGCCGCTGGACGCGCAGTCGGGCGTGCGCGCTGTTCTCCGGGCCCGTCACATACGCGATGCGCCGGTGACCGAGGTCCAGCAGGTGGTCGAGCGCGGCGGAGAACGCCTCGTCGAGCCCGTCGGCGTGCACGCTCTCCAGGCGCTGCCCCGGCGTCGGGCGCCCCAGCAGCAGCCCCGGCGTCCGCAGCCGCCGCAGCAGTTCGGGCCGCTGGTCGCCGATCCGGTTCTCGGTGAGGAGGAAGGCGTCCACGCGCCGCTCCCGCGCCAGCCGTTCGTACAGCCCGGCCTCCTGCGCCGCGTCCAGGCCCGCGAGATGGAGCCGCAGCGCGTACCCGGCGGGGCCGAGCTCCTCCTCAAGACCGGCGACCATCTCCGCGAAGAACGGGTCCGCGCTGAGCAGGTCCACCTCGCGCGGGATGATCAGGCCCACGGCGTGCGACCGTTCCCCGCGCAGCGCCGCCGCCGTGGCGCTGGGCGACCAGCCGAGCTTCTCCGCCGCGTCGAGGATGCGGTCCCGCGTGGCCTCCGAGATGCCCGACCGGTTGTTGAAGACCTTCGACACCGCCGACTTGGAGACGCCCGCGAGCGCGGCCACGTCGAGGATGGTGGGCTGGCCGCGCCGCCGCCCGGCCGCGCGTCCCACGGCCGTCCCGCTCTCGGAAGCCTGTGCCATGTCTCCTGTTCCCCGCTCGGCGGGCCGCCGTGCCTGAGGCGGCCTCACATCTTCACGGCACCGCTGATCAGCGCCTGTTCCATCCTCCGCTGGAGGACCACGTACACGATATAGACGGGTACGAGGGTGACGGCCGTGCCCGCCATGAGGATGCCGTACTCCGTCGCCTGGTTGGCCTGGAGGGTCGGCAGGGCGACCTGGACGGTGCGCTGGCTGGTGTCGGGGCCGATGATGACAAGCGAGTAGAGGTACTCGTTCCAGAAGTTGAGGAAGTTGAGCAGCAGCACGGTCGCGATGCCCGGCATGGCGACCGGCACGAACACGCGCCACAGCACCGTCCACGTACCGGCGCCGTCCACCCGAGCGCTCTCCTCAAGTTCGCCCGGCACCGTCCGCATGAACTGCGTCAGCAGGATCACCGACAGCGGCAGCGCCCCGGCGGGCAGCAGCAGGATGACGAACGTCCGCGTGTGGAACAGCCCCGTGTACGCGGCCATCAGGAACGTCGGCACCAGCGCGGCGAACGTCGGCACCAGGAAGCCGAGTCCGAAGATCCGCTCCATCAGCCGCGCCGCCCGCCCCTGGCTGCGCGCCAGGGCGAACGCGGCGGGAGCCGCCAGCAGCAGCGTCAGGACGAGCGCGCTGCCCGTCACCAGCGCCGAGTTGATGAGCGCGAGGTCGAGCCGCGCGTAGTGGATGGCGTCACCGAAGTAGTGCCACACCGGTTCGAGGGGCGGGACCAGCGGATGGTCGAAGATGTCGGTGGTCTTCTTGAACGAGGAGATCACCAGGTAGTACAGCGGCAGGACCAGCGCCAGGGCGTACAGCCACACCAGCGTGTGGCTCAGGGCCCACAGCCAGCCGCCGAGGCGGCCACCCCGCCGCGTACGCCGCCGGTCCCCGCGCGGCGAGCGGTTCGTCGTGTGCTTGGTGAGGGACATGTCGGCTCCCGGGCGGTCAGTAGTTCTGCCGGAACAGGCGGCGGATGGCGAGCATGCCGAGCAGCCCGGCGAGGAAGAGCAGGACGCCGGCGGCCTGGCTGTAGCCGAGGTCGGACTGGACGAACGCCTTGGTGTAGACGAGGAACGACAGGTTCGTCGTGGCGTTCCCCGGGCCGCCCTGGGTGAGGAGCAGGACGTTCTGCGCGGAGGAGAAGAGGATCCAGAGGAACTGGAGCATCGTCGTGACGCCCACGTAGTCCTTGGTGACGGGGAACGCGATGCGCCACATGCGGCGCCAGTGCCCGGTGCCGTCCAGCTCGGCCGCCTCGTAGATCTCCCCGGGGACGCTGCCGAGGCGCGCGGCGAACAGGACGGCGGTGAAGCCGATGCCGTTCCACAGGTCGATGGCCATGATGCAGGCGAGCGCCGTGTCGGTGTCGGCGAGCCAGGCGCGGGTGACCGAGTCGAGGCCGATGTCGCCCAGCATGCCGTTGAGCAGCCCGTTGGGCGCCAGGATGCTGTACGCGACCATCGCCTTGGCGGACGCGGAGATCAGCGCCGGGGTGAACAGGATGATGCGCAGCAGCCGGTGGCCGCGCGGCCTGAGCGTCAGGTAGTACCCGGTCATGAACGCCGTGACGATCATGACCGGCAGGACGACGCCTATCTGGACGGCGCTGTTGCGCACCGCGTCCCAGAACAGGTCGTCCCCGAGGACCGTCGAGAAGTTGTCCCAGCCCGTCCAGGAGCGGGGCGCGAGCATGCCCGGCCAGTGCAGCCCGCTGATGTAGAACATCGCCACGAGCGGGCCGAGCAGGAACAGCAGGTACCAGACGAGGGCCGGTACGGCGAAGAGCGTCACGGGCGAGCCGCGCCGCCGGTCGCGGCGGGTGGCGGGGCGTGGCCCGCGGGGAGAGCCGGGAGAGCCGGGGGAGGGGGCCGTGCGGACGCCGGACCCGCTCCCTGCGGCCGGTTGCGTCGTGTCGTGCACCATCCGGGGTGCCCTTTCGGATGAGGGGGCCGCCGCTGCGACGGCCGGGGACGGACGGTCGGCGGGGGTCAGCTGCGGTAGGCGGTGTCCAGCGCGCGGGCGATGGCCTCCGCGCCGGTGCCCGGCGTGAACGCGACGCTGGTGGCGCGGATCAGCGGCTGGGAGACGGCGGCGGGGACGAACAGGTCGGGCATGACCGCCCAGGACACGTCGTCGTCGGTCAGCGCGGCCGACGCCGAGACGAGCGGGAAGTCGGGGCTGTCCCCGGTGCCGCGCAGAGCCATGACCTGCCCGGCCCGGCGCAGGTACGTGCCGGCCGACTCCTCGCTGTACAGGTGGCGCACGAACTTCTCGACGAGCCCGATCTTCTTGCGGCCGTTGGGGCTCACCCAGATGCCGGTGGACGTGTAGCCGCGCAGCGCGGTGGGGCGGTCGTGGACGCCGCCGCCCGGCTGGGGCCAGCCGCCGAGGACCGTCACGTCCGCCACCTCGGCGGGGACGGCGGCGAGGGAGCCGGAGATCATCGAGGCGACGGGGGCGCGGCCGGTGTAGAAGTCGGTGTTCATCGAGTCGGCGTTGAGGCCCTGCGCGCCGTCGCGGAAGACGCCCGCGTCGCGCAGTTCGGCGAAGTGCGCGAGGCCGCGCAGCGCGTCCTCGTCGTCGGCGAACCCGGCCCTCGTGAACAGGGCCTCGGCCCGGTCGGGCGGCAGGAAGCACTGCATGACCTGCATCAGCAGCTTCTGGCCCGACCAGTCGTTGCCGCCGATGCTGACCAGGCCGTCGAGCCCCTTGGCGCGTACGGCGTCGGCGGCGGCGACCAGGTCGTCCGCGGTGTGGGGGACGTCCCCGATCCCGGCGGCTTCGAGCAGCGCCGTGTTGTACGCGACGGGCCAGGCGAAGCCGGTCCACGGGAAGCCGGAGACGCGCCCCTCGGCGTCGGTCCACTCGCGCAGCGCCTGCGGAAGCACCCGGTCGGTGAGGCCCCAGCGGTCCATGTACCGGCCCACGGGGACGGTGGCGCCCAGCTCGGTCCAGGCGAGGGATTTCTCGGCGAGGTTGACCAGGACGACATCGGCCTCCTTGTGGGCGAGGCGCGCCGTCTCGTAGACGTTGATGAGGTCGGTGCCGCCGCTGACCACGTCCTTGATGCGGGAGCCGGGGTGGGCCGACTCGAAGGCCTCGCGGATGGTGCCGTACGCGGCGGCGCCCGCAGAACCGGCCGTGATGTTGCTGTGGACGACGAGGGTGTCGGGGTCGTCGTCACCCGGGTCGAGGGCCCCGCAGCCGGTCAGAAGCGGGGCCAGCGCGGCTGAAACCGCACCCGCGAGCATGGTCCGTCGACGCACCGATGCCTCCTTGCGAACCTTGGTGGAACGATTTAGCGGATCGTAGGTTCGTGTTACGGGCGCGTCAACGGGTTCGGGAAAACTGCTGGTGGAGATCTCGCAAAGTTAAAAGAGCCCTTGTCCCAAGCGAGGTGGAACGGTATACCAGTGGGGGTCAGGCGGCGGAGCGCGCGCATGCGTGCCGCGGCGACGAGATCCGGACACGTCCGTCCATGACCAGGAGCTGGTGAAGTTGTACAACGTGATCGATTACGGCGCTGTGGGGGACGGCGCGGCCGATGACACGGCTGCCGTCCAGGCCGCCATCGACGCCTGCGCCGCGGCCGGCGGCGGCCGGGTCGTCCTCCCGGCCGGGCGGACGTTCCGCACGGGCACCGTGACGCTCCGCTCGCACGTGGACTTCCGCATCGAGAACGGCGCGACCCTCGCCGGAAGCCCCGACTTCGCGGACTACTCGGTCTTCTTCGGCGGTGTCGTCCTCAACGACGGCAACACCCAGTGGGGCAGCGAGCAGACGACCGTGCTGCTGAACGCGGAGGGCGCGGAGAACATATCCGTCACCGGCGGCGGCACCATCGACGGCGCGGGCCGCCACTTCGTCACCGGCGACAACGGCTTCATCTACACGATGGACCAGCGCCGCCCGTTCACCGTCTACTTCCGCGACTGCCGCAACGTCACGTTCCGCGACATCCGGATCGTGGACGGCGCCGTGTGGACGCTCCGCCTGTCGCTGTGCGACGACGTGCTGATCCACGGCATCCGCATCCACAACGACCTGAAGACGCCCAACAGCGACGCGATCGACCTCGACTGCTGCCGCCGCGTCCGCGTCAGCGACTGCGACATCGTCGCCGGTGACGACGCGATCTGCCTCAAGACCTGCCTGGAGCACACCGGCGCCGTGACCGACCGCGTCCCGGTCTGCGAGGACGTCACGGTGACCGGCTGCACCATCACCACGACGTCCAGCGCGCTGATCGTCGGCGTCGAGAACCAGACCGCGATCCGCAACGTGGTCTTCTCCTCCTGCGTCGTCCGCCAGAGCGCGCGCGGCCTGGCCGTCCGCAACGGCGAGGGCGGCGACATGGAGAACATCCTCTTCAGCGACATCATCGTGGAGACCCGCTTCTTCCACTCCGGCTGGTGGGGCCGGGGCGAGCCGATCGCCATCATGG
Source organism: Streptomyces sp. MS19 (assembly GCF_047200595.1). Classification (NCBI taxonomy): domain Bacteria; kingdom Bacillati; phylum Actinomycetota; class Actinomycetes; order Kitasatosporales; family Streptomycetaceae; genus Streptomyces; species Streptomyces sp. MS19. The sequence continues at coordinate 449 of NZ_JBJZOH010000064.1, read as the reverse complement.
GCATCCCGTGGACGGACAACTGCGGCACCATCCGCAACATCCGCTTCCGCAACATCCTGTGCCGTTCGGAGAACGGCGTCCTCGTCCGCGCCGAGGACCCGGGCACGATCGAGGGCCTGGTGTTCGACGGCGTGCGCGTGGAGATCGACCGCTGGTCCCGCTGGCCCGGCGGCCACGCCGACCTGCGGCCCCGCCGCGCCGAGAACTTCCCCGGACTGCCCACGGACGGCTTCCACCTGGAGAACGTCCACGACGTGACGCTCCGGGACTGCGAGGTCGTGTGGACCGCGCGGCCGGACGACGGCCGCCACGCCCTCTACGCGGAGAAGTGCACCGGCCTGGTCAACCGCGACTTCCGCGGCGAGGCGGCCCACCCCGACCGCTTCGACGCCGTGGCCACCGCCTGACCCCCGCCTCCCCCCGCCTTCCCCCGCCGCGCCCCCGGCCCA
>NZ_JBJZOH010000063.1:0-16579 GCF_047200595.1 Streptomyces sp. MS19 | reverse complement strand
ATGTGCGGGCGGTACGGTGCGTTGACCGGTCCGTACGCGAGCGACGGGAAGGAAGCGGTGGCGGTGCGTGATCCGCAGGAGTTGTACGCGTGGGAGCCGCGGGGCCTGGCCCTGGCCGACGAGGCGACCGGCGGCCCGGACAGCGCGGGCCCGGTGCTGATCTATCACTTCGAGGGCTTCATGGACGCCGGCGAGACCGGCGCCCAGCTGATCGAGCAGCTGATCGAGGAGCGGGAGTGCGTCACGGTCGCGCGCTTCGACCACGACCGCCTGGTGGACTACCGCGCCCGCCGGCCCCTGATGACCTTCCGGCGCGACCGGTGGACGGCGTACGAGGCGCCCGCCCTTGAGCTGCTGCTCGTGCGGGACGCGACCCACCAGCCGTTCCTGGTCCTGTCGGGCCCCGAGCCGGACATCGAGTGGGAGAGCTTCGCCGCCGCCGTCCGGCAGATCGTGGAGCGCCTCGGCGTGCGGCTCTCGGTGACGTCCCACGGCATCCCGATGGGCGTCCCGCACACCCGCCCGGTCGGTCTGACGCCGCACGGCAACAGGTCGGAGCTGGTCCCCGGACACCACGGCATGTTCGACGAGGCGCAGGTCCCCGGCAGCGCGGCGGCGCTGGTGGAGCTGCGGCTGAGCGAGGCGGGCCACGACGTGCTCGGCGTCGCGGCGCACGTGCCGCACTACATCGCGCGGTCACGGTACCCCGACGCGACGCTCGTCGTGCTGGAGGCCCTGACGGCCGCGACGGGTCTTGTGCTGCCCGAGGAGGCGCACGCCCTGCGCAGCCGCGCGCTGAAGACGCAGGACGAGATCGAGCGCGAGCTGGCCGAGGGCGACTCGGAGCTGGTCGCGGTGGTGCGCGGTCTTGAGCAGCAGTACGACGCGATCGCCGGTGCCGCCACGCGGGGCAGTCTGGTGGCCGAGCCGGCCGAGCTTCCGTCGGCGGAAGAGCTGGGCGAGGTCTTCGAGCGGTTCCTGGCCGAGCGCGAGGACGGCGACGGCGACAGGTAGCCTGCGGGCATGCTCAGTGTGGGACTGACCGGCGGTATCGGCGCGGGCAAGAGCGAGGCGGTGCGCCTGCTCGCCGGGCGCGGCGCGGTGGTGGTGGACTCCGACCGGATCGCCCGCGAGGTGGTCGAGCCGGGGACGCCCGGACTCGCCGCGGTGGTCGCCGAGTTCGGCTCCGGGGTGCTTGCCCCGGACGGAAGTCTGGACCGGGCGCGCCTGGGCGGGATCGTCTTCGCCGACGAGGAACGGCGCCGCGCGCTGAACGCGATCATGCATCCGCTGGTGGCGCGCCGTTCCGCCGAACTCCAGGCGGCCGCGCCGCCCGGCGCGGTGGTGGTGCACGACGTGCCACTGCTGGCGGAGAACGGGCTGGCCGGCCGGTACGACGCGGTGGTCGTGGTCGACGCCTCGGAGCGTACGCGGCGTGCACGCCTCCTCAGCACGCGCGGGATGACCGGGCAGGACGCGGACGCGCGGATGGCCGCCCAGGCGAGCCGCGCGGAGCGGCTGGCGATCGCCGATTTCGTGCTTGACAATGACGGGTCTCTTGCCGATCTGGAGCGTCAAGTGAGCGCGCTCTGGGAGAAATTGATCGAGATGGGCACGGCCGGGCAGGCTCGGGACCAGAGCTGACGAGTGGCCCGGCGGCCGGACTGGCGTCCCCGCGCGCGGGGGCTCTACCGTGACGGCATGGACATCGACGCCGCGCTCACCCTTGTCTCGGCGGCCGCGGGCAGTGCCGCGACGGCCGCCGGCCAGCACGCCTGGGACTCCCTGCTGTCCCTCGTCCGCCGGGTGGCCGGCCGTGGTCCGGATCCGCTGGAGGAGGCGCCGGTGGACCCCGCGGACGAGACGCGGGTGCGCGTCCTCACCGGCCGGATCGCCGAACTCGCGCAGACGGACGAGGCGTTCGCCGAAGCGTTCCTCGGCTGGGCGGCCGACCACCGCCACGCGCTGACCGCGACAGCGGGCGACACGCAGAACAGCGTCTCGGGCGGCGCCGTCGTGCACGGTTCCGTCGCCCAGCTGCGGGACGTGCACGGGAACGTCACCTTCGGGTGAGAGCCGTGAGCTTGTGCAGCCGGGGGTGCTTCTCGCGGCTCTCGGCCGCGACCTGGTCGAGCTGCTCGGCGAGGTGCATGGAGCGCTTCTCGATGTCCAGCTCGTTGAGCATCCGGTCCACCTCGGCGAGCAGCGCGCCGTGCAGCTGCCACTGCCGCGGGTGCTGCTGAATGCGCGCCAGCAGCAGTTTGGCCACGTGCTCGCGGCTGATGCGCGCCGCGTCCAGCTCGATGGCGAGGAACGACTCGGCCTCGTCCGCCGCCGTGCTGACCTGGCTGGTGATCAGCGTCGCGTAGCTGTCCACGGCGCCCGCGAGGTTGGTGAGCAGCTCGCGCATGGCGGGCGCGACGTCCGGGGGGAGGAGCGGCTCGTCCTGGCGGCGGTTGGCCAGGTCGAGGAACGTGCGGGACATCGTGCGCAGGATGACCACGCAGATCTCCAGGGTGTCGAGGCCGGTGCGCAGCACGATGCGGGTCAGGACCGGTTCCTTGACGCGCGGGTTGAGGCGGACGCTCTCCTCGGCCTGGGTGATGGACGCGTCCACCTGGGCGACGTCCTGGTCGAGCTGCCGCGCGCGGGCCAGTTCGTCGGCGAGCGCGGGGACGGGGGCGCGTTCCTGGCAGATCTCCTCGCTCAGCCGGACGAGGAGGTCGCGCATGCGGTGCGCCTGCTCCTCGATGTCCTCGCTCGCCGAGCTGACCCACACCGGCGGGGCGATGATCAGGTTGAACAGCAGGCCGACCACGGCGCCGATGACCGTCTCCACGACGCGGTCGAGCGCGGTGTCGGTGTGCTGGGTCACGCCGAGCACGAGCATGGCGCTGATCGCCACCTCCGGCACGAACTCGTCCACCCGCGCGAAGTGCCCGACCGTCAGCGCCGTCACCAGCAGCAGGCCCAAACTCCACCAGCTGAGGCCGACGAGGGCGCTGAAGCCCGTGGCCACCAGCACGCCGACGACGACGGCGTTGACGCGGCGTACGCCGGTGGTCAGGGTGGCGAACAGGGTCACCTGGACGACGAGCAGCGCGGTCAGCGGCGCGAGCAGCGGGGCGGGGACATCGGTGAGCCAGCGGGCGGCCATGTAGGCGAGGGTCGCGGCGGCCGACGAGCGGAGCAGCTGGACGACGATCGGTTCCGTGCCCCGTTTGGCGAGATCGGCGATTTGCTCCTGTACATCACGCATGCTCAGCCCCATTCACTTCGTATGCTCCCGTCCACGTTGAAAGATGCCATTCCCGTGGCTGATCGCGAACGAAGCTGACCGACCGGCGTCGCGTCGGGGCGCGTCACCGACCGGTACGGGTCAGAGCGGGCCGGTCTCCCTCTCGCCCGGCAGCGCGGCCGTCAGCGGCGGCGGTCCGGCGCCGGGGCCCGGCGGGCGGGTGAGCCGCATCAGCGCGAGCATCTCGGCCTGTATCTCGGGCGTACGGAGCGCGCCCGCGTCCGGCGGGAGCGCGGGGGAGTGCGGCGCGGCGCGCCAGGCGTGGAACGCGCGCATCAGGGCGATGAACTCGTCCGCGGGCATCCGGGCGCGCAGCGCTTCCACGTACAGGTCGAGCCGGCACCGCCCGTTCTCGTCGTCCATGGGACCATCGTGCGGGCGCGGGAGCGCCCGCGGAAGAACGCCTCGGCAGCCCGTCCGCGCCCCCTGCGCCGCCCCGCGGAACGTGTGGGGAGGATGGTGCGCATGCGACTTGAACCCATCAGCGGGGAGCGGCTCACCGAGGCACTCGCCGGACATGTCGTCACCCTGGCGGGCGGGGACGGGAGTCCGTGGACGCGCGTGCTGATCGACGGGGCGCCCGCCGCCGGGCCCGGCGCGCTGGCGGAGGGGCTGGCGCACGCCCTGCGGGAGCGCGGGCGGCCCGCGCTCGTGGTCGGGACCGGGGGCTTCCTGCGGGCGGCCTCGGTCCGCCTGGAGTACGGCAGGGAGGACGCCGACGCGTACCTCGACCTCTGGCTCGACACCGGCGCGCTGTGGCGTGAGGTGCTCACGCCGCTCGACGCGGGCGGCAGCGGGCGGGTGCTGCCCGACCTGTGGGACCCGGAGCGCGACCGGGCGACGCGCAGCGCGTACGTCACCCTGCCGCCCGGCGGTGTGCTGCTGCTGCACGGCGCGTTCCTGCTGGGCAGGTGGTTCCCCGCCGACCTGGCCGTGCACCTGAGCCTGTCGCCCGGCGCCCTCGCGCGCAGGACGCCGGAGGCGGAGCGGTGGACGCTGCCCGCCTTCGAACGGTACGCGGCCGAGGCGGGACCGCTGGACGCGGCCGATGTCGTGGTGCGGCTCGACGACCCGCGGCACCCCGCGTGGAGCGGCCTCCCGGCGCCACCGCGTCAGCCGTGAACCGGCCGTCACCCGTACGGGCGCGGTCGTCCGCGATCCGGCCGCGCGGGGACGGGCCGCTGCGACACTGGGGGCGGCTGCGAGCGGTGAGAGCGAGAGGCAAGGGGGCCGGTCCGTATGGGTGGCGACGGGGTCGGGCCGTACACCGACGACGAGGTGCTGCACGCGGTGGCGCTGATCAAGGCGTACCTGGCCGACGACATGGAGGCCGTGCGGGCGCTACAGGACGAGTCGGCCGAGAGCGCGCGGCAGTGCGCGCGCGCCATGTTCGCCCTCGCGCACCTGGTGCTCTTCGGGCAGGTCATCCCTGACATGTGGGTGATCAGGGAGAACCTCGAATTCGGTCACACCGCGCGCGTTCCCGAACTGAATCTGGCCATCCACGTGCTCAAACGGATGGAGGAACGCGTCGCGCTCGCGCATGTCCACCCGGTCGTCGGCGCGCTGTCGGCGGGGGACGTGATGGACCTGATCGTCCAGTGCACCGGGACCACGATGGAGGAGGTACCGGCGTTCCTCGACGTGGTGCGGGAACGGGTGCTGCTGGCGCGGCGGTGAATCGGGCGGTGATCAGGCAGTGATCAGGCAGTGATCAGACGTCGGCGGGCGGCAGGACGAGCACCGCGGCGCCGTCCACCCGGTCGGCCGCCAGGTCGTCCAGCGCGCGGTCGGCCTCCTCGAACGGATAGGGCGTCACCGTCGTGCGGACGCGGTGGGCCGCCGCCTGCGCGAGGAACTCGCGGCCGTCCTCGCGGGTGTTGGCCGTGACACTGCGGACGGTGCGTTCGCGGAAGAGGTGCCGCTCGTAGTCGAGCGGCGGGATCTCGGACAGGTAGATGCCCGCGATGCTGAGCGTGCCGCCGCTGTCCAGGGCCTCCAGCGCGACGGGCACCAGGCCGCCCGCCGGGGCGAACAGGATCGCGGCGTCGAGGGGTTCGGGCGGGGTCCCGCCGGAGCCCGTGGCGGAGGCGGCGCCCAGCTCCCGGGCCAGTTCCTGGGCGGCGGGGGAGCGGGTGACGACGTGGACGGTCGCGCCCTGGCCGGTGGCCACCTGCGCCGTGAGGTGGGCCGAGCCGCCGAAGCCGTAGATGCCGAGGCGCCCGCCCCGCGGCAGGTCGGCGCGGCGCAGCGCGCGGTAGCCGATGATCCCGGCGCAGAGCAGCGGCGCGAGTTCGGTGTCGCTGTAGCCGGAGGGCAGGGAGTACGCGTAGGCGGCGGGGACGGTGACGTACTCGGCGTACCCGCCGTCGGCGTCCCAGCCGGTGTACCGCGAGTGGGGGCACAGGTTCTCCTGGTGCCTGGCGCAGTACCGGCACGTGCCGCAGGTCCGGCGCAGCCACGGGACGCCGACGCGGGAGCCGGTCGGGTGCCCCGCCGCCCGGGGGCCGGTGGCGACGACATCGCCGACCACCTCGTGGCCCGGCACCACCGGCGACTTGTGGGGCGGCAGGTCGCCGTCCCTGACGTGCAGGTCGGTGCGGCAGACGCCGCAGGTGCGGACGCGGACGAGCAGTTCGTCGGGTCCCGGCTCGGGGACGGGCAGTTCGGTGAGCTCCAGACGGCCGGGCGTACGGACCACCCAGGCGCGCATCGTGTCCGGAATGACCTGCGGAGTCGCTTCTGCGTCCATGGCGGCAACGGTACGTCCGCGTACTCGTGGAGGGCGGTGTCCCGCGGCTCGGCACCGATCAATAGGATCCCCAGATGATCTTAAGGAAATGGACGGCGGTTGGCCTGTCGGGGCTGCTCGCTGCCCTGGTGGCCGGTCTGGCGGCGACGCAAGCCGCCGCGGACCAGCCGGAACAGGACGCGCCACCGCCGAGAGTGGACATGGTGCTCGACGTCAGCGGTTCCATGGCGGAGCGCGACATGCGGGACGGCCGGTCCCGCATGGCCGCCGCCCAGCAGGCGTTCAACGAGGTGATCGACGCCGTGCCGGAAGAGGTGCACCTGGGGATCAGGACCCTGGGCGCCACCTACCCGGGCGACGACGTCGAGGTCGGCTGCCAGGACAGCGAGCAGCTGTACCCGGTCGGCCCCGTGGACCGCACCGAAGCCAAGACCGCGGTGGCGACGCTGCGGCCGACCGGCTGGACACCCATCGGCCTCGCCCTGCGCGGCGCCGACGAGGACCTCGGCGACGGGCCTGGCACGCGCAGGATCGTGCTCATCACCGACGGCGAGGACTCCTGCGGGCAGCCGGACCCGTGCGATGTCGCCCGTGAACTCGCCGCCAACGGAACGCACCTGGTGGTGGACACCCTGGGGCTGACGCTGGACGACGCGGTGCGGGAGCAGCTCAGCTGCATCGCCGAGGCGACGGGCGGCACGTACACGGCCGTGCAGGACACGGACGAGCTCTCCGACCGGCTGACCCAGCTGGTGCGGCGCGCCGACCTGCCGGTCGAGAACCCGACCGCGGTGGAGGGCGCGCCCGAATGCCAGGACGCGCCGCGCCTCGGCGTCGGCGTGTACACGGACCGTCAGGAGTTCACCCAGCACCGCTGGTACCGCGTCCCGGTCGCCCCCGGGCAGGAGTTGCGGGCCTCGGTCAGCGTCGCTGCCGACCGGGCGGTCAACCCCGACTACGGCGTGCTGCTGCGGGCCGTGGACGAGGACGGGCAGGAACTGGTGCGCGGCACCGGCGCGGGCACGGGCCGCACCGACGTCGTCTCGACGGGGCTGCGCTACCCGGTGGCCGAGGAGGAAGAGGAGGAGCGGGAAGAGCAACAGGAGAACGGCGGGGACGGCAACGGCGGGGAGGTGCGCGTCATCTGCCTCGACGTCGCCAACTCCTACTCCGCGCCCGACGCCGTGCAGCGGGCCCCCGGCCTGCCGATCGAGCTGACGGTGGACGTGGTCGCCGCGCCCGACGCGCCGTCCGACGTCGCCGCGTTCGGCCTGGCGAGGGGCTGGGTCCCCCTGCTGCTGCTGACCGGCGCCGGCCTGGTGGCCGGTCTGCTGTTCGGCCTGGCGGTCCGTCTCGGCATCGTCCTGGGGAGGTCGTGATGAAGCACGGCACCACCGTCCGCCCGTTCACCGCGGTCCTGCTCGCCGCCGGAGCCCTGCTCGCGGGCGCCGCGCCCGCGGTGGCGGACGACGCGGACGAGGGACCGACCGAGGCGGGCACCACGTTCCGCACGGCCACGGTGATCGGGCAGGACATGCCCGCCACGGCGACGGCGTCCACCGGCGACTACCTGTACTGGGTGTTCCCGGCGGGAGCGGGACAGACGGCCACCGCCGAGGCGACCGTCACCCTGCCCGAGGCCCGCACCGGCCCGGCGACCTGGCAGCTGGACGTCTACGACGGCCTGCGCCGCCGCCAGCCGTGCACGGAGGGGCCGCAGACGGTCAGGGCCGACGAGGGGACCGCCTCGGTCAGCCTCGCCTGCACCCTTCGCACGGTCCGGCCCTGGGCCGAGCCGTGGTCGGACGACCCGCTGCCGGGGGCGTACTACCTCCGGCTCACCGTGACCGAGCTGCCCGAGCGCGACCTCGGGCTGCCGGTCACCGTCGAGGCCCGTGCCACCGCCGAGGACGCGGGCGGCTCGGACGCGCACGGCGGCGAACTGTCCGATCCCCTGCTGCCGGTCGGCGCCGCCGGGGCGCTCGCCGACGACGGCGGGCCCGCGGTGGACCCGGAGGACGACGGGGACACCGGCGACGAGGAGGGCACGGAGGACGGCTCGGGCACCACCGGCCCGTACCTCGCCGTGCTGCCCGAGCCGGAGAGCGGCTGGAACGGCGGCTGGTGGAGCGACCGCTGGCTGTGGACCACCGGCGGAGGCGTCCTCGGCGCGCTCGCCGGACTCGGCGGCTACCGCCTCGTGCGCGGCCCGCGCGCCCGGCGCGAGGCCTGACCGGCCGGGGAGGTCCGGCGCCGTCACACCAGGCGCCGGATCTCCCCCCGCACCCGGTAGAAACCACCCGAGGCCGGATGCACGGCATCGACCACGTACCGCGCCCCGGCCTGGCGTATGTGCCGGGGGAACTGGACGTTCCACCCCTGGTCGTAGCCCTCGGTCAGCACGCGCATCCGCATCCGTCCCCCCTCCTGAACACACTCGACGAGCACACCGCCGCCCGTCACCACCGCGCCGCGCACGGGCGCCGCGACCGTCGCCACCTCGGTCGCCGGGGTGTACGTCGGCAGGGCCGCCGAGAGCTTCACGTCCACCGCAGCGGGCACCGAGCCCGACCGCGCCGCCGCCACCGCGGCGTCACTCGCGTCGATACACACGAGCGAACCGTCCGTCGTCACGATGTACAGCTTCTCGTCCAGGTACTGCATGGACAGCGCCGAGCCGCCCCCCGTGCCCAGCTTCCACAGCCGCGTCCCCTCCTCGTCGAAGCAGTACACCGACGACTGCGCGTCCCCGGCGAACACATACCGGCCGCCCGGCGCGGTCGCGCACGAGTAGACCGCCGCGTCGCACGTGTACGTCGCCTTGATGCGGCCCGACTTCTTCGACAGCCGCTGCACGACCCGCCGTCCCGTCCCGGCGTACACCGCGTCCCGCTCCTGCCAGCCGAAGAGGACGGCGCCCATCGTCGGCTGGTGCCACAACTCGCCGCTGCCGTCGGGCGTGTACGCCGTCACACCGCCGCCGTGGCCGTGGTAGACGGCCCGGTCGTCGCGCCGCACCATCCACGCGTGGTCCCCGCCGCTCGACCGCGACCACTGGAACTGGTCCTCGTGGTCGATGACCGTCAGCCCGCCGCTGCGGTCCGAGACGTTGAGCACGCCCTCGTGGATGTCCAGCCAGAAGATGTCCACGTCGTCGGATATCTCGTAGGCGGCGAACGGCAGTTTCGCCGACAGGTCGTACACCGTCCCGTCGTCGCAGCCCGCGTAGATCCAGAAGTCGTCCGCCACCAGGCACTTGACGCCGTCCGGCAGCCGGAAGTGCGAGAGCACCTCGCCGCCGTGCGACACCGTGTAGACATCGCCGTTCTGGTTGCCCACCCAGCAGCGGTCCGCGTCGATGTGGATGCCGAACGCCGACGCGCCGGTGCGGAACCGCCACAGCACGGGCGCGACCGACCGTGCCGTGGACGGCGCCGACGTGACCTGGCGCCGCGTCACCGGCCGCGCCGCACGCCCGCCGCGCACCGCCGGCGCGTACCCCTTGCGCACCTTCTCGGCTATCTTCCGGTCGGCCGCCGCCCGCGCCTTCTCCACCGTGGCGAACGCCGACGTCTTCACCTGGCCGTCCGTCCCGATCCGGCCGTACCGCACCGTCACGGACGTCCCCGCGACGGTCACTTCGTAGAACTTGTGGGCGCCGCCGCCGTCCTCGGACAGCTCCAGGTACGTCTCGCCTGCGGACACGTCTGACTCCTTCCCCCGGCCCCGTACCCGGGGCCCCGGACCGTGTGGAAGATCCACTGGGGAGGACGCTAGACCCAACCACTGACAATCCGTCCGGACACACGGGGATAGCGTGGGCCCATGGACCACACCCAGGACATCGAGATCCAGGACATACCCGGGCGCCTCGGCCCCACGGCGACCACCGAGGCGGACCCCCGGGCCGTCGGACGGGTGCGGACCGAGTACGCCCCGGAGCCCGACGGCGACCCCGACCCCGGCGAGATCGTCTGGACCTGGGTGCCCTACGAGGAGAACGACGGGCGCGGCAAGGACCGGCCCGTCCTCGTCGTCGCCCGCGAACCCGGGCGCGGCACCCTCCTGGCCGTCCAGCTCACCAGCCGCGACCGCGACCACGACAGCGAATGGCTGCCCCTCGGCTCCGGCCCGTGGGACAGGTCGGGCCGCGACTCCTGGGTCCACCTGGACCGCGTCCTCCGCGTGCACCCGGAGGGCATGCGGCGCGAGGCGTGCGCCCTGGACCGCGCCCGCTTCCACCGCGTCGTGCACAACCTGCAACTGCGCCACGGCTGGCGCTGACCCGCCCGGCCACCGCCCCCTGGAGGACAGCCGACCATGACGGACACCGACGCGACGGCCACCGCCGACCTCACGCCCATGCCCACCGACTGGCGGCGCGCCCTCGCCGTCGTCGCCCACCCGGACGACCTGGAGTACGGCGCCGCCGGGGCCGTCGCCGAGTGGACCGCCGCCGGGCGCGAGGTCGTCTACGTCCTCGCCACCCGGGGCGAGGCGGGCATCGACGACCTGCCGCCCGCCGAGTCCGCCCGGATCAGGGAGGCGGAGCAGCGGGCGAGCGCGGCCGTCGTCGGCGTGGACACGGTGGAGTTCCTCGACCATCGGGACGGCGTGATCGAGGACGGCCCGGCGCTGCGCCGGGACATCGCCGCGGCGATCCGCCGCCACCGGCCCGAGCTGCTGATTACCCTCAACCACCACGACACCTGGGGCGGCCGGGGCTGGAACACCCCCGACCACCGCGTCGTCGGCCGCGCCGTCCTCGACGCGGCCGGCGACGCCGGGAACCGCTGGCTCTTCCCCGAGCAGCTCGCCGACGGAGCGCTCACCCCCTGGGGCGGTACCCGCTGGGTCGCGGTGTCGGGTTCCCCGGCCGCGACCCACGCCCAGGGGATCGGCGACGCGTCCCTGGAGCTGGCCATCGCCTCGCTCGCCGAGCACAAGGCGTACATCGCCGCGCTCGACGGCCGCCCGCCCGCCGACTACGCGCGGGAGCTGCACACCCGCTTCGCCGAGGCCGGGGCGGCGCGCTTCGGCGGCCGCAGGTGCGTCACGTTCGAGGTGTTCCCGCGCTGAACGGGCCGCCGGGGCGTGGTCATGGTCACATCCCGCGCGGCCCCTACGAGGCCGCTTAGGAGAGCGGAACGGCCGACGGCCGGGACGGAGGTCCCGGCCATCCCCGGGCACAACGCCCACCGCGGCCGGGACCGTCGCCCGCCCGCACGCACCCGCCGCCCGGCACGGGCCCCGCACGCCCCGGGCGCCGACGCCGCGCCCGGCAGCGGCGGCTAAACGGTTCCCCGGCCCGTGCGCAAGGGTCCTCCAGCCCTCACCGCGGCTACTACCCGGCCTCGTACAGAGGCTCCTTGGAGGGCGGCGGACGCCCCGGTTATCCATGGGACAGCACAAGTCCGGATGGTCCGGATTTCCCCGAACGCAGAGGTTGTCCCCCCATGCCGAACAGCACGACCCCCCGCGCCGCCCGCCATTCCCTCGCCCGCCGTGCGCGCCACCGCGTCACCGCCGCCGTCGCCGGCGGGCTCGCCGCCTCCGTCTGCCTCACCGGCGTCGCCGTGGCCGCGGGCGGCGACACCGACGGCCCCGACGTCTTCGCCGCCGGCACGGCCGGGCAGCTCGCCCAGGCCACCGCCGACCAGGCGCACGCCCAGGAGGCCGCCGCCGAGAAGGCCGCCGAGCGGGCGGCCGAGCTGGCCCGGTCGTGGGTCGAGCCGATCGCCGGCCCGCACACGCTCACCGCGTCCTTCGGCAACAGCGGCGACCGCTGGGCCGCCAAGCACAGCGGCCAGGACTACGCCGTCCCGATCGGCACCGCCGTCCGGGCCGTCCACGGCGGCACCGTGGTCAAGACCGGCGGCAACGGCGCGGGCGACGGCCCCGCGTACGGCAACGCCGTCGTCGTCAAGCACGCGGACGGCCTCTTCACGCAGTACGCGCACCTGTCGCGGATCGACGTCGAGCCCGGCCAGAAGGTCACCACGGGCCAGGTCATCGCCCAGTCCGGCAACACCGGGAACTCCTCGGGCCCCCACCTCCACTTCGAGGTGCGGAAGACGGCGGACTACGGCTCCGCCGTCGACCCGATGGCCTTCCTGCGCGCGCACGGCGCCCTCTGACGCACCCCTGGTGGCGGCGGCGTTCGGCTGGAAGGGTGGCGTACATGACACCCATGTCACGACGCACCGCCGTACGCGGCGCCGCCACCGCCGCCGGGGCCGGCCTGCTCGGCGCCTCCGCCCAGGCCACGGCCACCGCCGCCGACACACCCCCCGCCACGACCGCCGGCATCGCCGCGACCGCCGGGAGGGGGGACGGCCGCCACCCCGGCGGCTGGACGGAGGCCGAGCTGCGGGACCGCCGCCGCGTCCTCACCCTCGGCTTCTCCGAGGCGGAGGCCGACTGCTGGCTGCTGGTCGCCCGCGCCGGCGCCGCCTTCTTCGCCCTCCCCGAGACACACCCGGCGGAAGCCCCCGACGTGGCCGACGCCCTGCACGTCATGCAGCGCATCCTCATGCAGCGGCCCGCCTACCGCCGCTACCGCGAGATGGGCGAGGCCGAGGAGCCCCCGCCCGGCGGCTGACCGGCCTGACCGGGCGGAAGAGAGGGGGACGGGCGCGCCCGTCCCCCTCCCGCACGCTCAGCGGCGCACGGCCGCCGCCACCACGTCCGGCACGTTGCTGATGATCCCGTCCACGCCGAGCCGCGCCAGCTCCACGGCGCGCGCCCCGTCGTCCACCGTCCAGACGTACACCTTGAGCGGACGCCCCTGCGGGCCGCGCAGCGCGTGGACCGCGTCCACCCAGGCGGCCGTGACGGTGGTGTGGCGCGGGTTGATCTGGTCGGCGAACTCGGCGTACGCGGCGAGGTCGCCGACCGCCGGGGTCCCGAGGAAACCGGTCTCCACGCGCGGCGCCAGCTCGTGGACCGTGCGCACGGACGCGGCGTCGAAGCTTTGCAGCACCACCCGGTCGCCCGGCCGCCGCTCGTCGAGCCAGCCCTCGTCGTCCAGCTCCGCGAGGATCTCCGCCTCGATGCCCGGGTACAGCTCGGGCGACTTCAGCTCAAGCAGCAGCTTCTGCCCGTTCCCGGCCAGCTCGCGGACGAACTCCTCCAGCGTGGGCACCGGCTCCCCGGCGAACTCCGCGCCGTACCAGCCGCCCGCGTCCAGCAGGTCGATCTCCTCGGCCGTGAAGTCGGCGACGTTCCACGGCGCCCGGCCGGGGAAGACCTCCTCGGCGTCGGTGGTGCGGGCCAGCGTCGTGTCGTGGACCAGGACCAGCTCGCCGTCCGCCGTGCGCTGGACGTCCGTCTCGACCCAGACGGTCCCGGCCTCGTCGGCCGCGCGGGCGGCGGCCAGGGTGTTCTCCGGCGCGTAGCCGGACGCGCCCCGGTGGGCGACCACCAGCGGGCCGCGCCGCGCCCGACCGGCCGCCGCGTCCCCGTCCCGGTCGGGGGCGGCGGTGGCCTGCGTGCGCGCGGCGGGCGTGGCGGCGTGCGCGGTGTCGCCGCCCGGCCCCGCGTCGGGCAGCAGCAGGGACGCCGCTCCCACGGTGGCAAGGCCGAGCGCCCAGCAGGTCCGGCGGATGACGGAGTGCTTCGTCATAGAGGCTCCAAGCTTTTCCGGGAGGCGTCCCCCGGGACGGACCGCGTTCGCGACATCACCCGAGGAGCCTCCCCGCGGGGAGGAACGCTCCGGCTGGGAAACGGTTACGGACGGCTGAACGGACAGGAGCCGTCCGTCAGCGGGACCGCGTTGTCAGTGGGGGGTCGTACCGTGGAGTCCATGCGGCCCGTCTCTGATATCGAACGCACCACGGCACCCTTCGAGGTCGTCAGCCCGTACCGGCCGAGCGGCGACCAGCCCGCCGCCATCGACGAACTGGAGAAGCGGGTCACGGGCGGGGAGAAGGACGTCGTCCTGCTCGGCGCCACGGGCACCGGCAAGTCGGCCACCACCGCCTGGATGATCGAGCGGCTGCAACGCCCCACCCTCGTCATGGCCCCCAACAAGACCCTCGCCGCCCAGCTCGCCAACGAGTTCCGCGAGCTGCTCCCGAACAACGCGGTCGAGTACTTCGTGTCGTACTACGACTACTACCAGCCGGAGGCGTACGTCCCCCAGACGGACACCTACATCGAGAAGGACTCCTCGATCAACGAGGAGGTCGAGCGGCTCCGCCACAGCGCGACGAACTCGCTGCTCACCCGCCGCGACGTCGTCGTGGTCGCGTCCGTCTCGTGCATCTACGGCCTGGGCACGCCGCAGGAGTACGTCGACCGTATGGTCCCGCTGGCGGTCGGCCAGGAGATCGACCGCGACGCCATGCTGCGGCGCTTCGTGGACATCCAGTACGCGCGCAACGACCTCGCGTTCACCCGTGGCACCTTCCGCGTGCGGGGGGACACGATCGAGATCTTCCCGGTCTACGAGGAGCTGGCCGTCCGGATCGAGATGTTCGGCGACGAGATCGAGGCGCTGTCCACGCTGCACCCGCTGACCGGCGAGGTCATCGCGGAGCACGACCACCTCTACGTGTTCCCGGCGTCGCACTACGTGGCAGGGCCGGAGCGCATGGAACGCGCCATCTCCGGCATCGAGGCGGAGCTGGCCGAGCGCCTGTCCGGCCTGGAGCGGCAGGGCAAGCTGCTGGAGGCCCAGCGGCTGCGCATGCGCACCACCTACGACATCGAGATGATGCGGCAGATCGGCACCTGCTCCGGCATCGAGAACTACTCGCGCCACATCGACGGCCGCGAGACCGGCACGGCGCCCCACACCCTGCTGGACTACTTCCCGGACGACTTCCTGCTGGTCATCGACGAGTCGCACAACACCGTGCCGCAGATCGGCGCGATGTACGAGGGCGACGCCTCCCGCAAGCGGACCCTGGTGGACCACGGCTTCCGGCTGCCGTCCGCCATGGACAACCGGCCGCTGAAGTGGGAGGAGTTCCTGGGGCGCGTCGGCCAGACCGTCTACCTGTCCGCCACCCCGGGCCCGTACGAGCTGTCGCGCGGGGACGGCGTGGTCGAGCAGATCATCCGCCCGACCGGGCTGGTGGACCCGGAAGTCGTGGTCAAGCCCACCGAGGGCCAGATCGACGACCTGGTGCACGAGATCCGGGACCGCGCCGAGCGTGACGAGCGCGTCCTCGTCACCACCCTCACCAAGAAGATGGCCGAGGACCTCACGGACTACTTCCTGGAGCTGGGCATCCGCGTCCGCTACCTGCACAGCGACGTGGACACCCTGCGTCGCGTCGAACTGCTCAGGGAGCTGCGGGCGGGCGAGTACGACGTCCTGGTCGGCATCAACCTGCTGCGGGAGGGCCTCGACCTGCCCGAGGTGTCGCTCGTCGCCATCCTCGACGCCGACAAGGAGGGCTTCCTGCGCTCGGGCACCTCGCTGATCCAGACCATCGGCCGCGCGGCGCGCAACGTGTCCGGCCAGGTCCACATGTACGCCGACCGCGTCACCCCGTCCATGGAGCGGGCCATCGACGAGACCAACCGGCGGCGCGAGAAGCAGATCGCCTACAACGAGGCGCACGGCATCGACCCGCAGCCGCTGCGCAAGAAGATCAACGACATCGTCGCCACCATCGCCCGCGAGGACGTGGACACGCAGGAGCTGCTGGGCACGGGGTACCGGCAGATGGGGGACAAGAAGCAGAAGGCCCCCGTCCCCACCGCGGGCAAGGGCCGGAAGAAGGAGCTGACCGACCGCCCGGCCGCCGAGCTGGCGGAGACGATCGAGCAGCTCACCGAGCGGATGCGGGCCGCCGCCGCGGAGCTGCAATTCGAGATCGCCGCCCGCCTGCGCGACGAGGTCTCCGACCTGAAGAAGGAACTGCGCCAGATGCGGGAGGTCGGGCTCAGCTGACGGCGCTTCCCGCACCGGCGCGCGTAGGGTACCGGGGGCTGCCCGCCTGCGTAGGGTGGCCCCTGCGGGGGCGGAGCGGATGTGACGAGGGAGTGGGTCGGTGAGTGCCGAGTTGTCCAGGGGCCAGGACATCCCCCTGCGCACGGGGGACGGTGACGGGCTCGTCCGGATCAGGATGGGCCTCGGATGGCGTGCCGCGCGGCGCCGGAGCCTGCTCGACCGGCTCTTCCCCGGCCGGGACGGCATCGACCTCGACGCGTCCGCCGTCCTGTTCTCGGACGGGCGCGCCGAGGACGTCGTGTACTTCCACAAGCTCAGCAGCGACGACGGCTCCGTCCGCCACAGCGGCGACAGCCTCACCGGCGGCGCGGGCGCGGAGGACGACGAGGCCATTGTCGTGGACCTCGGCCGCGTCCCGGCGGCCGTGGACCAGATCGTCTTCACGGTGAACAGCTTCACCGGCCGCCGGTTCTCCGAGGTCGGGCAGGCGTTCTGCCGCCTGGTGGACGAGACGACGGGCCGTGAGCTGGCCCGCTTCACCCTCGCGGGCGGCGGCGCGCACACCGGTCAGGTCATGGCCAAGGTGGCGCGGGGGGGGGGGGGGGGGGGGGGGGGGGACCGCGGG
>NZ_JBJZOH010000062.1:0-17769 GCF_047200595.1 Streptomyces sp. MS19 | reverse complement strand
CCCCCCCCCCCCCCCCCCCCCCCCCCCCCCCCCCCCCCCCCCCCCCCCCCCCGCCGGTCCCCGGGTGACGGGGAGCGCCGTCAGGCGCCTCCCGCCACCCGGTGTGCCGCTGGGCGGCCGGTCAGCTCTCGTCGGCCTGGACCGCGCGGCGCGCGTCCGCGCCCAGCACGCCCCAGCTGATGAGCTGCTCGGTCAGCACGGAGGGCGACTGGTCGTAGATCACGGCAAGGGTCCGCAGGTCGTCCTGGCGGATCGAGAGGACCTTGCCGTTGTAGTCGCCCCGCTGGCTCTGGATGGTCGCGGTGTAGCGCTGAAGCGGGCCCGCCTTCTCGCTGGGCACGGTGGCGAGCCGCTCCAGGTCGAGCACCAGTTTCGGCGGCGGCTCGGCGGCGCCGCCCGGCGTCGAGCCGGGCAGCAGTTCCTGGACGGGCACCCCGTAGAAGTCCGCCAGCTCCGCGAGGCGCTGCACGGTGACGGCACGGTCGCCGCGCTCGTAGGAACCGACCACGACCGCCTTCCAGCGGCCCTGCGACTTCTCCTCGACCCCATGGAGCGACAGACCCTGCTGGGTGCGGATGGCACGGAGCTTCGCTCCGAGCTGTTTGGCGTATTCGCTGGACATGTATCTCCCCGGACGGCTTTTTGGTAACTCACTGTGAGGTTACGCAGCGTAATTTATCCCGTCAAGCCGGGGCCGAGGAGTCGCCTCTGACCTGGGGCGATGCGGAGCGTGCCGAACGGCCTGATACGCTCGACGACGATCTGAACGACGTCCTTTAAGGCCCGTCCCGTGAGGCGGGGAAGGAGGTCCTGCACCATGGACAGTCCCACCGGCACACCCGGCCACCCCGGCGCCGCCGATCCGTCCGCCCCCCGCCCCGTGCTGGAGGCGCCGGACATCGCGCGAGCCCTGACCCGCATCGCCCACGAGATCGTCGAACGCGCCAAGGGCGCCGACGACGTGGTGCTCCTCGGCATCCCGACCCGGGGGGTCTTCCTCGCCCGGCGGCTCGCCGCCCGGCTGCGCGAGATCACCGGCCACCCGGTCCCCGTCGGTTCCCTGGACATCACGATGTACCGGGACGACCTGCGGATGCGGCCCACCCGGGCGCTCGCCAGGACCGAGATCCCGGGCGACGGCATCGACGGCCGCCTGGTGATCCTCCTCGACGACGTGCTCTTCTCCGGCCGCACCATCAGGGCCGCGCTGGACGCGCTGAACGACATCGGCAGGCCCCGCGCCGTCCAGCTCGCCGTGCTCGTCGACCGGGGCCACCGCGAGCTGCCGATCAGGGCCGACTACGTCGGCAAGAACATCCCCACGTCGCAGCGTGAGACCGTCCGGGTCCTGCTCACCGAGGAGGACGGCCGCGACGGCGTGCTCCTCGGCGTGCGCGGGCAGGCCCAGGACGCCGGCGGGCGCTAGACCGTGTCCCGCACAGGCCGTTAGCCCCGCCATGCCAGCACGCCGCATCCCACCCGTTCCGGACCCACCGGACCACGGCCAGGCACCGCCCGGCCCCACGGAAGGCACCTGATGAAGCGTCACCTCATCTCGGCCGCCGATCTCACGCGCGACGACGCCGTCCTCGTCCTGGACACCGCCGAGGAACTCGCCCGCGTCGCCGACCGGCCGATCAAGAAGCTGCCCACCCTGCGCGGCCGGACGGTCGTCAACCTGTTCTTCGAGGACTCGACCCGCACCCGGATCTCGTTCGAGGCGGCGGCGAAACGTCTCTCCGCCGACGTCATCAACTTCTCGGCCAAGGGGTCCTCCGTCTCCAAGGGCGAGTCGCTGAAGGACACCGCCCTGACGCTGGAGGCGATGGGCGCCGACGCGGTCGTGATCCGGCACCACGACTCCGGCGCCCCGCACCGGCTCGCCACCTCCGGCTGGATCGGCGGCTGCGTCGTCAACGCGGGCGACGGCACGCACGAGCACCCCACGCAGGCGCTCCTCGACGCGTTCGCCATCCGCCGCCGCCTCGTCGCCGGACCCGCCGGCGGCATGGGCAAGGACCTGTCCGGGCGGCGGGTGACCATCGTCGGCGACATCCTCCACAGCCGCGTGGCCCGCTCCAACATCCACCTGCTCACGACGCTCGGCGCGCAGGTCACCGTCGTCGCGCCGCCGACGCTGCTGCCGGTCGGCGCGGGCACCTGGCCCTGCGCGGTCTCCTACGACCTCGACGCCGTCCTGCCGGACTCCGACGCCGTGATGATGCTCCGCGTCCAGCGCGAGCGCATGAACGCCGCCTACTTCCCGACCGAGCGCGAGTACGCCCGCCGGTACGGGCTCGACGGCGACCGCATGGCGCGCATGCCCGAGCACGCCATCGTGATGCACCCGGGCCCCATGAACCGCGGCATGGAGATCACCGCCGAGGTCGCCGACTCACCCCGCTGCACCGCCGTCGAGCAGGTCTCCGGCGGCGTCAGCGTCCGGATGGCCGTCCTGTACCTGCTGCTCGGCGGCGCGGAGCCGGCCGTGAGCACCACCCGCACCGAGGAGAGCACCCTGGCATGAGCGCTGACACGACCGACCGGAACCGGACCCTGATCCGCGGCGCCCGCCTCCTGGGCGGGGCGCCCGCCGACGTCCTGATCGACGGCGGCACCGTCGCCGCAGTCGGCGAGGACCTCGCCGCGGACGGCGCCGAGGTCGTCGACGCCACGGGCCTCGTGCTGCTGCCCGGCCTCGTCGACCTGCACACCCACCTGCGCGAGCCGGGCCGCGAGGACTCCGAGACGGTCCTCACCGGCACCCGCGCCGCCGCCGCCGGCGGCTACACCGCCGTGCACGCGATGGCGAACACCTTCCCCGTCGCCGACACCGCCGGCGTCGTCGAGCAGGTCTGGCGCCTCGGCGGCGCCTCCGGCTACTGCGACGTCCAGCCCGTCGGCGCCGTCACCGTCGGCCTCGGCGGCAAGCAGCTCGCCGAGCTGGGCGCCATGCACGACTCGGCGGCGGGCGTCACCGTCTTCTCCGACGACGGCAAGTGCGTGGACGACGCGGTGATCATGCGGCGCGCGCTGGAGTACGTGAAGGCGTTCGGCGGCGTCATCGCCCAGCACGCCCAGGAGCCCCGGCTCACCGAGGGCGCGCAGATGAACGAGGGCACCGTGTCCGCCGACCTCGGCCTCGGCGGCTGGCCCGCCGTCGCCGAGGAGTCGGTCATCGCCCGCGACATCCTGCTCGCGGCCCACGTCGGCTCCCGCCTGCACATCTGCCACCTCAGCACGGCCGGATCCGTCGAACTGGTGCGCTGGGCCAAGGGGAAGGGCTGGCCGGTCACCGCCGAGGTGACACCCCACCACCTGCTGCTGACCGACGAGCTGGTCCGTTCGTACGACCCCGTCTACAAGGTCAACCCGCCGCTGCGCACCGAGGAGGACGTCCTCGCCCTGCGCGCCGCGCTCGCGGACGGCACCATCGACTGCGTCGCCACCGACCACGCCCCGCACCCGCACGAGGACAAGGACTGCGAGTGGGGCGCGGCGGCCATGGGCATGATCGGCCTGGAGACCGCGCTGTCCGTCGTCCAGCACACGATGGTGGACACCGGGCTGCTCGACTGGGCCGGGGTCGCCGACCGGATGTCCCACCGCCCCGCCGCCATCGGACGGCTGACGGGCCAGGGCAGGCCGGTCGCCGCGGGCGAGCCCGCGAACCTGACGCTGGTCGACCCCGGCCACCGCGCCGTCGTGGACCCCGCCGCGTTCGCCTCCCGCAGCCGCAACACGCCGTACCGCGGCCGTGAGCTGCCCGGCAGGGTCGTCCACACGTTCCTGCGCGGGCGGGCCACCGTCCGGGACGGGAAGCTCGCATGAACGCGCCCGCCACGCTGCTCGTCCCGCTGGCCGAGGAGACCCGCAGGTCGCAGGAGGTCACCGACTGGGGCCCGCGCATCGCCTGGGTCGTCGGCATCGTGCTCCTGATCGCCCTGGTCTACTGGCTCATGCGGCAGGGCTGGAAGTGGCGCGCCGCGCTCCAGGGCGACCTGCCGGAGCTGCCGCAGGCCCCGGAGCCCGGCGCAGGCGGCACGGCCCGGCTGACGCTGACCGGCCGCTACCACGGCTCGACCGCCGCGGGCCGCTGGCTCGACCGGATCGTGGCCCGCGGCCTCGGCGCCCGCAGCCGCGTCACGCTCGACCTGACCGACGACGGCATCACCGTGCGCGGCACCGGCGCGGGCGACTTCCTCATCCCGGCGGCACGCCTGCGCGGCGCCCGCCTCGACAAGGGCATCGCGGGCAAGGTCCTCACCGAGGGCGGCCTGCTCGTCCTGACCTGGGAGCACGGCGACCGGCTGCTCGACTCCGGCTTCCGCTCGGACACCGCCGCCGAGCACCCCGCCTGGGTCGAGGCACTCGGCACCTACCTCCCCGAGGGCGCCGGAGCCGCCGCCCCGTCCGGCCCACCCACCACCCCGAGCACGCACCACAGCGAAGAAGGCGCACGATGACCACAGCCAGTCCGACCCCCGCGCTGCTCGTCCTGGAGGACGGCCGCACCTTCCGCGGCCAGGCGTACGGCGCTGTGGGGGAGACCTTCGGCGAAGCCGTCTTCTCCACCGGTATGACCGGCTACCAGGAGACGCTGACCGACCCCTCGTACCACCGCCAGATCGTCGTGATGACGGCCCCGCACATCGGCAACACCGGCGTGAACGACGAGGACCCCGAGTCACGCCGCATCTGGGTCGCCGGGTACGTCGTCCGTGACCCCGCCCGCAGGCCCTCCAACTGGCGCTCGGTCCGCACGCTCGACCAGGAACTGGCCGCCCAGGGCGTCGTGGGCATCGGCGGCGTGGACACCCGCGCCCTCACCCGGCACCTGCGCGAGCGCGGCGCGATGCGCGCCGGGATCTTCTCCGGGCCCGCGCTGGGCGCGGGGGAGGACGAACTCCTCGCCCGCGTACGGTCCGCGCCGCCCATGACCGGCGCCGACCTGGCCGCCGAGGTCGCCGTCACCGAGCCGTACACCGTCCCCGCCCTCGGCGCCAAGCGGCTGGCCGTGACCGCCGTGGACCTCGGCATCAAGGGCATGACGCCGCACCGCATGGCGGAACGCGGCATCGAGGTGACCGTCGTGCCCGCCACCGCGACGCTGGACGAGGTCTACGCGTCCTCGCCCGACGGGGTGTTCTTCTCCAACGGTCCTGGCGACCCGGCGACCGCCGACCACCCCGTCGCGCTGATGCGCGGCGTGCTGGAGCGCGAGACGCCGCTGTTCGGCATCTGCTTCGGCAACCAGGTGCTCGGCCGCGCCCTGGGCTTCGGCACGTTCAAGCTCAAGTACGGCCACCGCGGCATCAACCAGCCGGTGAAGGACCTGGCGACCGGCAAGGTCGAGGTCACCGCGCACAACCACGGCTTCGCCGTGGACGCGCCGCTCGACGGCCCGTCCGAGACGCCGTTCGGCCGCGCGGAGGTCTCGCACGTCTGCCTGAACGACGACGTCGTCGAGGGGCTGCGGCTGCTCGACCGGCCCGCGTTCAGCGTCCAGTACCACCCCGAGGCCGCGGCCGGGCCGCACGACGCGGCCTACCTGTTCGACCGTTTTGTTTCCCTGATGGAGGACCGGCGTGCCTAGGCGTTCGGATATCAAGTCCGTACTGGTGATCGGCTCCGGTCCGATCGTGATCGGGCAGGCGGCCGAGTTCGACTACTCGGGCACGCAGGCCTGCCGCGTGCTCAAGGCCGAGGGGCTGCGCGTCGTCCTCGTCAACTCCAACCCGGCCACCATCATGACCGACCCGGAGATCGCCGACGCGACCTACGTCGAGCCGATCACCCCCGAGTTCGTCGAGAAGATCATCGCCAAGGAGCGCCCCGACGCGCTGCTGCCCACCCTCGGCGGCCAGACCGCGCTCAACGCCGCCATCGCCCTGCACGAGGCGGGCACGCTGGAGCGGTACGGCGTGGAGCTGATCGGCGCCAGCGTCGACGCCATCCAGAAGGGCGAGGACCGCGAGGCGTTCAAGGGCGTCGTGGAGGCCGTGCGCGGCGTCCTCGGCCACGGCGAGTCGGCCCGTTCCGTCATCTGCCACTCGATGGACGACATCCTCGCGGGCGTGGAGACGCTGGGCGGCTACCCGGTCGTGGTCCGCCCCTCGTTCACCATGGGCGGCGCCGGGTCCGGCTTCGCGCACGACGAGGACGAGCTGCGCCGCATCGCCGGGCAGGGCCTCGCCCTGTCCCCGACGACCGAGGTGCTCCTGGAGGAGTCCATCCTGGGCTGGAAGGAGTACGAGCTGGAGCTGATGCGCGACCGGAACGACAACGTGGTCGTCGTCTGCTCCATCGAGAACCTCGACCCGATGGGCGTCCACACCGGCGACTCCATCACGGTCGCGCCCGCGATGACGCTCACCGACCGCGAGTACCAGATCCTGCGGGACATCGGCATCGCCGTCATCCGCGAGGTCGGCGTGGACACCGGCGGCTGCAACATCCAGTTCGCCGTCAACCCCGACGACGGCCGGATCGTCGTCATCGAGATGAACCCGCGCGTCTCCCGCTCCTCCGCGCTCGCCTCCAAGGCCACCGGCTTCCCGATCGCCAAGATCGCCGCCCGCCTGGCCATCGGCTACACGCTGGACGAGATCCCGAACGACATCACCGAGAAGACGCCCGCCTCCTTCGAGCCGACGCTCGACTACGTCGTCGTCAAGGTGCCGCGGTTCGCCTTCGAGAAGTTCCCGGCGGCCGACTCCTCGCTGACCACGACCATGAAGTCCGTCGGCGAGGCCATGGCCATCGGCCGCAACTTCACCGAGGCCCTCAACAAGGCGCTGCGCTCCCTGGAGAAGAAGGACGCCGCCTTCGACTTCTCCGCCCTCGCGCCCGGCGCCGCCGCCGGGGAGGCGGGCGACAAGGACGCCCTGCTGCGCCTCGCCGCCGTCCCCACCGACGGGCGGCTGAACACCGTCATGCGCGCCATCGGCGCCGGTGCCTCGCCCGACGAGGTCTTCGAGGCCACCCGCATCGACCCGTGGTTCGTGGACCAGCTCTTCCTGATCCACGAGACCGCCCGCGAGATCGCCGACGCCGACCAGCTCGGCCCCGAGCTGCTGCGCACCGCCAAGCGCCACGGCTTCTCCGACGCCCAGATCGCGGGCATCCGCGGCCTGCGCGAGGAGGTCGTCCGCCAGGTGCGGCACGCCCTCGGCATCCGGCCGGTCTACAAGACGGTCGACACGTGCGCCGCCGAGTTCGCCGCCCGCACCCCGTACCTCTACTCCTCCTACGACGAGGAGACGGAGGTCACCCCGCGCGAGCGGCCCGCCGTGCTGATCCTCGGCTCCGGCCCCAACCGCATCGGGCAGGGCATCGAGTTCGACTACTCCTGCGTCCACGCCTGCTTCGCGCTCAGCGACGCCGGCTACGACACCGTGATGGTCAACTGCAACCCGGAGACCGTCTCCACCGACTACGACACCTCCGACCGGCTGTACTTCGAGCCGCTCACCCTGGAGGACGTCCTGGAGATCGTCCACGCCGAGACCCTCGCCGGTCCCGTCGCGGGCGTCCTCGTGCAGCTCGGCGGCCAGACGCCGCTCGGCCTCGCGCAGGCGCTGAAGGACAACGGCGTGCCGATCGCCGGCACCTCGCCCGAGGCGATCCACCTGGCCGAGGACCGCGGCGCGTTCGGCCGCGTGCTGGAGGAGGCCGGGCTGCCCGCCCCCAAGTACGGCACCGCGTTCTCCTTCGAGGAGGCCGCCGCGACCGCCGCCGGGATCGGCTACCCGGTCATGGTCCGCCCCAGCTACGTCCTGGGCGGACGCGGCATGCAGATCGTGTACGACGAGCCCGCCCTCGCCGCGTACCTGCGCGAGCACGCCGGACTGATCGCCGAGCACCCGGTGCTGGTCGACCGCTTCCTCGACGACGCGATCGAGATCGACGTGGACGCGCTCTACGACGGCGAGGAACTGTTCCTCGGCGGCGTCATGGAGCACATCGAGGAGGCCGGCATCCACTCCGGCGACTCCGCCTGCGCCCTGCCGCCGATGACGCTCGGCGCGCACGACATCAAGCGCCTGCGCGCCTCCACCGAGGCGATCGCCCGCGGCGTCGGCGTCCGCGGCCTGATCAACATCCAGTTCGCGCTGGCCGGGGACATCCTCTACGTCCTGGAGGCCAACCCGCGCGCCTCCCGCACCGTCCCGTTCACCTCCAAGGCCACCGCCGTGCCGCTGGCCAAGGCCGCGGCCCGCATCTCGCTGGGCGCCACCGTCGCGCAGCTGCGCGCGGAGGGCATGCTGCCCGCCGAGGGCGACGGCGGCAGCCTGCCGCTGGACGCGCCGATCTCCGTCAAGGAGGCCGTGATGCCGTGGTCGCGCTTCCGCGACATCCACGGGCGCGGCGTCGACACCGTCCTCGGCCCGGAGATGCGCTCGACCGGCGAGGTCATGGGCATCGACACCGTCTTCGGCACGGCCTACGCCAAGTCGCAGACCGCCGTCTACGGCGTGCTGCCCACGAAGGGCCGGGCGTTCGTCTCGGTCGCCAACCGCGACAAGCGCGCCATGATCTTCCCGGCGCGCGCCCTCGCGGAGCACGGCTTCGAGCTGCTCGCCACCTCGGGCACCGCCGAGGTCCTGCGGCGCAACGGCATCCACGCCACCGTCGTCCGCAAGCAGAGCGACGGCCCAGGACCCGAGGGGCAGCCGACCATCGTCCAGCTCATC
This sequence comes from Streptomyces sp. MS19, assembly GCF_047200595.1. NCBI lineage: Bacteria > Bacillati > Actinomycetota > Actinomycetes > Kitasatosporales > Streptomycetaceae > Streptomyces > Streptomyces sp. MS19. The sequence goes on along the minus strand of NZ_JBJZOH010000062.1, from coordinate 9,073 downwards.
CACGACGGCCAGGTCGATCTGATCGTCAACACCCCCTACGGCACCGGCGGACGGCTCGACGGCTACGACATCCGCACCGCCGCCGTCGCCCGCGGTGTGCCGATCCTCACCACCGTCCAGGCGCTGGCGGCGGCCGTGCAGGGCATCGACGCGCTGCTGCGCGGCGACATCGGCGTCCGCTCGCTCCAGGACCACGCGCGCGACCTGACCGCCGCGCGCGGACGGTGAGCGGCGTGGCACCCTACGACGTCCTCTACCGCACCGTCCTGCGCCGGATCGACGCCGAGCAGGCGCACCGGGCCGCGTTCGCCCTCATCAGGGCCGCCGCCCGCGTCCCCGGGCTGCGGCCGGCCGTACGCGCCGCGTACGCGCCGCCGCACCCGGAGCTGCGGATCACCGCCCTCGGGCTCGACCTGCCGGGTCCCTTCGGCCTGGCCGCCGGGTTCGACAAGAACGCGGTCGGCGTCGACGGCCTCGGCATGCTCGGCTTCGACCACGTCGAGGTCGGCACGGTCACCGGGCAGCCGCAGGCGGGCAACCCGCGCAAGCGCCTGTTCCGCCTCGTCGGTGACCGCGCGCTGCTCAACCGCATGGGGTTCAACAACGACGGGTCCGCCGCCGTCGCCGCGCGGCTGGCCCGCCGCGGCAGGCCGCGCGGCGGCCCCGCCGTGGGCGTCAACATCGGCCGGACCAAGGCGGTCGCCGACGACGCCGCGGTGGCCGACTACGTCACCTCGACCGAGCGGCTCGCCCGCCACGCCGACTACCTCGTGGTCAACGTCTCGTCGCCCAACACCCCCGGGCTGCGCGACCTCCAGGCCGCGAGCCGCCTGCGGCCCCTGCTGACCGCCGTCCGCGAGGCCGCCGACCGCTCCGTGCCGGACCGCCGGGTCCCGCTGCTGGTCAAGATCGCCCCCGACCTGGCCGACGAGGACATCGACGCCGTCGCGGACCTCGCGCTCGACCTGGGCCTCGACGGCATCATCGCCACCAACACCACCGTCTCCCGCGACGGCCTGCGCAGCCGTCCGGACGCCGTCGCCGCACTCGGCGCGGGAGGCATCTCGGGCGCCCCGCTGAAGGAACGCTCCCTCGCCGTCCTCGCCCGCCTGTACGCGCGCGTCGGCGGGCGCGTGACCCTCGTCGGCGTCGGCGGCGTCGAGAACGCGGACGACGCCTGGGCGCGCGTCCTGGCCGGCGCCACCCTCGTCCAGGGCTACAGCGGCTTCATCTACGCCGGTCCGGGCTGGGCCCGTTCGATCAACGAGGGGCTCGCCCGGCACCTGGCCGCCAGCCCGTTCGCCACACTCGCCGACGCCGTCGGCGCCGACGCCCGGAGGACCGCCGCATGACCACCGCGCCCGAACCCTTCGGCGCCCGGCTGCGCCGCGCCATGGACACGCGCGGCCCGCTGTGCGTCGGCATCGACCCGCACGCCGCGCTCCTCGCCGACTGGGGGCTCGGCGACGACGTGGCCGGCCTTGAGCGCTTCACGCACACCGTCGTGGAGGCGCTGGCCGACCGGGTCGCCGTCCTGAAGCCGCAGAGCGCCTTCTTCGAACGCTTCGGCTCCCGCGGCATCGCCGTGCTGGAGCGCGCCGTCGCCGACGCGCGCGACGCCGGGGCGCTCGTCCTGATGGACGCCAAGCGCGGCGACATCGGCTCCACCATGGCCGCGTACGCCGCCGCGTTCCTCGGCCCCGGCGCACCCCTGCGCTCCGACGCGGTCACCCTCAGTCCGTACCTCGGCTTCGGCGCCCTGCGCCCCGCGCTCGACCTGGCCGCCGCGACGGGCTCCGGCGTCTTCGTGCTCGCGCTGACGTCCAACCCGGAGGGCCCCGAGGTCCAGTCGGCCGTGACGGCCGGGGGAACGCCGCTCGGCCGCCACGTCCTCGACCGGCTGCGCGCGGAGAACGAGGGCGCCGCGCCGCTCGGCTCGTACGGCGCCGTCGTCGGCGCGACACTCGCCGCCGGACCGGGCGGTGGCCCCGGCGGCCTCGCGATCAACGGACCGCTCCTCGCCCCCGGCATCGGCGCCCAGGGCGCGACCGCCGCCGACCTGCCGCGCGTCTTCGGCGACGCGGTGGGCGATGTCCTGCCGAGCGTCAGCCGGGGCGTGCTGCGGCACGGTCCCGGCGTCGCGGCGCTGCGGGACGCGGCGGCCAGGGAGGCCGGGGAGATCGCCCAGTTCACGGGCGCGGGGGCGTAGCGGGACGCGCGGCGGGGGCGGAAGGGTCGCACGGTCGTGCGTATATGTCGGAAATGTCGCCAAGGCGTCACAGCTGACCAGGACTTTTTGTCGATTACCGCTGACTAAACGCCGTGAGCCCCGCTAGTCTCCACCGAGAGCGGGGCTGCCGAGCGCGTTGTTCGTTGCCCCGCCGGTGCGGTGCCGTTAGGTTCCTCACCGTTCCTTGTTCCGTATCCGACAGTTCGACAACCGAGGTGACGTAGGCGTGGCTCTTCCGCCCCTTACCCCTGAACAGCGCGCAGCCGCGCTTGAGAAGGCCGCCGCGGCTCGCCGGGAGCGCGCCGAGGTCAAGAATCGGCTCAAGCACTCCGGTGCCTCGCTGCACGAGGTCATCAAGCAGGGCCAGGAGAACGATGTCATCGGCAAGATGAAGGTCAGCGCCCTTCTGGAGTCGATGCCTGGCGTCGGCAAGGTCCGCGCGCGGCAGATCATGGAGCGGCTCGGCATCTCCGAGAGCCGCCGGGTCCGCGGTCTCGGCTCCAACCAGATCGCCGCGCTGGAGCGCGAGTTCGGCACCGGTGCCGCCTGAGGTTTTTCCGCTCCGCCGGGAACCGGGATAATCACCGTATGACCGATCGTCCGCGGCTGACCGTGCTCTCCGGCCCCTCCGGGGTCGGCAAGAGCACGGTCGTCGCCCATCTGCGCAAGGCCCACCCCGAGCTGTGGCTGTCCGTCTCGGCCACCACCCGCAGGCCACGGCCCGGGGAACGGCACGGCGTCCAGTACCACTTCGTGGACGACGGGGAGTTCGACAAGCTGGTCGCCAACGGCGAACTCCTCGAATGGGCGGAGTTCGCGGGCAACCGCTACGGCACGCCCCGCCGCGCCGTGCTCGAACGTCTTGAGCGCGGCGAGCCGGTGCTCCTGGAGATCGACCTCCAGGGCGCCCGGCAGGTCCGCGCCTCGATGCCGGACGCGCGCCTCGTCTTCCTCGCCCCGCCCAGCTGGGACGAGCTGGTCCGCCGCCTCACCGGCCGCGGCACCGAGCCCCCCGAGGTGATCGAACGCCGGCTCGCCGCCGCCCGCACCGAGCTGGCCGCCGAGCCCGAGTTCGACGTCACACTCGTGAACACCTCGGTCGAGGCGGTCGCGGCCGAGCTGCTAGCCTTGATTCGTTAGGCCACAACCAGGGAAAGGCGACGCGTGTCCTCCTCCATGACCACGCCCGAGGGCATCATCAACCCGCCGATCGACGAGCTGCTTGAGGCCACCGACTCGAAGTACAGCCTGGTGATCTACGCGGCCAAGCGCGCGCGGCAGATCAACGCCTACTACTCCCAGCTCGGTGAAGGGCTGCTGGAGTACGTCGGGCCGCTCGTGGACACGCACGTGCACGAGAAGCCGCTGTCCATCGCGCTGCGCGAGATCAACGCGGGTCTGCTCACCTCCGAGGCCGTCGAAGGCGCCACCGACTGAGGTGGCACCGGGGCGTGCGCGCCCCAGCAGTTCGTCCCGGGCCCGGCGGCCCTGTGTGCCGCCGGGCCCCAGGCATGCCGTGCCACGGCGCGTGCCCGTCGTGTCGTACACCGCAGCGAGCAGTGAAGGTGCCGGAGATGGATCAGCCCAGCGTCGTCCTCGGAGTGGGCGGCGGGATCGCGGCGTACAAGGCGTGCGAGCTGCTGCGGCGGTTCACCGAGTCGGGGCACGCGGTCCGGGTCGTGCCCACGGCCGCCGCCCTGCGGTTCGTCGGCGCCCCCACCTGGTCGGCGCTGTCCGGCGCCCCGGTGGCCACCGAGGTGTGGGACGACGTGCACGAGGTGCCGCACGTCCGTATCGGCAAGGCCGCCGACCTCGTCGTCGTCGCCCCGGCCACCGCGGACGTGCTCTCACGCGCCGCCACAGGCCGCGCCGACGACCTGCTGACCAATGTGCTGCTCACCGCGCGCTGCCCGGTCGTCTTCGCACCCGCGATGCACACGGAGATGTGGGAGCACCCCGCGACCCGCGAGAACGTCGCGACCCTCCGCGCGCGCGGCGCCGTCGTCATCGAGCCGGCCGAGGGCCGCCTCACCGGCGCCGACACCGGCAAGGGCCGCCTCCCGGACCCGGAGGCGGTCTTCGCCGTCTGCCGCCGCGTGCTGGCGCGCGGCACCGCGCCGGTGCCCGCCGACCTGGCCGGACGGCATGTCGTGATCAGCGCGGGCGGCACCCGCGAGCCCCTCGACCCGGTGCGCTACCTGGGCAACCACTCCTCCGGCAAGCAGGGCTACGCGCTCGCCCGCACCGCCGTCGCCCGCGGCGCCCGCGTCACCCTGGTCGCCGCGAACACCGCCCTGCCCGACCCCGCGGGCGCGAGGGTCGTCCGGGTCGGCAGCGCCGCCGAGCTGGAGAAGGCGGTCCGCGAGGCGGCGGCCGGTGCCGACGCCGTCGTGATGGCCGCCGCGGTGGCCGATTTCCGGCCCGCGGTCCGCGCCGACCAGAAGATCAAGAAGCGTGAGGGCGTCGACCCCGAGCCCGTCGTCCTGGTGCGCAATCCGGACATCCTCGCGGGGCTCGCCGCCGACCGCCCGGCGGGCCAGGTGGTCGCCGGGTTCGCCGCCGAGACCGAGGACGTCCTGGCCAACGGGCGGGCCAAGCTCGCCCGCAAGGGCTGCGACCTGCTGGTCGTCAACCGCGTCGGCGACGGCCTCGCCTTCGGCACCGAGGAGAACGAGGCCGTGATCGTCGAGGCGGGCGGCGCCGAGACCCCGGTGCCCCACGGGCCCAAGGAAGAGCTGGCCGACCGCGTGTGGGACGCCGTTGTACGCCTTCTCCCGCCCGCTGACACGGCCCGCTGACCGCGCCCGTCCGTCCCCCCCGCGTGCCCGCCCACCGGACCGGCTGTCTCGAACCGCGGTCGTTCCCTTCCGGTGAGCGCACCGCGACGGATACTGTACGGACACCGCACGGAGCCGGTCGAGCCTTCGGGTCACGCCGGACACCCGCCGGTTAGACTGACGCCGACCGGGCGCTCGCCACGGGCGGTCGTCAGCCATTCCAGTCAGCAGCCGCTGCAACCCAGGGAGCGATGTGTCCCGCCGTCTGTTCACCTCGGAATCCGTGACCGAGGGTCACCCCGACAAGATCGCCGACCAGATCAGCGACACCATCCTCGACGCCCTGCTGCGCGAGGACCCCACCTCGCGCGTCGCCGTCGAGACGATGATCACCACGGGCCTGGTGCACGTGGCGGGTGAGGTCACCACCCAGGCGTACGCGGACATCGCGACGCTGGTGCGCGGCCGCATCCTGGAGATCGGCTACGACTCGTCGAAGAAGGGTTTCGACGGCGCCTCCTGCGGTGTCTCGGTGTCCATCGGCTCGCAGTCGCCGGACATCGCGCAGGGTGTGGACACGGCCTACGAGTCCCGGGTCGAGGGCGATGAGGACGAGCTGGACCGGCAGGGCGCGGGCGACCAGGGCCTGATGTTCGGCTACGCCTGCGACGAGACCCCCGAGCTGATGCCGCTGCCGATCCGGCTGGCGCACCGGCTGTCCCACCGCCTCTCCGAGGTCCGCAAGAACGGGACCATCCCCTACCTGCGCCCCGACGGCAAGACGCAGGTCACCATCGAGTACGACGGCGACAAGGCCGTCCGCCTCGACACCGTGGTCGTCTCCAGCCAGCACGCCTCGGACATCGACCTCGACTCCCTCCTGGCGCCCGACATCCAGGAGTTCGTGGTCGAGCCCGAGCTGAAGGCCCTGGTCGGCGACGGCATCAAGCTCGACACCGAGGGCTACCGCCTGCTGGTGAACCCCACCGGCCGCTTCGAGATCGGCGGCCCGATGGGCGACGCGGGCCTCACCGGCCGCAAGATCATCATCGACACGTACGGCGGCATGGCCCGCCACGGCGGCGGCGCGTTCTCCGGCAAGGACCCGTCGAAGGTGGACCGGTCCGCCGCCTACGCGATGCGCTGGGTGGCGAAGAACGTGGTGGCCGCCGGGCTCGCCTCCCGCTGCGAGGTGCAGGTCGCCTACGCGATCGGCAAGGCCGAGCCGGTCGGCCTGTTCGTGGAGACCTTCGGCACGGCGACCGTCCCGGTGGAGAGGATCGAGCAGGCCATCACCGAGGTCTTCGACCTGCGGCCCGCCGCGATCATCCGCGACCTCGACCTGCTGCGCCCGATCTACGCCCAGACCGCCGCGTACGGCCACTTCGGCCGCGAGCTGCCGGACTTCACCTGGGAGCGCACCGACCGCGTGGACGCCCTGCGGGCCGTCACCGGGCTCTGACGACGCCGACGGCCGCCGCCCCCCGGCACGCGGGGCGGGGGGCCTGTCCGACCCGTCTGCTGTACTGGACGCCGTGAGTCAGGAAGCCGGCGCCCCTCCGGGCGGTGAACAGCTCGCCCTCGTCAGGGCGGCGGCGGGCCGCCGTGGCGGGGAGCCCAGGGCCAGGCCACGCACCTGGCGCGGCGCGGCCACGGCCGGGCGGCTGCCGGTCGCCCGGGTCCTCGTGGACAAGGGCCTGGTGCACCTCGACCACCTCTTCGACTACACCGTCCCGGCCGCCATGGACGCCGACGCGCAGCCGGGCGTCCGCGTCCGGGTCCGCTTCGGCGCCGGGCAGCGCGACGGCCGCCGCGAGGGCGGGCGGCTGATCAACGGCTTCATCGTCGAACGCCGCGAGAGCAGCGACTTCCCCGGCGTCCTCGCCCCCCTCGCGCAGGTGCTCTCCACCGAACCGGTCCTCGGCCCCGGGCTGCTGCGGCTGTGCCGCGCGGTCGCCGACCGGTACGCGGGGTCGCTCGCCGACGTGGTGCAGCTCGCCGTCCCCCCGCGCATGGCCAGGGCGGAACGCGCCGCCTCCCCGCCCGCCCCCGCGCCGCCCCCGGCCCCTGAGCCCGGGACGTGGACGCGTTACCCCCGCGCCGCCGGATACCTCGCGTCGCTCGCGGCGGGCGACGCACCCCGCGCCGTCTGGACCGCCCTGCCGGGACCGCACTGGCCCGACGAGCTGGCGCGCGTCCTCGCGACGGCGCTCGCCGCCGGGCGCGGCGCCCTCGCCGTCCTCCCCGACGGCCGCGCCGCCGCCCGCGCCGACGCCGCCCTCACCGCCCTCACGGGCCCCGGCCACCACGTCCTGCTCACCGCCGACGCGGGCCCCGAGGCGCGCTACCGGCGCTGGCTCGCCGTCCGCCGGGGCGCCGTACGCTGTGTCGTCGGCACGCGCGCGGCGATGTTCGCGCCCGTCGCGGACCTCGGCCTCGTCGCCCTCTGGGACGACGGGGACGCCGCGCACCACGACATCAACGCGCCGCAGCCGCACGCCAGGGAGGTCCTGAAGCTCCGCGCCGCGCAGGAGCGTGCCGCGCTGCTCCTGGGCGGCCACGCGCACACCGCCGAGGCCGCCCAACTCGTCGAGTCGGGCTGGGCCGGGCCGCTGGCCGCCGGACGGGAGACGGTGCGGGCCGTCGCACCGCTGGTCCGCACGGTCGGCGACGGCGACGAGGCACGCGACCCGGCGGCCCGTACGGCGCGCCTGCCCAGCCTGGCGTGGCAGGCGCTGCGCGACGGGCTCGCCGACGGCCCGGTGCTCGTGCAGGTGCCGCGCCGGGGGTACGCGCCCCGGCTCGCGTGCGACCGGTGCCGTACGCCCGCGCGCTGCGGCCGCTGCCACGGGCCGCTCGCCTCGGGCGGGGCGGCCGAGGCGCTGGGCTGCGCATGGTGCGGCACCCCGGCGCCGGACTGGCACTGCGAGGAGTGCGGCGGCGTACGGCTGCGGGCCGTGGTCATCGGCGCGCGGCGCACCGCCGAGGAGCTGGGCCGGGCGTTCCCCGCCGTGCCCGTGCGCACCTCGGGCCGCGACCATGTGCTCGACACCGTCCCCGACCGGCCCGCGCTCGTCGTCAGCACACCGGGCGCCGAGCCCGTCCCCGAGGGGCCCGGCTACGCGGCGGCGCTGCTGCTCGACGGCTGGGCGCTGCTCGGCAGGCAGGACCTGCGGGCGGGGGAGGAGGCGCTGCGGCTGTGGCTGAACGCCGCCGCGCTCGTACGGCCGCGCGCGGACGGCGGGACGGTCGTCGTCCTCGGCGAGCCGGTGCTGCGGCCGGTGCAGGCGCTGGTGCGCTGGGACCCGGCCGGGTTCGCGCTGCGCGAGCTGGCCGACCGCGCGGCCCTCGGCTTCCCGCCGGTCTCCCGGATGGCGGCGGTCAGCGGGACGCCGGAGGCGGTCGCGGGGCTGCTCGCGACGGCCGGACTGCCGCCGGACGCCGAGGTGCTGGGGCCGGTGCCGCTGCCCGTCGTCCCGCCGGGCCGCCCGCGCCGCACCGGCGACCCGCCGCCGGGGGAGCGGTGGGAACGCGCGCTGGTCCGCGTGCCGCCGGGCGGGGGAGGGGCGCTGGCCGCCGCGCTGAAGGCGGCCCGTGCCGCCCGGCTCGCCCGGCGCGACGGCGCCGTGCCGCGCGTGGTGGTCGATCCGCGCGACATCGGCTGACACGGGCCCGCCCACGATGGCCGGATGTCTTCGGCACTCGTCATCGGCTACGACCCGCAGGCGATACCCGGTGTGGACGGGACGGCGCTGCGCGCGGCCCTGGACGCGGAACTGGCGCGCTTCGCGACGCACGGCATCGAGGCGGCCATGGCGATGGTGGTGTACGACGAGTCGGCGGAGCCCGCCGTCGTCGCCGCGCTGACCGAGCGGCCGTGGGACGTGGTGGTGATCGGCGGCGGCATCCGCAAGACGGAGCAGCTGCTCCCGCTCTTCGAACTGATCGTGAACCTGGTCCGCCGCCACGCGCCCCAGGCCGCCATCGCGTTCAACACGAGCGGCGGCGACAGCGTCGAGGCGGCGCGGCGCCGGCTCTGAGCACCGCCGCGCGGGTCGCGCACGAC
>NZ_JBJZOH010000061.1:0-19929 GCF_047200595.1 Streptomyces sp. MS19 | reverse complement strand
GCCGTGTCGTGCGGATCTTGCCTGGCCCGCGCCGCCGGTCACCGCACCTCGCCGCGTCACCGCATCCCCGGGTACACCCGGTACGCCTGGCGATCCGGTGCCTTGCGACGCACGGCGTCCGACGACGCGGGCTGATCCGCCAGAATCCGAACGACACGACCCAGTAAGCCCACATAGTGAGACGTCCTTCACGGCCGCTTGACATGCGACGGCACGGGGGAGCAGTGTCAGTGCCATGCACTCCCGAATTCTCGTACTTGGACGGCGCGTCCGCTGATCCCGGGACAACCTCCCGGAAGCCCAGCGACGCGCTCCCCCTCGCATGCCTTGCGGCACGAGGGGTTTTTTGTTGCACAGGACCGGCCGGCCGGCGAGATCCCGGTCACCGCCCACCCCCGCGTCACCACCCTCATTCCCCGAGAAGAGATCGCCGATGACCGAGCAGGCCACCGGGGCACCGAAGCCGCAGCCGCGGGCCCCCCGAGGCGGAGCACAGCAGCCCGCCGCCGCCACCGAGACCATGACGGGCGCCCAGTCCCTCATCCGTTCCCTCGAAGCGGTCGGCGCCGACACCGTATTCGGCATCCCCGGCGGCGCGATCCTCCCCGCCTACGACCCGCTGATGGACTCCACGGCCGTCCGCCACATCCTCGTGCGGCACGAGCAGGGCGCGGGCCACGCCGCCACCGGCTACGCCCAGGCCACCGGCCGCGTCGGCGTCTGCATGGCCACCTCGGGCCCCGGTGCCACCAACCTCGTCACCCCGATCGCCGACGCCCACATGGACTCGGTCCCGCTGGTCGCCATCACCGGGCAGGTCGCCACCGCCACCATCGGCACCGACGCGTTCCAGGAAGCCGACATCTGCGGCATCACCATGCCCGTCACCAAGCACAACTTCCTGGTCACCGACCCCGCGGAGATCCCGCGGACCATCGCCGAGGCGTTCCACATCGCCTCCACAGGCCGCCCCGGGCCCGTCCTGGTGGACATCGCCAAGGACGCGCTCCAGACCACCACCACGTTCACCTGGCCCCCGACCACGGACCTGCCCGGCTACCGCCCGGTCAGCCGCCCGCACGCCAAGCAGATCCGCGAGGCCGCCCGGCTGGTCGCCGAGGCGCGCCGCCCGGTGCTGTACGTCGGCGGCGGCGTGGTCAAGGCGGGCGCGGCCGCCGAGCTGCTGGACCTCGCCGAGCTGACCGGCATCCCGGTCACCACCACGCTGATGGCGCTCGGCTCCTTCCCCGACAGCCACCGCCAGCACCTCGGCATGCCCGGCATGCACGGCTCGGTCGCCGCCGTCACCGCCCTCCAGAAGGCGGACCTGATCCTCGCCATCGGCGCGCGCTTCGACGACCGCGTCACCGGCCGCATCGACTCCTTCGCACCGCACGCCAAGATCGTGCACGCGGACATCGACCCGGCCGAGATCGGCAAGAACCGCATCGCGGACGTGCCCATCGTCGGCGACGCCAAGGACGTCCTGACGGACCTCGCCGCCGCGCTGCGCGCAGACGAGCACGCCGACAGCCGCGGCCCCGACGCCCTGTCCCGCTACGCCGCCTGGTGGCAGCAGCTCGACGCCTGGCGCGACGCCTACCCGCTGGGCTACGACCTGCCGGACAACGGGTCGCTCTCCCCGCAGCAGGTCATCGAGCGCATCGGACAGCTCGCCCCGCAGGACACGATCTTCACCGCGGGCGTCGGCCAGCACCAGATGTGGGCCGCGCACTACCTGCCCTTCGAACGCCCGGGAACCTGGCTGAACTCCGGCGGCCTCGGCACGATGGGCTACGCCGTCCCCGCCGCACTCGGCGCCAAGGCGGGCCGCCCCGACACCCCGGTGTGGGCCATCGACGGCGACGGCTGCTTCCAGATGACCAACCAGGAGCTGACCACCGCCGCCCTGAACAACATCCCGATCAAGGTCGCGGTCATCAACAACGGCGCCCTCGGCATGGTCAGGCAGTGGCAGACGCTGTTCTACAACCAGCGCTACTCCAACACCGTGCTCCACGACGGTTCGGCCGCCGGCACCCGGGTCCCCGACTTCGTGAAGCTGGCCGAGGCCATGGGCTGCGTCGGCCTGCGCTGCGAGGACCCCGCCGACCTCGACGCCGTGATCGAGAAGGCCAACTCCATCAACGACCGCCCGGTCGTCGTGGACTTCATCGTGCACGAGGACGCCATGGTCTGGCCGATGGTCGCCGCCGGCACCTCGAACGACGAGGTCATGGCCGCCCGGGGCGTGCGCCCCGACTTCGGCGACAGCGACGACTGACCCACCGACGAGGTAGCGAACCGACATGCCCAAGCACACCCTGTCCGTCCTGGTCGAGAACAAGCCGGGGGTCCTGTCCAGGATCACCGCTCTGTTCTCCCGGCGCGGCTTCAACATCGACTCCCTCGCCGTCGGCACCACCGAACACCCCGAGGTCTCGCGCATCACGATCGTGGTCGGCGCGGACGACCTCCCCCTCGAACAGGTCACCAAGCAGCTCAACAAGCTGGTCAACGTCCTGAAGATCGTCGAACTCGACCCGGGCGCGGCCGTCCACCGCGAGCTCGTCCTGGTCAAGGTCCGCGCCGACAACGACACGCGGTCCCAGATCGTCGAGATCGTCCAGCTGTTCCGCGCCAAGACCGTGGACGTCGCGCCCGAGGCCGTGACCATCGAGGCCACCGGCAGCAGCGACAAGCTGGAGGCCATGCTCAGGATGCTGGAACCCTTCGGCATCAAGGAGCTGGTCCAGTCCGGCGCCATCGCCATCGGCCGCGGCGCGCGGTCCATCACCGACCGGTCGCTGCGCGCGCTCGACCGATCCGCATAGCGAGACCGGCACGGGCCGCCCGCCGCCACGGCATACGGTGGTACCGGCGGCCCACCACCGCGCGGCACCCTGCCCCGCCGCCCACGCCCGCCCGTGCGGGCCGGGCCGGGGCACGGAAGACATGTGAAAGACATAGAGGAGAAGACTGAAAGTGGCCGAGCTGTTCTACGACGACGACGCCGACCTGTCCATCATCCAGGGCCGGAAGGTCGCGGTCCTCGGCTACGGCAGCCAGGGCCACGCGCACGCGCTGTCGCTCCGTGACTCGGGCGTCGACGTCCGCGTCGGCCTGCACGAGGGCTCGAAGTCCCGCGCCAAGGCCGAGGAGCAGGGCCTGCGCGTGACGACCCCGGCCGAGGCCGCCGCCGAGGCGGACGTGATCATGATCCTGGTCCCGGACCCCATCCAGGGCAAGGTGTACGAGGAGTCCGTCCGCGACAACCTCAAGGAGGGCGACGCGATCTTCTTCGGCCACGGCTTCAACATCCGCTTCGGCTTCATCAAGCCCCCGGCGGGTGTGGACGTGTGCATGGTCGCCCCCAAGGGCCCCGGCCACCTCGTGCGCCGCCAGTACGAGGAGGGCCGCGGCGTGCCGTGCATCGCGGCCGTGGAGCAGGACGCCACCGGCGCCGCGTTCCCCCTCGCCCTGTCGTACGCCAAGGCCATCGGCGGCACCCGCGCCGGCGTCATCAAGACGACCTTCACCGAGGAGACCGAGACCGACCTCTTCGGCGAGCAGGCCGTGCTCTGCGGCGGCACCTCCGCCCTGGTCAAGGCCGGTTTCGAGACGCTGGTCGAGGCCGGCTACCAGCCGGAGATCGCGTACTTCGAGTGCCTCCACGAGCTGAAGCTGATCGTGGACCTCATGTACGAGGGCGGCCTGGAGAAGATGCGCTGGTCCATCTCCGAGACCGCCGAGTGGGGCGACTACGTGTCGGGCCCGCGCGTCATCACCGAGCAGACCAAGGCCGAGATGAAGCGCATCCTGGGCGACATCCAGGACGGCACCTTCGCCACCAACTGGATGGCCGAGTACAACGCGGGCCTGCCCAGGTACAACGAGTACAAGAAGGCCGACGCCGACCACCTGCTGGAGACCACCGGCAAGGAGCTGCGCAAGCTCATGAGCTGGGTGGACGACGAGGCCTGAGCCTCCCCGACCGCCCTCACGACCGCGGGAGTTCGCTCGATCGGGCGGCGGGTCCGGCACCGGCAGCCGGACCCGCCGCCGCGCCGATACACTTCACAGCACGAAGCGCGTCACAGGCTCACAGCGTCGTGCGTCTTCTCGTGGCTGCCTACCTCTCCCCGCCTCGGCCGTCGGGACGCGGCCATCCCCGAAGGATCTGTGAGACACCGTGAGCAAGCCCGTCGTACTCATCGCTGAAGAGCTCTCCCCCGCGACCGTCGACGCCCTCGGGCCCGACTTCGAGATCCGCCACTGCGACGGCGCCGACCGCGCCGAGCTGCTGGGCGCGATCGCCGGCGTGGACGCCATCCTGATCCGCAGCGCGACCAAGGTGGACGCCGAGGCGATCGCCGCCGCGCGCCGCCTCAAGGTGGTGGCGCGGGCCGGGGTCGGCCTGGACAACGTGGACGTCTCCGCCGCCACCAAGGCGGGCGTCATGGTCGTGAACGCGCCGACGTCGAACATCGTCACCGCCGCCGAGCTGGCCTGCGGCCTCCTGATCTCCACCGCCCGCAACATCCCGCAGGCCAACGCCGCGCTCAAGAACGGCGAGTGGAAGCGCAGCAAGTACACCGGTGTCGAGCTGGCCGAGAAGACCCTCGGCGTCGTCGGCCTCGGCCGCATCGGCGTCCTGGTGGCCCAGCGCATGGCCGCCTTCGGCATGGACATCGTCGCGTACGACCCGTACGTCCAGCCCGCGCGCGCCGCGCAGATGGGCGTCAAGCTGGTGAGCCTGGACGAGCTGCTCGCCGCCGCCGACTTCATCACCGTCCACCTGCCGAAGACCCCCGAGACCCTCGGTCTGATCGGCGACGAGGCGCTCCACAAGGTCAAGCCGTCCGTCCGCATCGTCAACGCGGCGCGCGGCGGCATCGTGGACGAGGCCGCGCTGCTGAGCGCCCTCAAGGAGGGCCGCGTCGCCGGCGCCGGCCTGGACGTCTACTCGTCCGAGCCCTGTACGGACTCGCCGCTCTTCGAGTTCGACCAGGTCGTCGGCACCCCGCACCTGGGCGCCTCCACCGGCGAGGCGCAGGAGAAGGCCGGCATCTCCGTCGCCAAGTCGGTCCGCCTCGCGCTCGCGGGCGAGCTGGTCCCCGACGCGGTGAACGTCCAGGGCGGCGTGATCGCCGAGGACGTACGCCCCGGCCTGCCGCTCGCCGAGAAGCTGGGCCGCATCTTCACCGCCCTCGCGGGCGAGGTCGCGCAGCGCCTCGACGTCGAGGTCAACGGCGAGATCACCCAGCACGACGTGAAGGTCCTGGAGCTGTCGGCGCTCAAGGGCGTCTTCGAGGACGTCGTCGCCGAGACGGTGTCGTACGTGAACGCGCCGCTGTTCGCGCAGGAGCGCGGCGTCGAGGTGCGGCTCACCACCAGCTCCGAGTCGCCCGACCACCGGAACCTGATCACCGTCCGCGGCACCCTGACCGACGGCGACGTCGTCTCGGTCTCCGGCACGCTGGCCGGGCCGAAGTTCCTCCAGAAGATCGTCGCCATCGGCCCGCACACGGTGGACCTCGCCGTCGCCGACCACATGGCGTTCTTCCGCTACACCGACCGCCCGGGTGTCGTCGGCACCCTCGGCCGCGTCCTCGGCGAGGCGGGCATCAACATCGCGGGGATGCAGGTCGCCCGTGCCGAGGAGGGCGGCGAGGCCCTGATCGCCCTCACCGTGGACGGCACCATCCCGGCCGGCGTCCTGACCGAGATCGCCGCCGAGATCGGCGCCACCTCGGCCCGCGGCGTGGACCTGACCGACTGACCCGGACCTCCGGCGCGCGTACGGACGGGGACGGCCCACCGGCCGCCCCCGTCCGTGTTCCCGCGCGTCCTACGGCACGATCACCGCGCGCCCGTTCACCTTGCCCTCGTGCAGCCGCTCGTACGCGGCGGGCGCCTCGTCCAGGCTGTACGTCTCCACGTGCACGTCGACCGCGCCCGCGCGCGCCAGCTCCAGCACCTCGTGCAACTCGCCCCTGCTGCCCCAGTACGGGCTGAAGACCGACACGTCGTACGGCAGCCGCCCGAAGCCGACCGGCAGCGCCCCGTCCGCCACGCCGACGATCGCCACGTCCGCCTCGACGCCCGTGACGGCGCCCGCGAGCGTCACGGTCGGCTGCACCCCGACGAAGTCGAACACCGCCTGCGCGCCGCGGCCGCCGGTCAGCTCCTTCACCCGGTCGGCCGCCTTGTCGTCGGAGACGAGGGTCTCGTGCGCGCCGACCTGCTTCGCCAGTTCGAGCTTCTGCTCGGCCACGTCGAGCGCGATCACCCGCGCCGGGGTCAGCGCCCGCAGCAGCTGGATCGCGACGTGCCCGAGCCCGCCCGCGCCGATCACCACCGCCGTGCTGCCGGGCACCAGCTTCGGCAGCGACCGTTTGACGGCGTGGTACGGGGTGAGGCCAGCGTCGGTCAGCGGGACGGTCTTCACCGGGTCGAGGCCGTCCAGCGGCAGCAGGAACCGCGCGTCGTCCACCAGCAGGTACTCGGCCATCGCGCCGGGCGCGCCGAGCCCCGGCGGGTTGATGTCCAGCTCGGCGGCGCGCAGGCAGTAGTTCTCCTTGCCCTGCATGCACAGTGCGCACCGGCCGCAGCCCTGCGGGCCGTAGACCGCGACGAGGTCGCCCTCCGCGATGCCGGTGACGCCGTCGCCGAGCGCCGCGACGGTGCCCGCGCCCTCGTGCCCCAGGGTCATGGGCAGCTGGAAGGGGAACGTGTCGGCGGGCCAGCTCATCACGGCGATGTCCGAGTGGCAGACCCCGGCGGCGGCCACCTTGAGCAGGACCTGCCCAGGGCCCGGCTCGGGATCGGGCACGGTGACGACCTCGGGCGGCTGACCGACCTCCCGGTACTGGACGGCCTTCATGGGCGTTCTCCTCTCGGACGGCCGGACGGCGCGCTCCCGCCAGCGTGGCGGAGGCGCGCCGTCAGGGCATCAGATCGGCACCCGGACGGGTGAACCGTGCGGGGCCGGCCGGGCGGGTGTCAGCCGCCCGCCAGCTCGTACGCCATGTCGGGCGAGAACCGTCCCGCCGGGCCGTCGCAGCCGTCCAGCTCGCCGGGCCGCTTGATCCACAGGAGGGCGTCGACGCGGTCGCTGCCGGTGGCGGCGGTCGGGTTCTGGCCGACGAGGCGTCCGTGCGGGTCGCACCAGGCGTCGCCGTCGGGCCCGTTGCCGTTGCGGCTGGTGTCGATCACGGCGCGGAGGTCCGGGTCGCCGAGCTGGGCGAGCACCTGTTCGGCGAAGGCGGTCTCGTTCTGCGTCGTGTGGTAGTTGGAGACGTTGGAGTAGATGCCGTCCGCGTGCTGGGTGACGCCTGCCTCGTTCAGGACGGCGGCGATGGTGCCCGGCGCGTGCCAGCCGGAGTGTCCTGCGTCGAAGTAGACGCGGGCCTGCGGGCTGGCGGCGTGGATGATGTCCGCCGCCGCGCCGAGCGACGCGAAGCGCTCGGCGCGCTCGGCCTGGCCGAGGCAGGTGGTGAGCGCGAGCGAGTCGGGCTCCAGGACGACGACGGAGGGGCCGTCGCCGAGCCCGGCGGCGAAGCGCTCGGTCCACTCCAGGTAGGCCGGGAAGTCCGGGGCGCCCCCGGCGGACGCGCCACCGCAGTCGCGGTTCGGGATCATGTAGGAGACGAGGACCGGCACCTGCCCGGCCTGCTCCGCCGCGCCGGTGATGGCGGACACGTCGGCGGTCACGCTGCCCGGCTCGTAGTTGGAGAACCACAGCGCCTGCGGCTGGGCGGCTATGCGGCTCTCGATGAGGGGGCGGCGGGGGTCGTCCGGGTTGGCGGCGACCCAGGCGTGGACCTGGTCGGGGTAGTTGAGGAAGACGGAGTCGTCGGGCAGGTCTGCGGCGGCGGGGGCGTCCTGGGCGGCGGGGGCGTCCTGGGCGGCGGTGGCCGGTACGGCGGGGGCGGCCAGGGCGGCGAACGCGGCACCGGCGGCGACCAGCAGGCGCAGCGGTGTGGGGGTGAGTGCGGCTCGTGGGGAGAGCAAGGATCGTTCCTTCCGGGACGGCGCAACGGTCTGGGTGGGGGTTGGAAGCGCTCCCATGGGCTGTCGAACATAGCGGCCCGTCCCGGTGCCGTAAACCTCCCCGGCACCTGTTGCGAGGTCAACAAGCTTGCTGTGAGGCTGAGTTGACGGCTGATCCGGCCGCCGGGGCGGGGTGCGGGGGAGCCCCGTTTGGTCTGGCACGCACGGTGGCGTAGAGTTCATCTCACGACGCGGGGTGGAGCAGCTCGGTAGCTCGCTGGGCTCATAACCCAGAGGTCGCAGGTTCAAATCCTGTCCCCGCTACGCGAAGGTCAAGGCCCGGCAATCCGCCGGGCCTTGACTGTTTTTCCACCCGCCGCCGCCACCCACCCCGAACGGCTCGCGGATCTGTCGCCCGACGTCCTGCTCGCCGAGCTGGAGCCGCCACGCGCGGGTGCTGCGCGGCCTGGGCGACGCGTTCCCGCCGGTTCCGGCCGGGCCCGGCCCTCGGTTCCCCTGCCGCGCCGGCACGCTGCACGCCGTCAGGCACGGCGACCTGGATCGGCCCGGCTCGTCGCGCCCGACAGGATCTCCACGGTCAGCCGGATGCCGCGCGGCAGCGGCCCGTACCGTCCTGTAGCACTCCTCACGCGCCGGGGCCGACAGCCGGCGCGCGAACGCCACCGCACGCTCCCTGTCTCCGCTCAGCGGCGCGCACCTGGGAACGTACGCCCTGAGCCACCCCGTGCCGTCCGGCGCGGTGCCGCAGGCGATCCACGGGTCCTCCGCGCGCCGGCCGGGGTGGTGCGCGCCGCGTCACGCGAGGCGGAGCGACGCGTTCCGTCGCGGACGTGCTCGCCCCGGACGACAACCGTCGCGAGCCGTGGGGCGTCGTCGCGCGGCAGGACGGCGGGGGCCCGCCGCCGAGTCCGGTGGCACGCCGGGGATCGACGTGTCAGCGCCCGGCGGGCGGACCGTGCCGGCTGGGGCGGGCGCGGCGGGCGGCCTCGCGGGCCTGCTCGCCGCGGTGTGGGAAGCCGCCGCCACGAGCGCGCATGACACGTTCACCCGGAACGGGATGTCCGTGGGTGAGGCGTTCCGGGAGCGGCGTCACACGTACGTCGTCGCAGTGCAGCAGGCCCGGCCCACGCGCGGCGGGATCGCCGGGGGCGTCTCCTCAGGACTGGTGCGACGGCGCCGCCCGCCCGAGGAGCGGTGGCAGCGCGGTCAGGCTCGCCACCTCGTACGCGGGGCGTGGCCCCTCGGGGGCGGCGCGGCCGGTGCGGTTGACCCACGCGGCGGGGATGCCCACGGCTGCGGCGCCCGCGACATCGCTGCGGAACGAGTCGCCCACGTGCAGGACTTCCCCGGCTGCGCGGCCGAGCAGCCGCAGGGCCTCGGGCGGTGGCGTCATGTCCTGGCGTCTTCCCTGCCGGGCGCCTGCCACCGCTGCCCGGCGCACAGTGCGGCCGTCCACAGCGGTGTGGCGGCGGGCGCGGTGCGGTCGGCCGGCGCGCCCGCCGCCCAGGTGCCGAGGGGCTGGCCCACCGGGAAGAGCACGGTGAAGGTGCCGCCGACCAGCAGCACCGGGCGATCGGTGAGGCGAGGGGCGAGACCGGCGAGGCGCCACGGTGGTCGCGGGCCACCATGGGGACGACACGGGGCCCGGACCACCGGGCGGACGAAGGCGGCGGCCCTCACCCTGCTGCGTGCCGCCCGGGTATGCCGCGCACCGCCAGGCTGTGCCGCAACGGGCCGAGAGCCGCGCCGTGGGCCCGGAGGTGGGCGAGCGGCGGCCGGTGGCGGTCCGGCCGGTCGCGCAGGAACCCGGTGGTCAGCCGCAGTTCCAGGCGTACGCGGTCGGGGCGCGGACCGTCACGGTCCACGGTGACGTGGTGCCGCCACGGGCCGGGCCCCTGGTTCTCCCACCCGTCCTCGGCGCAGTCCCGCTCCATGGTGCTGACGCCGAACCCGATCCCGTCCACGGTGCAGCAGGCGTAGTACTGCCGCGACACCGCTATCCCTCGCGGCGGTGACACGCACGGCAGGTGCCCCAGCGCTTCGGCTGCCGCGTCGATGTCCCGGCGCCTGGCGAAGAGCACGTCCACGTCGCCCACCGGCAGGTCCACGCCCTGCACGCTCGCCGCCGCCGTGCCCACGAGCCGGTACCGCAGCCCGGGGACGGCCTGCCGTATCAGGGCGAAGCCCGTGCGCAGCGCCGCCGTCGGCTCCCGCCGGTCGCGCGGCGGCCGGGTCCCGTTCTCCTCCATGCCCGACAGCATGCCGGACGGGTCTGACAACGGCCTCAGACCGCCCCCGGCGGCGCGAACGCCGCCCTGGCGTGCGCGATCACCTCACGTACGGCCGGGCTGTCCCCGTCCCGCCAGACGAAGGCCAGCAGCGCGGGCGTCCTGGCGTCCTCGACAGGACGGGCCACGAGCCGGTCGCGGTACCGCCCGGCCATCGACTCGCTGAGGATGCCCACCCCGAGGCCCCGCGCGGCGAGGTCGGCGATGGCGTCCGCGGCCCCGGCCTCCAGGGCGATCGAGGGCCGCAGCCCCCGTGCGGCGCAGTCACGGTCGAACACCGTGCGCAGTCCCGTGCCCGGCGGCATGCACACGAGCGGGTGCGCCACCACGTCGTCCAGCGTGACCCGTTCCGCGGCCGCCAGCGGATGCCCGGCCGGGACGGCGACGACGAGGCACTCCTCGATCACCGTGAACACGCCGAGCCCCTCCGGCGCCCCCGCCGTCCCGACGAGCGCCACGTCCACCCCGCCGCCCCGCACCGCCTCGACGAGCCGGTCCGAGCTGTCCTCCAGCAGCTGTATCTCCACGCCGGGCCACGCCCGGTGGAACGCGGCGAGCGCGTCGAACAGCGGCGTCATGGTGCAACCGCTCACCATTCCGATCGTGAGCCTCCCCCTGAGCAGGCCGTTCACCTCGTCCACCGCCTGCCCGACCGCCCCGGCGGCGGCCAGCGCGGCGCGTGCGTGCCCCAGCGCGGCGCGGCCCGCGGCGGTCAGCGTGGCGGCGCGCGCCGAGCGGTCGAACAGGTCGGCGCCCAGGGCGCGTTCGAGCTGCCGGATCTGGGCGCTGACCCCCGGCTGGCTGATGTGCACGCGCTCCGCAGCTCGCGTGAAGCTCCGCTCCTCGGCCACCGCGACGAAGTACTCCAGCTGTCTCAGATCCATAAGCGCTGATTCTAGTACGCAGCAGAAACATTTGTTGGACTTCTGTACAGCGGGTGATCAGGATGGAGAGCACGCACCGGAGAGCGATCAGAGGAGGAAGCCATGCCGGAGTACGAGAAGGCCATGCGCCCCGAGGACATCACCCGCCTGTTCGTCGAGCGGTCCAACGCCGGTGACGCCGACGGCGTCGCGGAGCTGTACGAGGAGGACGCCGTCCTCGCCTTCCCGCCCGGGAGGACGACCGTCGGCCGGGCCGCGATCCGCGAGCTGTGGGCGCGCTTCCTGGCCGGCCGCCCCCACTTCGAGCCCGAGGAACCGCTGCCCACCCTGGTCTCCGGCGACCTCGCCCTCACCTCCACCCCGCCGAAGGACGGCAGCGGCGCCCGCGCCCAGGTCGTCAGGCGCCAGCCGGACGGCAGCTGGCTGCGCGTCCTCGACCAGCCCGAATTCGCACCCCCGGCCCGCTGAGGCGGCGCCGCCCGCGAGAGAACACAGGTACCCCGATGCGCAAGTGGCTGCCGCTGCTGACCGTCTGCCTCGGCACGTTCATGCTGCTGATCGACGTCACCATCGTGAACGTCGCCCTGCCCGACATGGTGACCGACCTCGGCACGTCGTTCGCCGCACTCCAGTGGGTCGTCAACATCTACGCCCTCGCGCTGGCCGCCCTGGTCCTCGGCGCGGGCGCGCTCGCCGACCTCGCCGGCCACCGCCGCGTCGCCGTCGCGGGCCTCACCGTCTTCGCCGTCTCGTCGCTGTGCTGCGGCCTCGCGCCCACGACGGGCGTGCTGATCGCCGCCCGCGCGGCGCAGGGCGTCGGGGCCGCGGCGATGTTCGCCACGACGTTCGCCCTGATCAACCGCTCCTACACCGGCCCCGACCGGGGGACGGCGTACGGCATCTGGGGCGCCGTGGCGGGCGCCTCGGCCGCCGTCGGCCCGCTGCTCGGCGGGCTGCTCACCGGCGGCGCGTCCTGGCGGTGGATCTTCCTCGTCAACCTGCCGGTCAGCGTCGCGGCCGTCGCCCTGTGCCTGACGCGGCTCCCGGACGACCGGCCGTCCACGCGCGGCCGGGTCGACGTGGGCGGCACCGTCGCGTTCACCGCCGCCGCGGCCTGCGCCACGTACGCGCTCGTCCGGGCGAACGAGGACGGCTGGTCCTCTTCCGCCGTGGCCTGGCCGCTGGGCGCGGCGGTGGCGCTGACGGCGGTGTTCGTCCTGGTGGAGAGGCGTACGCCGCACGCGATGTTCGACCTGGCGCTGCTGCGCGAGCGGGCGTTCACGGGCGTGCTGCTCGCGGGCTTCCTGATGACGGTCGCGGCGTTCGCCGCCTTCACCTACACGTCCGTCTGGCTCCAGTCGGTGCGGGGCCTCAGCCCGCTGGAAACGGGGTTCACCGGACTGCCGATGTCCGTCACGTCGTTCGGCGTCTCGGCCCTGCTGGGGCGTCGGCTGCACGCGGGGCGGCCTGACCGCGTCATCGGCGCGGGACTGCTGCTGGTGGGCGCGGGCGGTCTGGTGACGGCGCTGTTCCTGCGGGGCGACGCCGGATGGACCGCGCTGATACCCGGCTTCGCGCTCGTCGGCGTGGGCGTGGGGATGGTGACCCCCGTCCTGGGCGCGGCGGCCACCGCGCTCGTGCCCGCCGAGCGCGGCGGGATGGCGGCCGGCGCGGTCAACACGGCGCGGCAGCTCGGCTTCGCCTTCGGCATCGCGGCGCTCGGCAGCGTCTTCGCCGCCCGCGCGCGGGCGGCGTTCGAAGGGCGGGGCGTGCCGGACGCCGACGCGGCGGCGCACGCCGTCGCCGGGGGACAGGCGCCGGGCCTGCCGACGGCGGTCCCGTCCGGCGCGGTGCACGCGGCGGCGGTGTCCGGCGTGCAGGCCACGTACGTGGTGTCGGGAGCGGCCGGCGTCCTGGCGGGCCTGCTCGTCCTGGCCCTGATGCGCCCCCACCGCAGCCCCGCCACGGGCCCCGCACCGGTGCCGGAGCCCGCCACACGATGACCGGCGACGGGCCCGGACGTCAGCCTGACCGGCTCGCTCCGGCCGTCCCCGCGCCCCGGGCGCCGACGTGCCGCGGCCGTGACAGGCCGGCCCGTCGCCTGGCGCCTGCCACGAGACGACGGACACCGGGCCGTTCCCCGCGCGCTGACCGCTCGAAGCCGAACTGACGGGCCGGGAGCCGGGCGTGGGCGTGAAACGGCGCGTCAGGCCCGGAGGCCGGCGCCCCGAGCGACGTCGCGCCGCGGCCGTGATGGACGGAACCGTCGCGTGATGCCGTGCCTGCTCCACGCGCCGGGCCGCTGGGTGACGAGGGCCGTGACCATGGGCTGTTCGCGTATGGCGCGCGTGACAGCGCCGACCGCCTCACGAGGGACCGCGCCGCCGGGACATCGCGGGACGGGCAGCCTGGCTCGGTCACGACGGACGGAGCGTGCGCCCCGCGCTCCCCGGGCGCGTGCGAGCGCAAGGTGTCGGATCGCAGCTCGTGCCCGGACGCGGCGACCGGCGGAATCCTCCCGTGTGGTGCCGTGGGCGGGAACGGTCGCTCAGCGTGGGTGTCAGGCGTCGAGCCAGGTCCGGAGGTCCTCGCCCAGGACGACGTCGTGCCGCAGCCCGGCCAGGTCCGCTCCGTCCGCCGCCACACCTCGCCCGCGCAGGGTGGCGGCCAGCGCGTTCCAGTGGTCCGCCGCCATCCGCTCCCTCGTCCAGCCGTCGTACGGCTCGTCGGGCCCCACCACCGTCCGCGCGTCCCGCTCGATCTCCCCGGGCGACACCTGACCGCGAAGCCCAGGACCGCCCGACACACCCCAGCCGCGGTCGTCGAGCAGCACCACCGAGCCGCCGTCCGCCAGTTCGGCCTCCAGCCGCGCCGACACCGAAAGCCGCCGGTCGTCCGTGGCCGCCCCGTCCAGCTCCCCGTACGTGACCAGGCGCGCCACCGCGTTCACAGGCCGGCTCCTTCCCCGCCGGGCAGGCGGGCCGTCTTGAGGGACATGTGCAGCAGCAGCCGGTCCTCGCCGTCCGCCAGGTCGAGTCCGGTCAGCTGTTCGATGCGGGAGATGCGGTAGTACAGCGTCTGCCGGTGGATGCCGAGGGCGGCGGCCGTACGCGCCGCCTGCCCCGCGTGGTCGAGGAACGTCTCGGCGGTCCTGGCGAGTTCGCGGTGCGCCGGGTCGAGCAGCGCCGCCACGGCCGGGTCGGGCGCCGCGTCGGGCAGCGCGGTGAGCAGCCGGTACGGGCCGAGGGCCGCCCAGTCCGCGACACCGCCGAACCGTTCCTCCGCCGCTGCCGCACGCGCGGCGGCCAGCGACTCGCGCCACGCCCCCGCCAGGTCCGCGACGTCGCGCCGCGCCCCGCCCACCCCCGCCGCGCCGCCGTACTGGCCACGCAGCCGCGCCGCGACCGCGCGGGCACCACCGGGCCTGACCAGCACGGCCAGCGTCCCGTGGGCCGAGCCCCGCGCCATCGGCGACACGGCGAGCGCGCCCGGCAGCCCCGCCGGGGTGTCCCGCTCCCCGGGCCACGGCGCCAGCGCGACCAGGGTCAGCGGCCCCTCCGCCGCCGCCCCGAGCGCGGCGGCCAGCTCGCGGCTGCGCCCGGCGGGGGAGAGGGCCGCCCGCAGCAGCTCGCCGAGGCGCGCTCCGGCGCGCGCCTCCGCCGCGAGCCGCGTGCCGATGCGGTCCGCGACGTCCGACGCGCCGACGAGCCGGGGGTCGTCCAGCGCGGTCGCGCCGTCGTCGAGCAGCCAGATGTACCCGTACACGACGCCGCTGTGCCGCACCGGCAGGCACAGCCGCCCGGTCCGCACGCCCGCGCCCGGGTCGGGCGGGATGCGCACGGGGCCCTCGGCGCGCGTGATGCCGAAGCCCTCGAAGTACGCCCGTACGGCCGCCGTCGAGCGGCGGCTGAGGATCGACCGCGTCCGCACCGGGTCCATCACGCGGTCGTCGGCGCTGTCGTGCGCGCCGTACGCGATCAGCCCGAAGTCGCGGCCCTCCAGCGTCGCGGGCGTGCCGAGCAGCGCGCACGCCTCGTCGATGAGTTCCTGGTACTCCGTGCCGGTCACTCGTCCGTCACCTCCCTGTCCCGTCCGTCCTAGCGCGCGGCGCCCCTCCCGTACAGGGGGCACGGCCGCCGCGGTCCCGCGCGCCGTCAGGCGGGGGGCGTCGCCCGAGCGTGCGGGAGCGCACCGCGTCCACGGTCCTGCCGGTCGTCGAGGGCGGCTGCGACGGCGAGGAGACCGTCACCCGGGCCGTGCGCGGCGCCGGCGCCGTGATCGCGCCATGGCGGCCACGGCCACGCGCCGCCCGCCGTTCGCGAACACGGGCTAAGGCGGCCGGGAAATCCCGCCGCCCGCGCCCCGGCCACGGCGCCGTGGCGAAGCCGCAGGTCAGGGCCGGTGCGGGCCGGGGGAGTGGCGTGCGTCATACATCTGTCCGACATCCGGGGGCAGGCGGCAGGACAGATGTCGATGGCCGGGAGCCCCGCGGCTTCCTACCGTCGTGGCACATCCCCCGTCCACCGCCCCGCCCCCCGGAGGTGCCCATGCTGGGACCGGTTCTGCTCGCGGCGTCACGCAGCCGGAACGTCCGGCGGCTCGTCTCCTCCGCGCCCGTGACCCGCCCCGTGGTGGACCGCTTCGTCCCCGGCGAGCGGCTGGACGAGGCGGTCGCCACGGCGGACGCGCTGACCGCGCGCGGCCTCGCCGTCACGTTCGACCACCTCGGCGAGGACGTCACCGACCGCGCCGAGGCCCTGCGCGCCCGCGACGCGTACCTCGCGCTCGCCGCCCGGCTGAAGGAGGCGGGCCACGGCCCCGCCGTCGAGATGTCGGTGAAGCTGTCCGCCTTCGGCCAGGGCCTCCCGGGCGGCCACGACCTGGCGTGCGGGCACGCACTCGCCGTCGCCGAGGCCGCCGACGACGCCGGGACGACCGTCACCCTCGACGCCGAGGACCACACCACCACCGACTCCACGCTCGCCGTCCTCGCCGCGCTGCGCGAACGGTTCCCCCGCACCGGCGCCGTCGTCCAGTCCTACCTGCACCGCACCGAGGACGACTGCCGCGCCCTCGCCGCCACCGGCGCCCGCGTCCGCCTCGTCAAGGGCGCCTACCGCGAGCCGCCGTCCGTCGCCCTCCAGCGGCGGCACGACGTGGACCTCTCCTACGTCCGCTGCCTGCGCCTCCTGATGGAGGGCGGCGCGTACGCCATGGCCGGGACGCACGACCCGCGCCTCGTCGCCGTCGCCGCGGCCGTCGCCAAGCGCGCCGGGCTCCCGCAGGACGGGTACGAGTTCCAGATGCTCTACGGGATACGCCCCGACGAGCAGGCCCGCCTCGCCGCCGGGGGCCACCGGGTGCGCGTCTACGTCCCGTACGGCACCGACTGGTACGGCTACTTCATGCGCCGCCTGGCCGAACGCCCCGCCAACCTCGGCTTCTTCCTGCGCTCCCTCGCCTCCCGGGGCTGACACCCCGCCCGCCGCACCCGACACGACCACCCGAAGGAGAGTTGCGTGGCCATGGACGCCGTGACCCAGGTCCCCGCCCCGGTGAACGAGCCGGTGCACACGTACGCCCCCGGCTCGCCGGAGCGCGCCCGCCTCGAAGCGAAGCTCAAGGAGCTGGCGGACAACCCCGTCGACCTCCCCATGACGATCGGCGGCGAGCGCCGCATGGGCGGCGGCGCCCGCGTGGACGTCGTCCAGCCCCACCGGCACGCCGCGCGCCTCGGCACCTTCGCCGAGGCAACGGCGCAGGACGCGCGCGACGCGATCGACGCCGCGCTGGCGGCGGCCCCCGCCTGGCGCGCCCTGCCGTTCGACGAGCGCGCCGCCGTCTTCCTGCGGGCGGCCGAGCTGCTGTCCGGGCCCTGGCGGGAGACGATCGCCGCGTCCACGATGCTCGGCCAGTCGAAGACGGCGCAGCAGGCGGAGATCGACGCGCCGTGCGAGCTGATCGACTTCTGGCGCTTCAACGTGCACTTCGCCCGCGAGCTGCTGGCCGAGCAGCCGCCGGTGCAGCCCAAGGGCGTCTGGAACCGCATGGACTTCCGGCCCCTGGAGGGCTTCGTCTACGCGATCACGCCGTTCAACTTCACCGCCATCGCCGGGAACCTGCCGACCGCCCCCGCCCTGATGGGGAACGTCGTGGTGTGGAAGCCGTCGCCCACGCAGACGCACTCCGCCGTCCTCCTGATGCGGCTGCTGGAGGAGGCGGGCCTGCCGCCCGGCGTGGTCAACCTGGTGACGGGCGACGGGCGGGCCGTCTCCGAGGCGGCGCTGCCGCACCCCGAGCTGGCGGGCATCCACTTCACGGGCTCGACGGCGACGTTCCGGCGGCTGTGGCAGGGCGTCGGCGAGCACATCGAGCGCTACCGGAACTATCCGCGGATCGTCGGCGAGACGGGCGGCAAGGACTTCATCCTCGCCCACCCCACCGCCGACCCGGCCGCGCTGACGACGGCGATCGTCCGCGGCGCGTTCGAGTACCAGGGGCAGAAGTGCTCCGCGGCCTCCCGCGCGTACGTCCCCCGCTCGCTGTGGGACGGCGGGCTGCGGGACGCGCTGGCCGCGGAGACCGACGCCCTCTCCATGGGCGACCCCACCGACCTGTCGCACTTCCTCGGGGCGCTCATCGACGAGCGCGCCTTCGCCAAGGTCGCCGCCGCCGTCGAGCGCGCGAAGGGCGACCCGGCCTGCGAGATCGTGGCGGGCGGCGAATGCGACGACTCGGTGGGCTGGTTCGTCCGGCCGACGGTGATCGCCTGCTCCGACCCGGAGAACGAGGTCTTCCGCACCGAATACTTCGGGCCGATCATCGCCGTGCACGTGTACGAGGACGACACCTTCGACGCCGTTCTCGACCAGATGGAGTCCGTGTCGGGCCACGCGCTGACCGGCGCCGTCTTCGCGCGTGACCGGTCCGTGGTCGCGGACGCGTCGGAGCGGCTGCGCTTCGCGGCGGGCAACTTCTACGTCAACGACCGGCCGACCGGTTCGGTGGTCGGCCAGCAGCCCTTCGGCGGCGCGCGCCTGTCCGGCACCAACGACAAGGCGGGCTCGAAGTTCAACCTGCTGCGCTGGGCCTCGCCGCGCGCGATCAAGGAGACGCTGGTCCCGCCGACCGACCACCGCTACCCGCACATGGGCTGATCCTGCCTGGGGCACGACGGCCCGGGGGCCCGGCGGATGGCCGGAAAACCCTCCGGGCCGTCTCAGATAGTAGGACGCTCACGTATTTGGCGAGACATGACGTCGCAGCACCGCTATTTTTGTGGAGGTTGCACTCAGGGCACTGTCGCCCCAGCCGCCCCAGCCCTCACAAGGACCCCCATCCGGGAGCTGATCCGTCATGCTGCACGCCACCAGAAGCAGGCGAGCCTCCGACACGGGCACCGCGCTCGGCCGCGCCCGCGCCGACGCCCGCGCCGCCCGCGAGGCCAGCCGGCGCCAGGCCGCCGACGCACTCCAGCGCGCCCTCGACCGCCGGGACAACGGCGGCGTCACCGACCTCTGACCGCGCGCCCCACCGCGTACGGCGGCCCGCCCGCCGTACGCGGGACCCCCTGCGCGCTCGCACCCATGTCCGGATCGTGGACCGGCTGTGTCGATCGGTGGGACGGGGCGTAGGGTCGCCCCATGGCTCGCAGTATCGATCTCGCGGTGATCCCCGGTGACGGCATCGGCCCCGAGGTGGTGGCCGAGGGACTGAAGGTCCTCGCCGCCGTCCTCCCCCCGGACGCCAAGCTGGAGACCACCACGTACGACCTCGGCGCCCGCCGCTGGCACGCCACCGGTGAGACGCTCCCCGACGAGGAGCTGGAGCGCCTGAAGGCGCACGACGCGATCCTCCTCGGCGCCGTCGGCGACCCGTCGGTCCCCTCCGGCGTACTGGAGCGCGGGCTGCTGCTGAAGCTGCGCTTCGCCTTCGACCACTACGTGAACCTGCGCCCCGGCAAGCTGTTCCCCAACGTCGCGTCGCCCCTCGCGGGCCGCCCGGACATCGACTTCGTCGTCGTCCGCGAGGGGACCGAGGGCCCGTACGTCGGCAACGGCGGCTCGATGCGCACCGGCACCCCCGCCGAGGTCGCCACCGAGGTGAGCATCAACACCGCGTACGGCGTCGAGCGCGTGGTCCGCGACGCCTTCGAACGCGCCGCCGCCCGCCCGGCCCGCAAGCTGACGCTCGTCCACAAGAACAACGTCCTGGTGCACGCCGGCCACCTCTGGCAGCGCACCGTCGAGCGCGTCGGCCGCGAGTACCCCCAGGTCGCCACGGACTACCTGCACGTGGACGCCGCGACCATCTTCATGGTCACGCAGCCCGAGCGCTTCGACGTCATCGTCACCGACAACCTCTTCGGCGACATCCTCACCGACCTCGCCGCCGCCGTCACCGGCGGCATCGGCCTCGCCGCCTCGGGCAACATCAACCCGTCCGGCAGCTTCCCGTCGATGTTCGAGCCGGTCCACGGCTCCGCGCCCGACATCGCCGGCACCGGCAAGGCCGACCCCACCGCCACCGTCCTGTCCGTCGCCCTCCTCCTGCGCCACCTCGGCCACGAGGCGGAGGCCACCCGCGTCGAGGACGCCGTCACGGCCGACCTCGCCGCGCGCGACGGCGCCACCCCGCGTTCCACGCAGGCCATCGGCGACGCGCTGACGGAGCGGGTATCCGGCTGACCCTCCCGGGTCACGCGTCCCGGGCCCCCCCCCCCCCCCCCCCGCGGGCGTAAA
>NZ_JBJZOH010000060.1:0-21642 GCF_047200595.1 Streptomyces sp. MS19 | reverse complement strand
GGTGACGCGGTAGACGTCGTACACGCCCTCCACGCCGCGCACCGCCTTCAGGACGTGCCCCAGGTGCTTGGGGTCGCCCATCTCGAACGTGAACCGCGAGGTGGCCACCCGGTCCCGCGACGTCTGGACGGCGGCGGACAGGATGTTCACGTGCTGGTCCGACAGGACGCGGGTGACGTCCGACAGCAGCCGGGAGCGGTCCAGCGCCTCCACCTGGATGGCGACCAGGAAGACCGACGACTGGGTGGGCGCCCACTCGACGTCCAGGATGCGTTCCGGCTCGCGGGACAGCTCGTCCACGTTGAGGCAGTCCGCGCGGTGCACGGAGACGCCGCTGCCGCGCGTGACGAAGCCGATGATCGGGTCGCCGGGGACCGGCGTGCAGCAGCGCGCCAGCTTGACCCAGACGTCGTCCACGCCCTTGACCACCACGCCCGGGTCGGCCGTGCTGCGCCGCCTGGTACGGGCCGGCACCGGCGGCGCGGACTCGGCGACGTCCTCGTTGGCCGCCTCCTCGCCGCCGACCGCCTGGAGCAGCTTCCGCACGACGTTGGGCGCGGAGACATGGCCCTCGCCGATGGCCGCGTAGAGCGAGGAGATGTCGGGGTAGCGCATCTCGTGGGCCAGGGTGACGAGCGCGTCGCCGCTGAGGACGTGCTGGAACGGCAGGTTCTGCTTGCGCACGGCGCGGGCGATGGCGTCCTTGCCCTGCTCGATCGCCTCGTCGCGCCGTTCCTTGGAGAACCAGCCGCGGATCTTGTTCCTGGCGCGGGGCGACTTGACGAAGCCGAGCCAGTCCCGGGAGGGGCCGGCGCCGTCCGCCTTCGAGGTGAAGATCTCGACGGTGTCGCCGTTGTCCAGCGTGGACTCCAGCGGGACCAGGCGCCCGTTGACCTTGGCCCCTATGGTCCGGTGCCCGACCTCGGTGTGGACGGCGTACGCGTAGTCCACCGGGGTCGCCCCCGCGGGCAGCGCGATGACATCGCCCTTCGGGGTGAAGACGAAGACCTCGTTGCGCGACAGGTCGAAGCGCAGCGACTCCAGGAACTCGCCCGGGTCCTCCGTCTCCTTCTGCCAGTCCAGGAGCTGCCGCAGCCACGTCATGTCGTCGACCGCGTTGCCGTTGCGCTTCTCGCCCTTGCGCGGCGTGTCCGAGCGGACCTTGGAGGAGCCGGCGACGGCCTGCTGCTTGTACTTCCAGTGCGCCGCGATGCCGAACTCCGCGCGCCGGTGCATGTCGAACGTGCGGATCTGCAACTCCACGGGCTTGCCGCCGGGCCCTATGACCGTCGTGTGCAGCGACTGGTACATGTTGAACTTGGGCATCGCGATGTAGTCCTTGAAGCGGCCCGGCACCGGGTTCCACCGCGCGTGCACCGTGCCGAGCGCCGCGTAGCAGTCGCGGACGGTGTCCACCAGGACGCGGATGCCCACCAGGTCGTAGATCTCCGCGAAGTCACGACCGCGGACGATCATCTTCTGGTACACGCTGTAGTAGTGCTTCGGACGGCCGGTGACCGTGGCCTTGATCCTGGCGCCCCGCAGGTCGGCCTGCACCTCGTCGATGACCGTCGCCAGGTACTCGTCGCGCTTCGGGGCGCGCTCGGCGACCAGGCGGACGATCTCGTCGTACATCTTCGGGTAGAGGATGGCGAAGGCTAGGTCCTCCAGCTCCCACTTGATGGTGTTCATGCCCAGGCGGTGGGCCAGCGGGGCGTAGATCTCCAGCGTCTCGCGCGCCTTCTGCTCCTGCTTCTCCCGCTTGAGGAAGCGCATGGTGCGCATGTTGTGGAGCCGGTCCGCGAGCTTGATCACCAGGACGCGGGGGTCCTTGGCCATGGCGACGACCATCTTGCGGACGGTCTCCGCCTGCGCGGCCTCGCCGAACTTGACCTTGTCCAGCTTCGTGACGCCGTCCACCAGCAGCGCCACCTGGTCGCCGAAGTCGCGGCGCAGGGTGTCGAGGCCGTACTCGGTGTCCTCGACCGTGTCGTGGAGCAGGCCCGCCATCAGGGTGGCCGGGTCCATGCCCAGCTCGGCCAGGATGGTCGTGACGGCGAGGGGGTGCGTGATGTACGGGTCGCCGCTCTTGCGCTTCTGGCCGCGGTGCCACCGCTCCGCGACCTGGTAGGCCCGCTCGATCTGCCGCAGGACGGCGGTGTCGGCCTTGGGGTCGCCCGCGCGCACGACCCGCAGCAGCGGTTCGAGGACGGGGTTGTACGGGCTGGAGCGCTGGACGCCGAGCCGGGCGAGGCGGGCCCGTACGCGGTTGGACGAGCCGGAACGGCCGGAGACGCCGGAGACGGTCGGGCTGGACGGCGGGGCGGGCGGCTGGGGGCGGCCGTCACCGCCGTCCCTGCGCAGGGACACCGGCGGCTTCGCGGTCTTCCGCTGCGTCGAGGTCAGCGGCTTGGCGTCGTCAGGCAAGGGCACTCCTTTGCGAGGCCCCTCCCCGCCATGGGCGGCCGGAGAGGGAGCGGTCCTCCGGGGCCGCGGCGGCCGTGGGAGAGTCCGGCCGGAAAACGATCGGACTGCCATGGTAACGAGCCCGCGGCGAACCCTCCCGCTCACGTACACGTTCGGCCCGGACCGCCCGCGGGGAGCGGGGGTCCGGGCCGGTGTCCGCGGGTGGCGGTGCGCTGTCAGACGGTGAGCAGCGCCTGGTAGGGCGCCCCGTCGAGGGCCGGCTCGATCCGGGCGCGGCCCGGGAGGAAGCTCAGCTCCATGAGGACGGCCAGTCCGGCGATCCCGGCGCCGGTGCGCCGGATCAGCTGGATGGCCGCCTCGGCGGTGCCGCCGGTGGCCAGGACGTCGTCCACGATGAGGACGCGGTCCTGCGGCGTGAGGTCCTCGGCGTGGATCTCCACCTCGGCGGTGCCGTACTCCAGCTCGTACGACTGGGACAGCGTGGCGCCCGGCAGCTTCCCGGCCTTGCGGACGGGGACGAAGCCGAGCCCGGCGCGGACCGCGACCGGCGCGCCGAGGATGAAGCCGCGTGCCTCCAGGCCGACGACCTTGGTGGCGCCGTGGGCGGTGCCGAACGCGGCGAGCGCGTCGGTGAGCGCCGTGAGCGCGACGGGGTCGGCGAGCAGCGGGGTGATGTCCTTGAAGACGATGCCCGGCTTCGGGTGGTCCTGGACGTCCCGGATGCGGCTGCCGAGCAGGTCGGCCAGCCCGTCCCCGGCGACCTGGGACGGGGACGGGGACGGGGCGGACCGTGGTTCCGTGCCGGTCATCGGCGCTTCCCCGAGGGACGGCCGCGGCCGCGGTTACGGGCGGGCGGCTGCCTGCGGGGGGCGCGCGGCGCACGCGGGGCTCCCGCGCCTGCTCCGGCGTGCTCCGGCTCGTACTCCTCGGCGTCGGCCGGGGCCGGCACGTCGGAGGTCCCGGAGTCGGCGTCCTCCGCGTCGGCGTCGGCCGGCTCGTCGGCGCGGTCGTCGTCGGGGCCGTCGTCGGGGCCGTCGCCGCGCTTGGCACGGCGGCTCAGGACGCGGCGGTCCTGCGCCCGGATCTGGGGCTCGCGTGACTTCAGGTCGGAGACCAGCGGCGTGGCGATGACGATGGACGAGTACGCACCGGCCGTGAGGCCGACGAACAGCGACAGCGCGATGTCGTTCAGCATGCCGCCGCCGAGGAGGCCGCCGCCGATGAACAGCAGCGCGCCGACCGGCAGCAGGGCGACCACGGAGGTGTTGATGGAGCGCACCAGCGTACCGTTGAGGCTGCGGTTGGCCAGCTCGGCGTAGGTGAAGCGGGTCTGCCGCGTGAAGTTCCTCGTCTGCTCCTTGAGGCCGTCGAAGACGACGACGGTGTCGTAGAGCGAGTAACCGAGGATCGTCAGCAGGCCGATGACCGTGCCGGGGGTGACCTCGAAGCCGACGAGCGCGTAGACGCCCACGGTGATCGTGATGTCGTGGATCAGGGCGATCAGGGCGGCGACGGCCATGCGCCACTCGAAGGCGATGGCGAGGTAGATCACCACCAGGACCATGAAGATGCCGAGGCCCTGCCACGCCTTGTTGGCGATCTGGTCACCCCAGCTGGGGCCGATCACCTCGGCGTTGAGGTCGTCCACCGGGATGTCGAGCCGCTCGGCGAGGGCTTCGCGGGTCGCGTTCGACTGGTCGGTGTCCAGGCCGCTGACCTGGATGCGCATCGCCCCGTCGTCGCCGAGGGTCTGCACGAGCGCCTCGTGGCCCGCGGTCTCCTCGGCGACGGTCCGCGCCTCCTCCTCGGAGACGGAGGTCGGCGGGGTGGTGAAGACCGCGCCGCCCTCGAACTCGACGCCCATGGTGAGGCCCCGCAGCAGCAGGGCGCCGAAGGCGAGAACGGTGATGGCGACCGAGACGAGGTACCAGACCTTCCGGTGGCCGACGAAGTCGACGCCGACCTCGCCTCGGTAGAGCCTGGCACCGAACGCTCCGAGTCGTGACATCTCACGCCTCCTTCGGGTCGGACGGGACGGGGGCGGGACGCCGGCCGGTGCGGCGCAGGGGCGGCCTGGCGCCGAGCCGCTTCGGGTCGAGACCGGACCACGAGTGGCCCGAGGAGAAGAACTTCCGGCGGGCCAGGAGCGTCATCAGCGGCTTCGTGAAGAGGAAGACCACCGCGACGTCGAGCGCCGTCGTCAGGCCGAGCGTGAACGCGAAGCCCTGCACCTTGCCGACCGTGACCACGAACAGGACCGCGGCGGCGAGGAACGACACGAAGTCGGAGACGAGGATGGTGCGCCGGGCGCGGGGCCAGGCCCGTTCGACGGCGGGCCGCAGCGTGCGTCCCTCACGGACCTCGTCCCTGATCCGTTCGAAGTAGACGATGAACGAGTCCGCCGTGATGCCGATGGCGACGATGGCGCCGCAGACGGCGGGGAGGTTCAGCGCGAAGCCGATGGCCGGGCCGAGCAGGGCCATGATCGTGTAGGTGAAGATGCTGGAGACCGCGAGGCTCGCGAGGGCGATCAGGGCGAGGCCGCGGTAGTAGACCAGCATGTACAGCACGACCAGCGCGAGGCCGATGGCGCCGGCGATCAGACCGGCGCGCAGCTGTTCGCCGCCGAGCGTCGGGGAGACGGTGGAGACACTGGCCTCGTCGAAGCTGAGCGGCAGGGCACCGTAGCGGAGCATGTTGGACAGGTCCTCGGCGGACTCCTGCGTGAAGCTGCCGGAGATCTCGGCGCTTCCGCCGCCGAGGCGCGTGGAGACGCTGGGCGCGGAGACGACCTCGCCGTCGAGCACGATCGCGAACTGGTTCTGTGGCTGCGGCTGGCTCGCGAGCTGGCCGGTGACGTCACCGAACTTGTCGGCGCCCGCGTCGGTGAACTCCATCTGCACGATCCAGCCCTGGCCGCGCTGGGTGTCGAAGACGGCGCTTGAGTCCTCGATGTCGGTGCCGGGGACGGCGACCGGGCCGAGGGCGTACTTCCACTGGCCTTCGGAGTCGCAGGTGATGACGGTGTCGGCGTCGTCGGCGGCGGCGGCCGTGCGGTCGGCGTCGAGCCTGGCCTCGGGGGTGGAGCAGTCGAGCGCGTCGAGCTGGGCCTGGAGATCGGCCGCCGCGGCCGCCGCGGCGTCGCCGTCCTCGGTCGCGCCGTCGGCCGGGGCGTCCTCGGCGGGCGTCTCGTCGGCGGCGGGGGCCTCGGTGTCGCCCTCGTCGGTGCGGTAGGACGCGAAGCTCGCGGTGTCGGCGGTGGTGGCGCCGCCTGGAGCCGGCATGCCCTGGGCGTCGGGCGACTCCCCGTCACTCGCGCCGTCCTCGTCCGCGGCACCCTCGTCGGTGGCGTCCTCGTCACCGGTCTCGGCGGACGGGTCGTCGGAAGGGGTGTCGGCGGACGGGTCGCCCGACGGCTCCTCGGCCGGGTCCTCCGAGCCCTCCTCGGGCGCCGGGGACTCGCCGCCGTCCGGCATCGCCTGGGCGGGGACGGCGGTCAGGACCGGCCGGAAGCCGAGCTGCGCCGTGGTGCCGACCTGCTCCCTCGCCTGCTGCTCGTCCGCGCCCTTGGGGATGTTGACGATGATGTTGCGATCGCCCTGGGTCTGGACCTCCGCCTCCGAGACACCGAGGCCGTTGACCCGGCGCTCGATGATGTTGACGGCGGTGTTCATGTTGGTCGAGTTGATCGCTTCGTCACCGTCGTCGGAGCGGGCTTCGAGCGTGATGCTCGTGCCGCCGGCGAGGTCGATGCCCAGGCGCGGCGTGGTGTGACCGGAGAGGAACATCCCCCCGGTGAGCGCCGCGATCGCCAGGAGCACGAACAGCAGGGACCTGCCCGGGTGCCCGTGGGCACCACGGGAGGCAGAGCCCCTTTTCCTCGATGAGGAGGGCCTGACGCCCTTCTTCGGTGTCGCCACCTTGTCGTCTTCTCTCTGTCCAACGACCGCGCCAGGGGGATCGCCGCGCGGCTCAGCGGGGTGACTGACGAACGGACCGTGCCGTCGTCGTCAGGACTTGGGTCCGTGCTCGCTGTCGTCGTCCGTGCGGGCGGCCGTCTCCTCGGTCTCGGACTTGCCGAGGTCCACCGGCCCGTCGCCGGCGGCGGGGGCCGTGTCGGCGGTGTCGGCGGTGTCCGCGGAGTCCTCGGTCAGCGAGGAGGCGTCGTCGGGGACGAGGGGGGCGTCGTCGGCGTCGTAGGCCGGCTCGTCGTTGACGATGCGCTCGTACTCCTCCGCGTCGAGCACGGCGGCGACGGACCCCTTGGCGTAGACGGCGTGCACGCCGGGGGTGATCTCCAGGAGCAGCGTGTCCTCGCGGACCTCCTTGATCTGCGCGTACAGACCGCCGGCCGTGCGGACACCGGCGCCGGGCTCCATCGCGTTCCGCATCTCCGTGAACTGGCGCTGCCGGGCTTTCGTGCCGCGCTGCATCATGAAGATGACGCCGACGATCATAATGAGGGGGAACAAAATCGCGATATCCACGATGCAGGAATTTCCTTCGCATGGCCGCTGACGCGGTCCGGCTATGGGGGGTGGGCATGCCGTCCTGTGCAGTGGATGGCATCGGCGGAGTCTAGGCGAGGCTTCGCCGCCGGAACAACGTCCAGGATGCTATCCGAGTTCCGGTACGGCGAAATCCGACGGTGTCACGGTCCGAACAATCCTTCTTGTCCGCCGTTCCCGCCGCCGGGAACCGGTGGTTCCAGGCCCATGTGCCGCCAGGCCGCCGGAGTGGCGACCCGTCCCCTGGGGGTGCGGGCCAGCAGTCCCTCGCGGACGAGGAACGGCTCGGCGACCTCTTCCACTGTCTCACGCTCCTCGCCGACCGCGACGGACAGCGTGGACAGGCCCACGGGCCCGCCGCCGAAGAGGTGCAGCAGGGCGTGCAGCACGGCGCGGTCGAGGCGGTCGAGGCCGCGTTCGTCCACCTCGTAGACCGCGAGGGCGCGGGTGGCGGCGTCCTCGGTGATCACGCCGTCCGCCCTGACCTGGGCGTAGTCGCGGACACGGCGCAGCAGCCGGTTGGCGATGCGGGGGGTGCCGCGGGAGCGGCCCGCGATCTCGGCGGCGCCGCCCTCGGTGATCCGTACGTCCAGGAGCCCCGCGGAGCGGTGGATGACGCGTTCGAGTTCCGCG
This sequence comes from Streptomyces sp. MS19, assembly GCF_047200595.1. NCBI lineage: Bacteria > Bacillati > Actinomycetota > Actinomycetes > Kitasatosporales > Streptomycetaceae > Streptomyces > Streptomyces sp. MS19. Next base: position 14,074 of record NZ_JBJZOH010000060.1, on the reverse strand, counting down.
GTGTCGTAGAACTCCATGTGTCCGGTGAAACCGAACCTGTCGCGCAGCGGGGGCGGCAGAAGTCCCGCCCTGGTCGTGGCCCCGACGAGGGTGAACGGCGGCAGTTCCAGCGGAATGGCCGTGGCCCCCGGGCCCTTGCCGACGACCACGTCGACCCGGAAGTCCTCCATCGCCATGTAGAGCATTTCCTCGGCGGGACGCGACATGCGGTGGATCTCGTCGAGGAAGAGGACCTCGCCCTCGGTGAGCGAGGAGAGGATCGAGGCCAGGTCCCCGGCGTGCTGGATGGCCGGGCCCGAGGTGATGCGGATGGGCGCGTTCATCTCGGCCGCGATGATCATGGAGAGCGTCGTCTTGCCGAGCCCCGGCGCCCCGGAGAGAAGGACGTGGTCGGCGGTGGCGCCCCGGGCGCGCGCGGCGCGCAGGACCAGGTCGAGCTGCTCGCGCACCCGGCCCTGGCCGATGAACTCGCCGAGGTCCCGGGGGCGCAGGGCCGCCTCGACGGCGAGGTCGTCCCCGTCCGCCGCCGACCGGACGAGACGGTCCTCGTCCTCGGTCGCGTACTCGTCCCGGGTCACGGGGATCGCCTCCTGGGGTGGGTGTGCGGGTCAGCGGGCGCGGTTGAGGGTCTGGAGGGCGGCGCGCAGCAGCACCGGGACGGAGGGCTGGCCGCCCGCCGCCGTGACGGCCTCGGCGTCGGGGGTGACGGCGGTGACGGCCCGGTCGGCTTCGCGCTGGGCGTAGCCGAGGCCGACGAGCGCGTCGAGCAGCTGGTCGCGCCAGCCCGCCGGGGCCTGGGCGGGCAGACCGGCCGGGTGGGTGCCGACCGGGGCGCCGAGCCGGTCCTTGAGGTCGAGCAGGAGTTTCTGGGCGCCCTTCTTGCCGATGCCGGGGACGGCGGTGAGCGCCTTCTCGTCCCCGGCGGCGACGGCGCGGCGCAGTGCGTCGGGGCTGTGGACGGCGAGCATGGCCTGGGCGAGCCGGGGACCGACGCCGCTGGCGGTCTGAAGGAGTTCGAAGACCTGTCGTTCGTCCTCGTCGGCGAAGCCGTAGAGGGTGAGCGAGTCCTCGCGGACGACGAGGGAGGTGGCGAGTCTGGCCTGTTCGCCCGCGCGGAGTCCGGCGAGGGTGCCGGGGGTGCAGTGCACGGCGACGCCGATGCCGCCGACCTCCACCACGGCGGTGTCGGGGGCCAGGGCGGCGACCGGTCCTGAGACGAAGGCGATCATGACGGGAGGGTGCCCTTCCGAGCGGGGGCCGTGGCGCGGCGGGCGGCGGCGTGGGCCTGTTGGAGGCGGGAGGCCGCCGGTGCCCGCCACAGGTGGCAGATGGCGAGGGCGAGGGCGTCGGCCGCGTCGGCGGGCCTGGGGGGCGCGTCGAGCCGCAGCAGGCGGGTGACCATCGCGCCCACCTGGTCCTTGTCGGCGCGGCCGGAGCCGGTGACGGCGGCCTTGACCTCGCTGGGGGTGTGGAGGGCGACGGGCAGGCCGCGCCGGGCCGCGCAGAGCATCGCGACGGCGCTCGCCTGCGCGGTGCCCATGACGGTACGGACGTTGTGCTGGCTGAACACCCGCTCCACGGCGACCGCTTCGGGCCGGTGGGTGTCCAGCCACTCCTCCATGCCGCGCTCGACGAGGACGAGCCGCCTGGCGGTGTCGAGGTCGGCCGGGGTGCGCACGACGCCCACGCCGACCATGCTCAGCCGGCGGCCCGCGAGGCCGTCGACGACGCCGATGCCGCAGCGGGTCAGTCCTGGATCGACGCCGAGCACGCGCACCGACGGCCTCCCTCGTTCGCCCGTTCCGGCCAGGTCGTGACCGGCAGGTCCGGCCCCTCCGGCCGGTCTGCCCGGCAGGCTACCGGCCGGCACTGACAACGCCGGGCAGCGGCGCGTGACCGGCGCCGCGGCGGGAGTGGGTCAGGCCTCGACCTTGGCCATGATCTCGTCGGTGACGTCGAAGTTGGCGAAGACGTTCTGCACGTCGTCGCTGTCCTCCAGGGCGTCGATCAGGCGGAAGATCTTGCGCGCGCCGTCCTCGTCCAGCTCGACCTGCATGGTGGGGACGAAGCTCGCCTCGGCCGAGTCGTAGTCGATCCCGGCCTCCTGAAGCGCGGTGCGCACGGCGACCAGGTCGCCCGCCTCGCTGACGACCTCGAACGAGTCGCCCAGGTCGTTGACCTCCTCGGCGCCCGCGTCGAGCACGGCGCCGAGCACGTCGTCCTCGGCAAGGCCGTTCTTCGGGACGAGGACGACGCCCTTGCGGTTGAAGAGGTACGACACCGAGCCGGGGTCGGCCATCGAGCCGCCGTTGCGGGTCATGGCGACCCGGACGTCGGACGCGGCGCGGTTGCGGTTGTCGGTGAGGCACTCGACGAGGACCGCGACGCCGTTGGGGCCGTAGCCCTCGTACGTGATCGCCTGGTAGTCGGCCCCGCCGGCCTCAAGGCCCGCGCCGCGCTTGACGGCGCGGTCGATGTTCGTGTTCGGGACGGAGCTCCGCTTGGCCTTCTGGATGGCGTCGTAGAGGGTGGGGTTGCCGTCCGGGTCACCGCCGCCGGTGCGGGCCGCGACCTCGATGTTCTTGATCAGCTTTGCGAACAGCTTGCCGCGCTTGGCATCGATCACGGCCTTCTTGTGCTTGGTGGTTGCCCACTTGGAGTGGCCGGACACAGCGCTGCTCCTTCGATGTCACCGAGAACTTCAACCAACGTGGTGATCCTACCGGCAGCCCGCTACCGCGGGTCACGCACCGTCGGCGCCCGCCGCGCGTCCTGCCATCCCGACGAACAGCCGGTGCACACGGTGGTCGCCGGTCAGTTCGGGGTGGAACGCGGTGGCGAGCAGGTTCCCCTGCCGCACGGCCACGGGGTGGCCCTCGTGCTCGGCGAGCACCTCGGCCGCGGCGCCGGTGGACTCGACCCAGGGCGCCCGGATGAAGACGCCCTCGACCGGCCCGCCCGGCACGCCCGCCACCTCCACCGCGGCCTCGAACGACTCGTTCTGCCGCCCGAAGGCGTTGCGCCGCACGATCATGTCGATGCCGCCGACGGTCTCCTGGCCCGACCGCGGGTCGAGGATCTTGTCAGCGAGCATGATCATCCCGGCGCAGGAGCCGTAGACGGGCATCCCGGCCCGTACGCGCTCGCGCAGCGGTTCGAGGAGGCCGAAGGCGGCGGCGAGCTTGGAGATCGTGGTGGACTCGCCGCCGGGGATCACCAGGGCGTCCACGGCGGCGAGTTCGTCGGGCCTGCGGACCTGCCGGGGCTCGGCCCCGGCGGCGGCCAGGGCGGCGAGATGCTCGCGGACGTCCCCCTGGAGTGCGAGGACGCCGACGACGGGGCTGGCGGCGGTCGTGGCGGTGGCGGGCTCGGTCACGTGCGCGGGGTTCCCCTCACCAGCCGCGGGTGGCGTAGCGCTCACCCTCGGGCAGGACGTCGATGTTGATGCCGACCATGGCCTCGCCGAGGCCGCGCGAGACGTCGGCGATCACCTTCGGGTCGTCGAAGAACGTCGTGGCCTTCACGATGGCGGCGGCGCGCCTGGCCGGGTCGCCCGACTTGAAGATGCCGGAGCCGACGAAGACGCCCTCGGCACCGAGCTGGCGCATCAGCGCGGCGTCGGCGGGGGTGGCCACGCCGCCCGCGGAGAAGAGGACGACGGGCAGCTTGCCCAGCTCGGCGACCTCGCGGACCAGCTCGTACGGGGCGCGCAGCTCCTTGGCGGCGGCGAACAGCTCGTTGTTGTCGAGCGCGCGCAGGCGGCCGATGTCGCCCTTGATCTGGCGCATGTGGCGGACGGCCTCGACGACGTTGCCGGTGCCGGCCTCGCCCTTGGAGCGGATCATCGCGGCGCCCTCGGCGATGCGGCGCAGGGCCTCGCCGAGGTTGGTGGCGCCGCAGACGAACGGCGTGGTGAAGGCCCACTTGTCGGTGTGGTTGACCTCGTCGGCCGGGGTGAGGACCTCGGACTCGTCGATGTAGTCGACGCCGAGCGCCTGGAGGACCTGGGCCTCGACGAGGTGACCGATGCGGGACTTGGCCATCACGGGGATGGAGACGGCCTCGATGATGCCGTCGATCATGTCGGGGTCGGACATGCGGGCCACGCCGCCGTCCTTGCGGATGTCGGCCGGTACGCGCTCCAGCGCCATGACGGCGACGGCGCCCGCGTCCTCGGCGATCCTGGCCTGCTCGGGCGTGACGACATCCATGATCACCCCGCCCTTGAGCTGCTCGGCCATGCCGCGCTTGACGCGGGCGGTGCCGGTCTCGGGGGTACGGGGAGTGCTGGGGGACGTGCTCACGGATTCGACCTCACTCGGCGGTGTCGGTGGTACGGGCGGCGTTCCGGGCAGGGGCGCGGCGGTGCGAACGGGACGGACGGCCGCGAACGTGACGGGACGGTCACTCCATCGTAAGCCCGTTCGGATGCCGTCCCGCGGGGCCCGGAGAGGGGCGCGAAACGGCGGACGGCTCATGCCACACGTCCAGGAAACCGCGCGGTGGCTCCCGGGGAAAGGGCCAATCGTCCCCAGGTGGACCGCTCCCGGTCAGGGACCGACGCGCCCGGCCGCGTACTCGACCAGGACGGGCGGCGGCTCGTCGTCCATCTCGAACGCCATGGGGAACGGCGCGTGACCCGCCAGCCGGAACCACCGGACCATCCGGTGCCGCCGCAGGGCCCGCGCGGCGCGCACCGCGTCGTTGTGGAAGCGGCGTGCCATGGGGACGCGGCGGACGGCGGCGGCCAGTTCGTCGGCGGTGTCGTCGCCGCCGGGCGCGTCCCGTACGACGCGCAGCTGCGTGGTGTCCGCGAGCACGGCGCGCAGGGCCTGGCTGAGTTCGTTCTCGGCGACCTCGCGCTGCTCCTCGGGAGCGAGTCTGGCGCCGTGCGCGGCCTGGTAGAGGACCATCGAGGCGGCGGGGTCGAAGATGCCGGCGGTCGCGACTTCCTGGGCGATGGACGCGCGGCGCAGCAGCTGGGCGTCGAGGGCGGCGCGGGCGGCGTCCATGCGGGCGTGCAGGCGGTCGAGCCGGCCGGCGGTCCAGCTGAGGTAGCCCGCGAAGAGGACGAGCGCGACGGCGATCCAGATGACGGTGGTCACGCCGGGTCACCCTAGTGCCAGGTCAGTCGCGGGCGAAGCCGAGCCTCCCCAGCAGGCCCGTCCTGTCGTCGGGCGCGACGGCGCCGGCCCCGGCCGCCACCGTCTCGTAGACGGCGAGGATGTCGGCGCCGACCGTGGCCCAGTCGAAGCGGCGGACGTGCGCGCTGCCGCGTTCACGCAGCTCGGCGAGCCGGTCGGGCGCCCCCAGGAGACGCACGGCCGCCGCGGCGAGCGCGTCGGCGTCCTCGTTGGGAAACAGCTCCCCCGCGCCGCCGCCGTCGAGCACCTGCGCGAAGGCGTCCAGGTCGCTGGCCAGCACGGGCGCGCCCGCCGACATCGCCTCGACCAGGATGATGCCGAAGCTCTCACCGCCCGTGTTGGGCGCCACGTACAGGTCGACGCTGCGCAGCAGCCGCGCCTTGTCCTCGTCGCTGATCATGCCGAGGAACTCGACGCGGTCCCGCATCTCGCGCGGGAGCCCGGCGACGGCCTCCTCCGTGTCGCCCCGGCCCGCCACGAGGAGCCTGGCCCCGGGCCGCCCGGCGAGGATGCGGGGCAGGGCGCGCATCAGGACGGGCAGGCCCTTGCGCGGCTCGTCGATGCGGCCGATGAAGCCGATGGTGTCGCCCTGCCACTCCGGCCTGGGCTCGGCGCGGGCGAAGAAGCCGACGTCCACGCCGTTCGGGATGACGACGGCGTCGCCGCCGAGGTGCTCGACCAGCGTGCGGCGGGCGTACTCGCTGACGGCGATGCGGGCGCTGATCTTCTCCAGCGCGGGCTGGAGGATGGGGTAGGCGGCGATCATGGCGCGGGAGCGCGGGTTGGACGTGTGGAAGGTGGCGACGATGGGGCCGCGCGCCGCCCAGCAGGTCAGCAGGGCGAGGGACGGTGTGGCGGGCTCGTGGACGTGGAGGACGTCGAAGTCACCCTCGTGCACCCAGCGGCGGACACGCGCGGCGGAGAGGAAGCCGAAGTTGAGCCGCGCGACGGACCCGTTGTACGGGACGGGCACGGCGCGTCCGGCGCACACGGCGTACGGCGGCAGGGGCGTGTCGTCGTCGGCGGGCGCGAGGACGGAGACCGTGTGACCGAGTCTGATCAGGTGCTCCGCCAGGTCCCTGACGTGGAACTGCACGCCGCCCGGGACGTCCCAGGAGTACGGGCAGACGATGCCGATCCTCATGCCGTGCTCCTTCTCACCCGCGTCTCACCCGCACCGTCCGGTCCATCCGCTGCGCCCGCCGCCCCCGGCTCATGCTCCGGCACGCGGCGGGATGTCGCCCGGCCACATCCGCTGGAGCATGTGCCAGTCCTCGGGGTGCGCGGCGATGGCTCCGGCGAAGGTGTCCGCAAGGGCCTGCGTCATGACGGCGGTCTTCTCCGCACGCGTACCAGTGTCGGGCACGGGGACGGGCGGGTGGACGCGCCCCTGCATGACCGGTGAGTCGTCGTACCACAGGCTCACCGGCAGGAGCAGCGCGCCGGTCTGCTGAGCGAGCAGCGCGGGCCCGGCGGGCATCCTGGCGGTGTCGCCGAAGAAGCTGACCTCGACGCCGGAGCGGGTCAGGTCGCGGTCGGCGACGAGGCAGACGAGGCCGCCCGCCCGCAGCCGCCGCGCGAGGGTGCCGAACGAGGCGCCGCCGGTGTGCGGCAGCACCTGCATGCCGAGGCCCTCGCGGTAGGCGACGAAGCGGTCGAACAGCGACTCGGGCTTCAGGCGCTCCTGCACGGTCGCGAACGGCGTGCCGAGCGCGGTGACGACCCAGGCGCCGGCGAGGTCCCAGTTGCCCATGTGCGGGAGGGCGAGGACGACGCCGCGCCCGGAGGCGAGCCCGTCGGTGAGCAGGTGCGCGTCGGCGGGCGCGAAGGCGGTCCTTATCCGGTCGGCGCCGTAGACGGGCAGCCGGAAGGACTCGATCCAGTAGCGCAGGTAGCTGCGCATCCCGGCCCGGGACAGCTCCCGCAGGCGCCGGGGCCCTGCGTCGGGGACGACGCGGGTGAGGTTCGACTCCAGCCGCAGGACGCCCTTGCCCCGGCGGCGCCACGCGGTGTCGGCGATGCGGCGGCCGAGGGCCATGGCGGCGGGTTCCGGGAGGCGTTTGACGGCGCTCCAGCCGAGGCCGTAGAGGGCGTCCGAGAGGCGTTCCCTCATGCGGTGCCGTGCCCCCTCGCCGCGTCCGCCTCCGCCGCGTCCGCCTCGGCGGCCTCCCGGCGCACGGTGACCATGCGCTGGACGAGGGTGACCAGGCTGCCCGCCGCGACGACCCACAGCGCGATCGGCAGGAGGACGCCGATGTGCGGCACGTCGAACGTGCGCTCCCAGCCGGCGAAGCCCGCGAGGACGAGGGTGATGACGAGGCGCTCGGCGCGTTCCACCAGGCCGTTGACCTTCACCGGCATGCCGATGCTCTCGCCGCGCGCCTTGGTGTAGGAGACGACCTGGCCGCTGGCGAGGCAGAAGAGGGTGACGGCGCACAGCATCTCGTTGTCGCCCCGGCCCGCGTACCACAGCGCGATGCCGGAGAAGATCGCGGCGTCCGCGACCCGGTCGAGCGTGGAGTCGAGGAACGCGCCCCAGCGGCTGGACGTGCCGATCTGGCGCGCCATGTTGCCGTCCACGAGGTCCGAGAAGACGAACAGCGTGATGACGACCGTGCCCCAGAAGAACTCGCCCCTGGGGAAAAAGGCCAGCGCGCCCGCCATCACTCCGGCCGTTCCTGTCAGGGTGACCATGTCGGGAGTCACGCGCAGGCGGATCAGCAGGGCGGCGAATGGCGTGAGGACACGCGTGAAAAAGGCACGCGCGTACTTGTTGAGCATGTCCTTCCCAGGGGTCGGAGCGGCCGCGCGGTCGGACGGCCACCGGAAGGGCCCATCGTAGTCACGCCGCCGCCGGGCCCGTGCGGCGCCCGTGGGCGGGGCGGGGACGTGGGCCGGGAGGCAGGCGGGGAGGGCGGGGGCGGCGGGGGCGGGAAGTTGGCCGGAGATGGTCCGCGGGCCGGGTGGCGCGGGCCGCGCGCCGCTAGGCTTGCGGCCGTTCAGGTGTGTGCCGCGCCCGGCCGAGGGGAACTGCCCTGTCAGCGGCCGGTGTTCGGCGGCGGTCGAGAGCTGGGGGTGCCCATGGCGGGTCTGGACGGCGGCGGGACGGGAGTCGAGTTCGATTTCGCGCCCGGCGCCCAGGTGCCCCTGTCCGGGGCGAGCAGCGGGCTGACGGGCGTGGCGAACGCCATCGCGTCCGTGGCGTACCGGGACACTCCGCCCGAGGAGATCAGGACGCCGAACGAGGCGGCCGAGGTGAAGACCGGGCGGTTCTCGCTGCTGGAGCCGAACCTGGGCGAGGCGTTCGCCCGTGCCGTGGAGAAGCGGATGCTGGCGGACGGCCGCAAGCCGCTCGTCCAGTCGTTCGGCGTCGATCCGCAGACGGTGGTCGAGCACGCGCTCAACTCGAAGCGCATCCGCAAGCAGCGCGACCGGCAGCTGACGGCGATCATGGTGGCGTTCGGCGTGCTGTTCCTGCCGGGTGTGCTGTTCTGGCTGGGGCTGTTCCAGCTGCGGCGGACGTTCGCCGGGTCGCAGGGCCGCCGCGCGGGCGCGCTGGGCACGCTGCTGCTGTTCCTGCTCGCCGGGGTCGCCGTGCTCGCGGTGCTGGCCATCCCGGCGGACGGCGTCGTGCAGCTGTACGTGTGGGCCATGCTGCCCGCGCCCGTGCTCGGCTGGTTCCTGGCGCGGGAGGTCTGCGAGCGGACGGCCAAGAACCTGCGGGCCCACTGGTCGGCGCTGCTCGGCGGCGGCGGGGCGGGCGCCCGTATCCCCGAGGCGGTGCCGCGCAACCCGAACGACGCCGAGGCCGAGCGGCTGCGCGTCGGCCTCGCGAAGCTCAGGGCGGAGCAGGCCAGCAACATGGTCCACTACGCCGGGCCCAAGGGGATACTGGGCATGGGCGTGCGCTGGGGCAGCTGGCAGCTGGCGGAGGAGCTGCGGCCGAAGGATTCCGGCCGGGAGATCGACCCGTTCCGCAGCTGGGACGTGGCGCGGGCGATCGGCGACCAGCTCAGGATGCTGGAACGCGGGCCGCTGCACACGGGTGGGTTCACGCCGCCGTCGATAGTGCACTGGGTCGTGCGGCATGTGGGCGAGGGCGCGGGCGAGGTGTCGCGCCCGGACGGTCCCGCGGCCGACGGGTTCAGCTTCAGCAACGTCGAGGTCCAGCGGATCTGCAACGAGCAGCAGTACGACAAGGGCGACCGGCACTACGTCGGCGCGCAGTTCATCCTCTGGGACGGCGAGCTGATCATCACGATGATGATCAGTGTGACCGTGCTGCACCACACGCTGCGCATCGAGGTGACCGGGCACGCGCTGGGGCCGCTGCACGGCTGGTTCAGGAAGGGCCCGGACACGCCGACCCGCGAGTTCCGCGATCCGCTGCGGCCGTGGAAGAAGCGCAAGCAGAACCTGCCGCTGGTGAAGCCGCGCGAGGTGGTGCGGCTGGCGGCGCGGGCGCCGCTGACGTGGTTCCCCGACCGGCTGGACAAGTGGGGCGGGACGATCAGCCTGCCGGAGCCGTTCGGCCTGCGGCACACCTGGGCGGAGAAGCCGTGGCGGCACCGCTTCATGGTGGACGACGTGCTGCGCACGGCGACGCCGGTCCTGCGCGTGGCGCACGCGGCGGCGATAAAGGTGCTGGCGGAGAACGGCGTGGAGATCGCCCCGTTCGACAGCCGCTCGCAGGCGCTCAGCGGCCAGGTGGAGGCGGCGGAGCCGCGCCAGGCGGACGAGTACAACATGTGACCCCGCGCTCCGGCCGCGCGCGGCCGGAGCGGCAGGGGATCAGGCCGACGGCCAGGCCGCGGCGAGCATCCGCCGCGTGTCGGCGAGCAGTTGGGGCAGCACGCGGGTGTGGCCGACGACCGGCATGAAGTTCGCGTCACCGCCCCACCGCGGCACGACGTGCTGGTGCAGGTGGGGTGCGATGCCCGCCCCGGCCGCCACGCCCTGGTTGATGCCGATGTTGAAGCCGTGGGCCCCCGAGGCGACGCGGATCGCGGTCATGGCGCGCTTCGTCATCTCGGCCAGCTCGGCGGTCTCGGGGCCGGTGAGGTCGGTGTAGTCGGCGACGTGCCGGTAGGGCACCACGAGGAGGTGCCCGCCGTTGTACGGGTAGAGGTTGAGGACGGCGTAGACGCTCTCGCCGCGCGCCGCGATCAGCCCGTCCTCGTCACTCTTGCCGGGGATCGAGCAGAACGGGCAGCCGTCGTCGGCGCCGGGCCCCGTCGGCCGGCCCTCGCCCTGGATGTAGGCCATCCGGTGAGGGGTCCACAGGCGTTGGAACGCGTCCGGCGTCCCGACTCCGATCTGCTGCTCCGGCTCGCTGCTCATGGCGGCCAGCATATGGCGTGCGGGCGGCGTGCGGACCGGCGCCCGGGACGGCGGACACGGCCCCGGGCCCGGTGGCGCTCAGACCTGGGCGCGGGTGCCGACGGCCTCGGCGATCTCGCGGAGCGCGTCGGCGCGCGGGATGCCGTTCTTCTGGGAGCCGTCGCGGTAGCGGAAGCTGACCGCGCCCTGGGCGATGTCGTCGTCGCCCGCGATGACCATGAAGGGGATCTTGGCCTTCTGCGCGTTCCTGATCTTCTTCTGCATGCGGTCGGACGAGCTGTCGACCTCGACGCGCAGCCCGGCGGCCTTCGCCTCGGCGGCGAACTCCTCCAGGTAGGACACGTGCCCGTCGCCGATCGGGATGCCGACCGCCTGCACCGGCGCGAGCCACGGCGGGAAGACGCCCGCGTAGTGCTCCAGCAGGACGGCGAAGAAGCGCTCGATCGAGCCGAACAGCGCCCGGTGGATCATCACCGGCGTCTGCCGGGAGCCGTCCGCGGCGGTGTACTCCAGGCCGAAGCGCTTGGGCTGCTGGAAGTCCACCTGGATGGTGGACATCTGCCAGGTACGGCCGATCGCGTCCCTGGCCTGCACGGAGATCTTCGGCCCGTAGTAGGCGGCGCCGCCGGGGTCGAGGACGAGTTCCAGGCCCTGCTTTCCGGCCGCCTGGCGCAGCGCCTCGGTGGCCTCGGCCCACTCCTCGGGCTCGCCGATGAACTTCTCCGAGTCGCCCCGGGTGGACAGTTCGAGGTAGAAGTCGTTGAGGCCGTAGTCGCGCAGCAGGTTCAGGACGAAGGTGAGCAGGGCGTCCAGCTCGTCCGGCATCTGCTCCTTGGTGGCGTAGATGTGGGAGTCGTCCTGGGTGAAGCCGCGGGTGCGGGTCAGGCCGTGGACGACGCCCGACTTCTCGTACCGGTAGACGGTGCCGAACTCGAACAGCCGCAGCGGCAATTCACGGTAGGAGCGGCCGCGTGCCCGGAAGATCAGATTGTGCATCGGGCAGTTCATGGCCTTGAGATAATAATCCTGGCCTTCGAATTCCATGGGCGGGAACATGGATTCCGCGTAGTTCGGCAGATGCCCGGAGATTTCGAAGAGCTTCCGCTTGCTGATATGCGGGGTGTTGACGAATTCGTAGCCGGATTCCTCGTGCCGGCGGCGCGAGTAGTCCTCCATGACCCGGCGGACCGTGCCGCCCTTGGGGTGGAAGACGGCGAGCCCCGAGCCGAGCTCCTCGGGGATCGAGAAGAGGTCCAGCTCGGTGCCGAGCCTGCGGTGGTCGCGCTTCTCGGCCTCGGCGAGGAACGCGAGATGGGCCTTGAGCTCGTCCCGCGACGGCCACGCGGTGCCGTAGATGCGCTGGAGCTGCGGGTTGCGCTCGCTGCCGCGCCAGTAGGCGGCGGCGCTGCGCATCAGCTTGAACGCCGGGATCAGCCGGGTGCTGGGCAGGTGCGGGCCCCGGCACAGGTCCTTCCAGCACAGCTCGCCGGTCTTGGCGTCCACGTTGTCGTAGACGGTCAGCTCGCCCGCGCCGACCTCGGCGCCCGCCCCGTCCGCCGCGTCGGCGGCGGCGCCCTTGAGGCCGATCAGCTCCAGCTTGTAAGGCTCGCCCGCGAGTTCGGCGCGCGCCTCGTCGTCGGTGACGACGCGGCGGGCGAAGCGCTGGCCCTGCTTCTGGATCTGCTGCATGCGCTTCTCGATGCGCCCGAGGTCCTCGGGGGTGAACGGCTCGGCGACGTCGAAGTCGTAGTAGAAGCCGTCCTTGATGGGCGGGCCGATGCCCAGCTTGGCCTCGGGGAACAGCTCCTGGACGGCCTGGGCCATCACATGGGCGGTCGAGTGCCGCAGGATGTCCAGTCCGTCCGGGGAGTCGATGGCGACGGGCTCGACGACGTCACCGTCGGCGGGCTCCCAGGCGAGGTCGCGGAGCCGGTCACCGGTGCGGACGGCGACGACGGAGCGGTCGCCCTCGAAGAGCGCGGCGGCCGTGGTGCCCGTGGTCACCACGCGTTCTTCCCGCTCGGAATCGCGCTGGATGACCACACGGACGTCTGACACCGGTCTCTCCTGACTCATGGCTGGCGGGGCGCGGCGTGGGGCCGCGCAGTTCCGCATCGTACCGAGCGGGCGCCCTCGCGGGCGAAGCGGTCGGACGGCGGCCCCGGAGGGCCGGGCGCCGGGCCGCGCGCGGGCGTGCGGAGGGAGGGGGACGGGAGCGGCGGACAAAGGAAGACAAAGAGAAAGTGGCCCGTTCCTCACCTTCTCGGTGAAGAACGGGCCACCTCGCACATGTGGGCGATACTGGGATCGAACCAGTGACCTCTTCGGTGTGAACGAAGCGCTCTCCCGCTGAGCTAATCGCCCCTGTGGGCTTGCGCCTTGCGGCACGGGAAGAACCATACAGGGCAGGTCACCCGTCGTCCAAATGCGTCCGCAGCCAGGCGCGCAGGCCCCGCTCCCCCGACCTCATCATCACCGCGTGGTTGGCGCGGAACACGGGGCGTGCGGGCCGGGGGAAGCGGCGCAGGAGGGGGTGCAGCAGGGCGGTGTCCTGCTCGATGCGCACGGACGCGCCCCCGTTCCCGTCGCCGGTGACGGTCCAGCTCAGCCAGCCGTCGAGGTGGCCGCCCAGCTCGACCAGCAGAACGCCCGCCGCCGCGTCGCGGCGGACCGCCCGCACGGTGACGCGCAGCGCTACGGGCAGGACCGAGCGGAAGCGGCAGCGCCCGCTGTCGGGACCCGTGGGCGTCACCTCCCGCACCTCGCGCCACCACCGCGGGTAGCCCCCCGGCTCCGCGAGCACGCGGAACACGGCGGCCGGCGGAGCGGGGAGCGACCAGCCGGCGGTGAACCGATAGCGGGCGGCGGACGCGCGTCCCTTCAAGTCGTCTCCTGCTATATCGCTTATCTCTATTCGCCCATTGGAATGAGATTATCCGGCGCAATGAGGGCGTAGGTGTTTACAACCGACGGGTACGTGGCATGTCGATTTGGCCGACGTGCGAATCCCCGAGCGCACACTGAGCGAAAGGCCCTGGCGCTTATGAACACCACGGTCAGCTGCGAGCTGCACCTGCGCCTCGTCGTATCGAGCGAGTCCTCACTACCTGTACCCGCGGGGCTGCGGTATGACACGGCGGACCCCTACGCCGTACATGCGACGTTTCACACCGGAGCCGAAGAAACCGTCGAATGGGTTTTCGCCCGCGATCTCCTGGCCGAGGGGCTGCACCGGCCCACCGGCACGGGAGACGTCCGGGTGTGGCCCTCCAGGAGCCACGGCCAGGGCGTCGTCTGCATCGCCCTCAGCTCGCCGGAGGGCGAGGCACTGCTGGAGGCCCCGGCCCGAGCACTGGAATCGTTCCTGAAGCGGACGGACGCCGCTGTCCCGCCCGGCACGGAACACCGCCACTTCGACCTCGATTCGGAACTCTCGCACATCCTCGCGGAGAGTTAAGGACCCGCCGGTTCCCCACGCCGTCTGACTCGGGGCGACGGCGTGGGGCCGGCGACGACACGGCGCGGCGCCGCTGCGGAATCCTCCGCGGCGGCGCCGCGCTTTGCGGTGCCCCGCAGCGGACCAGGGGGGC